>NZ_VSRL01000254.1 GCF_012184385.1 Lentzea indica
CCGGCTGCCGCGTGCCGGAGCCAGGTGACGGCCAGTTCCGGGCAACCGCGCTCCAGTGCCGAAGCCGCCGCCGACCGAAGCACGCCGACGGCCCACTCCGAAGTCACCGGTCCCGATGCGAGCAGGTGCTCCGCGATGCTCTCGTCCGGCGCTCCGCTCTCGTGCAGCAGGCGTGCGGCCTGGCCGTGCACGCGTCGCAGTGCCGCGAACGACAGCTCCCGCGTGACCGTGACGCGCACCAGCGGCTGTGCGAAGTCCACCATGCCGTCCGCCGTTCGCAGCAATCCCTTGCGCTCCACGGCGGCCACGACGTCGGCGACTTCTGGCAGCTCGACACCGGTGATGTCGGCGACCCGGTCCAGCGTCGCGTGTGAACCCAGCACCGCCACGGCCCGCGCGATCGCGACGGCCCGGTCCGACACCCTGCGCAGCCACACGTGGACGGTGCGGGCGACCAGGGGGACCTCGACCTGGAGCGGGTCGGTGTCCTCAGTGGACAGTTCAGCGGCGAGCCTGGTCAGCAGCGCGGGGTTGCCCGCGGTGAGTTCCCAGCAGGTCGAGGCACGATCCGGATCGCCGCCGAGCAACGCCGCCGCGGCTGCCGGGCCGAGCTCGCAGGGCCGGAGCTCGTCCGCGCTGCTCTCGAGCAGGTCGTCCAGCAGTTCCGAGTCGGTGGGCGGATCTCCCGCACACACGCTGACGAGCATGGCGATGCCGTGGTGCTCGATGCGCGGTGGCAACGAGGCGAGCCAGCGCAATGACGGCTCGTCCGCCCACTGCACGTCGTCGACGGCCACCAGCACCGTGCCGGCCGCGGCCAGTCCGGTCAACGCCTCGTTCAGCCCCTCACGGGACAGCGCGCCCAGTTCGAGCCGCGGCTCGAACAACCGTTGCGCCAGCCCGAAGGGCGCGTCGACCTCGGCGAAGCTGCCGCGCACCCGCAGCACCGTCATGTCCCGCGTGGTGGCGAGGTCGGTCGCGTGGTCGATCAGCGCGGTCTTCCCCGTGCCCGCCGCGCCGCACACGGTCAGCAGACTGCCTGTACCAGAAACCGCGGCCGTCAGTAAACCTTCGATCGACTCTTTCTCACGTTCCCGGTCGATCAGATGTTCCGCATCCCGCATCATGTCACCTTTCCTGGCAATTCCCCGCCACGAAAACATGAATCCGATTCGACGGAAATCGGCAGGGTGTGCAAGAACGACGCACCCAGGGGATACGCCCAGCTCATCAGTGCTGCCAGCTGAGACGACGTGGTCACTGAAGGGCGGCCGTTCAAGATCCGGACACGCAATCAGGAAATACGACCGGATTAACCGCGGGGGTGACCGGAGCCACGTTGAACCAAGTACCCAAGTGAGACGTACTCCTGGTGGGAATCAATTTCGTGACAGACTTGCCATGGATTCAAAGGAGGTGGAATGCGGGAGAGCCATCTCGCGTCGTTACGACACCTGGTCACGCGTGCCGAAGCAGCGTGCGACGAGACACAGCGCGCCGCGGCACTGGCCGAGCTTCAGCGCGTCGGAGCGTCCGCACTCCGGGACGCGGTGTCCGAGGCGCGTGACAGTGGCGTCTCGTGGCGGATCCTGGCGAGCGAGTTGCGGATGGCCGCGACGACGCTGCACAGCCAGTTCGCGTCGGGCCGTGCCGTGCTCGCGCGAGCCGGGCAGCCCTCGCCCCGGCGACTCACGTTGCCCGCGCCGTTCGTGGACGAGTTCGTCGGCAGGCAACGCGAACTCTCCGACCTGCGGCGGCTGATGTCCCGTGCACGCGTGGTCACGCTGACCGGCACCGGCGGGATCGGCAAGACCCGGCTCACCGGCGAGTTCGTGCACCGCACCGGCGAGACGTTCCGCGATGTGTGGTGGGTAGAGCTGGCGCCTCTGTCCGACGGCGGCCACGTGGACGCGGCCGTCGCCGCCGCGCTCGGCGGGGAGGCCGGCGAGATGATCGCCGAAGCCTGCCGGAGCGGGCCCTGCCTGCTCGTACTGGACAACTGCGAACACGTCGTCGATGCGTGCGCACGACTCGTGTCTCGATTGCTGGCGGTGAGCGACGGCCTGCGAGTGCTCGCCACCAGCAGGGAACAGCTGGGCGTGCCCGGCGAGCAGGTGTTCGCGGTGGCGTCCTTGCCGGTCGATCCGGCGGTCCGGTTGTTCACGGAACGAGCGCAGGCCGCCGTGCCCGGCTTCGGACTGACCGACGAGCAGGCCGCCGCGGTGGCCGATCTGTGTCTGCGCCTCGACGGACTGCCGCTCGCGATCGAGCTCGCGGCGCGCCAGGTCGCCATGCTGCCGCCCGAGGAACTGCTGGCGTGCCTGGACGAACGGCTGGCGCTGCTGTCGGGTGGCCCGCGCACCGCGCCCACCAGGCACCAGAGCCTGCACGCGGCGATCGAGTGGAGCTACGACCTGCTGTCGGACACCGAGCAGGCGGTGTTCCGCAGGCTCACCGTCTTCGCCGACTCCTTCGAACGCCAGGACGCCGCCGCGGTGTGCTCCGACCTCGAACTCCCCGACCGTACACTGTGGACGGTGCTGACCGGTCTGGTGGCCAAGTCGCTGGTCGTCGCCAACGGTCAACGGCTGCGCGTGCTCGAATCGTTGCGGATGTTCGGTCATGCTCAACTGACGCGATGCGACGAGTGGACGGCCGCGGTCGACCGGCTGGTGGACCGGCTCGTGCTGTTCGCGGTCCTGCCACCTCCGGTCGGCATGACGCGGGAGGAACGGCGGATCAAGCGCCGCCAGCACCGGCACAACCTCGAGTTCGCGGTCCCGCTCGCCACGCCCACCGACGACGAGCGTTACGCGAACCTCTTGTCAGCGCTCACCAGAGTGCGGAGACAGCAGTTGTCGTTCCAGAGTTCCCTCGAGCTGCTGGAGAACGCGCTCATCCGCCAGCGCTCGGCGATGGGCCGCGTGGTCCTGCTGGTCGAGCTGTGCGATCACATGGTCGGCGACGGCGAGTACGCCTCCGCGCGCGAATTCGGCGAGCAGGCGGTCGCACTCGCCGAGGAGTGTGGTGCGCCGTGGGCGAAGCACTGGGCGGTGCAGGGGCTGACCTTCGCCTGCGGACGACTCGGCGACCAGGCGGCGATGAACGTGCTGCTGCCCCAGCTCGTGTCAGCGCACGGGAGCTCGGACAGCCGCACGCCCTGGCCGAAGCTCTGTCGCATTTGGCGTGGAACCTGCTGCTGCGCGGACATCTCGACGACGCCAGGGTGACAGTCGACGAGGGACTGTCGTTGCTGGAGGGTGATCCTGCGAACGCCGTTCTCGGGGATCTGGTGCACACAGCGGGTGCTATCGCGTTGCAACAAGGTGATCCCGACCGTGCCACAGCACACTTCACCGTCGCATTGACCGCGGGCAATGACATGGCACGTGTCGACGCGCTGGAGGGCATGGGAGTCGCCGCGGTCCTCCTCAGCCGGCCGCAACGGGCCGTGCGGCTGCTCGCCTCAGCCATGGCCGCGCGGGACGCGGTCGGCTGGGTCGGCGAACCGTGGTGGTCCGGCCAGTGCGCGTCCGCGTTGTCCACCGCCTGCGCCGAGTTGTCCCCGGCCACCGCCGACGCCCTGCTCGCCGACGGTGCCGGGTTGACGGTCGACCAGGCGATCACGTGCGCACTGGAGGACCAGGACTCACCGTCGGTGCTCACACCCCGCGAGTGGGAGGTGGCGGGGCTGGTGGCCGACGGGTTGACCAACCGCGAGATCGCGGCCAGACAAGGGGTCTCGGCCCGGACGGTCGCCAGTCACCTGGAGAACGTCCGGGCCAAGCTCGACCTGCCGACCAGGGCTCACATCACCGCGTGGGTCACCCGGATCCGGCTCGAGTCGTCACACACGCTCAGGAACCCTTGACGGTTCCGTCCGCGTGCGCGGTCAGTCCTCGATGCTGGTGTAATTCGAACCTTCGCCGTTGATCGTGAACTCCCCGCCGTTGGGCAGACCGCCGGACACCTCGTCCATCGACTCGTCGTCGACCTCGGCGACCTCGGGCTGGTTCTTGTTCTCGCTCATGGCTTTCCTTCCCGATCAGAAGTCGTTGACGTTCGAGCTCGCGCAGAAGCTGCTACGCCTCGGTCACGCGCTGATACCGCCGTAACCTGAGCCTTCGCCGTTCTGCGTCGTGATGGCGCCGTTGGGCAGACCACCGGACACCTCGTCCATCGACTCGTCGTCGACCTCGGCGACCTCGGGCTGGTCCTTGTTCTCGCTCATGGCCTTCCTTTCAGATCAGAAGTCGTTGACGTCCAACTGCTCGGAAAGCTGCCGCGGCACGCTCATCAGAAGAGCCCGTCGTAGCTGGTGCCCTGGCCGTTCTGCGTCGTCATGGAGCCGTTGGGCAGACCACCGGACACCTCGTCCATCGACTCCTCGTCGACCTCAGCGACCTCAGGCTCGTTCTTCTTCTGCTGCTCGGACATACGCCATCTCCTTCACCGGATTCGCATGTTTTCCTGCTGTGCCAAGAGAAAACCGCGCTGCACCGGGTGACGACAAGGAAATCGGCTGACCTTTGCCCAGGCTTTTCGCTGTACCGCACTATTTCTCTCGTACCCGTCACACGCGAACTAACGCGGCTCCACCAGCAGACTCACCGTCCGGTTGACGGCCGGGTTCCCGTCCGCGTGCGGTGCTTCCGTCTGATCCGCCGACCGGGCTGCGAAGGTGGTGGCCGGCTGTTCGCCCGCGTCCGCCAGCACCTCGACGGCGGCCGCTGCTCTGGCCAGCGCGGTCGCCGAGCCGCCGGTCGTCGGGCCGCCGGGTACGACGACGCCGTGGCCGAGCACGGTCACCCGCACTTCCTTGCCTCGCAACAGCCTGCCCCAGCGCTCCAGTTGCCCGCGTCCTTCCTGGCTGAGCTCGGTGCTGTCGGGCAGGAACATGCCCCGCTGGAAGACAACGCGAACTCCGTCGTCGTGCTGCTCCAGCCGGACGTCCGCGCCGGCCAGTTCGGTCATGAGCGAGCGGAGAGCCGCCTCACGCGGGTCCGGCGTCACCGCGGCGGACTGCGTCGCGGGTGAAGGTGGCGCGGCGGTCGGAAGTGGTGGTGGCGCCGGTGTCTGCTGCTGGGCCATCAGCACGCCGGCGAGTGCCGCGACCACGACAGCCGTCGAGCCGATGACAGCCAGCGGCAGCGGTCGAGCTCGGCGCTTGCCTTCGGTGATCGCGGTGATGAGTTTCGTGCCCGCCAGTGCGGACGGGTTCGTCGGGTCCTGGGCCAGGACTTCCGACCACACCTCGGCCGCCGCTGCGAAGTCGCCGCGCTGGGCGTGGACCCTGGCCAGCAGGTCGAGGGTGTCCGGATCGCGGCCGAGGCCGTCCAGGATGCGCACGGCCGCGTCGTGCTCGCCCGCCCGTGCCAGCTCGGCGGCGCGAGCCCGGTCGAACCCGCGCACCTGTGCGGTGATCATCGTTGCCGTCCGTTCTGGCTGCGGACGCCACCCGGCGAGCGCTCCGGTTCGCCGACGGGCCACAGCTTGCGCAGCTCGTGGTTGATCTCGGGCAGCAACCGCCAGTTCTGCTGGGCGATCGCCATGTTGCCTTCGGTGATCAGGGCTCGGGCCCGCATCGGCTGGCTCAGCCTGGCCATGTTCTCCCGGAAGTGGTGGAAGAGCGCGATGTCGAACGTCTCGTCGCGCCTCATCACCGACGTCGACAGGTGGACAGCGCGTCCGATCAGCTCGTCGACGGTGGCGCTGTCGGGGTTGCGGCGCACGTCGGCGGCCCTGCGTTCGATGTCCGCGAGCTCGAGCAGGTCGTCGGCCGCCCCCTTGCGGTCCAGCAGGTCCTTGCACTGCCTGATCTCGTCGTCCAGCTCCGCCAGCAGACTGTTCAGCTGGTCCTCCTCCTCGATCTCGTCCAGCACGGCCTGGATGTCACGCAGCCGGTGATCGGCCGCCGCCGCGCTGCCGGGATCGGTGGCCGCCGCGCGGACCTCGTCGCGGGCGGTGTCCAGCACCTGCTCACCTTCCAGCCGGTCGAGCTTGCGACGGGCCACGGCCGACACGCGCCGGTTGTCCCGCAACGCGGCCAGCCTGCCGTGCACCTCACGCAGCTCGCGTTCGAGGTCTGCGGCGACAGGCGGCTGCACGCGGGAAAGGTCGATCTCGGCCTCGAACTGCTCGTCCACCAGCGGCACGTCGGCGACCACGGTCACCCGGCGCGACTCGTCCACCTCGATGGTGATCTCCACCTCGCTGTCGCCAGGCAGGTCGATGCGGACGTCCTTCGGCCTGATCTCGATCAGGCCGATGCGCAGGTTGCGGTCGGCCCTCGCCCGCTCGCCCTCAACGAGCGGAATGCGAATGACGGCGTCGGAATCCGTGCGATGCAAGGCGATCGTCGTGTAGAAGGTGCTTCGCGCCATGGCGGGCAGCCTCGCGCCCTTGTGCAGGATGGGAGTGAAGGTTCCGTCCGCTTCGGACAGTCCGAGCGAGTTGGTGAGCACCTGGCCACCCAGCTCGTTCAGCACGTGGGTGATCGACACGGTCGCTGGGTTCACCTTGCGCCGCATGCCGTTGTGGTCGACCAGCAGCACGTCGAACGTCGACGTCGCCCGCTCGTCCACCCGCACCTCGGTGACGAACGTGCCCTGCGCGTCCAAGCTGACCTGCGGCGTGCGGAACGGTGGCATGCCGTTCTGGTTGTCCAGCACCACGTGCAACCGTGTCCAGTCCTGCGCGGTCGTGCTCTCGAAACGTCCCTGCACCGGCACGAGGGTCAGGCTCGTGTTGCGCGGATACCTCAGGTCGACGCTGAACTCACCCTCCACGGGTCGTGCCTTCGGCCGGTCCAGCGGCACCGTGCTCGCGAACACCGCCGCACCCCTCGCGACGACGGTGGTCGGATCCTGGCTGTGGTCCAGCTCGATGCCCAGTCCCTCAACGGGATCTGCCAGGCGTTCACGCAACGTCGGCGAGAGAGTGGTGCCGCCGACCAGCAGCAGCTTGTCGACGTCGGCGGGGCCGAGCCCGGCTTTCGTCAGTGCCTCGCGGCACAGGTTGATTGCGCGCAGGTAGAAAGGCTCGGCGAGGCGATCGATGTCGTCCCGCCGCAGCGTGTGTTCGAACATGCGCCGGTCGCCGCCACCGACGTCGAGCTCGATCATCAGGTTGGTGCTGGTGGTGCGCGACAACTCGATCTTGGCGTCCTCCGCCGCGGCCTTGAGCACGCCGAAGGTGCGCTGCCACACCGGGTTGTCCCTGCGCAGGTCACGCAGTCCCAGCTCGGCTTCGACCGCGGGAACGAGCAGCCGTTCCACGATCGCCCAGTCGATCAGCTTGCCGCCGAGGTGCGGGTCGCCCGCGTGATCGAGCACCCGCAGTTCTCCCTCGTGCGTGGTGACCAACGCCGAGTCGAACGTGCCGCCACCGAAGTCGAACACCATCCAACAGGCGTCGGTGCTCTCGTTCTGGAACCCGAAGGCGAACGCGGCCGCCGTCGGCTCCTGCACCAGTGGGCAGTTGCCGAACCCCGCGAGAGCGGCGGCCTCACCCGTCGCGTTGTTCTGGTGCAGGCGGAACGCGGCGGGCACGGTGATCACCGCTGCCTGTGGCGGCTCACCGAGCGCGTGCTGGGCGTCGGCCCGCAACGACTTCAGCACCTCCGCCGAAAGCTGCTGCGGCGTCAGGGGAATGCCCGCGTCGCGGAAGAACCGGGCCGCACCGTCGAGACCCATCTCCTGCTTGAACTCGGCGTGCGCGTTGGCCGGGTCGGCCGCGACGAAGTCTCGTGCACGGCGACCGACGTACGTGACGCCTTGCTTGGGAATCCAGACAGCGGACGGCGTGAAGTCCCAGTTCTCGTTGTTCTTGATCACCGACGCGCTGCCGTCGCGGACAACCGCGATGGCGCTGTTGGTGGTGCCCAGGTCGATGCCGAAGTCGATGGTGTCACGCACCGGTAACCTCCATTGTGCTGTCGGGGCGGCCGACGATGACCTGTCCCATCTGAATGCGCCTGCCCGCCAGGTAGACGGAGGGGCGGACGGTCTCCAGCACCGTGTCGTGCCGCAGCGCCGGGTCCTGCTGCAACGCCATCACCTCCAGCGACAGCCCCGGGTAGAACTCGGTGCCGTCGTGGTCCTGGATCATCAGGCCCGCCTCGTCCAGCGCCCGCTGGGTCGCCTGCAGATACCTGCCGACCCGCTTGGCCTCGCGCGAGTCCTCCTCGGCGAGGCGCGTCAGCCTGCGTTGTGCGCGCCAGAGGTTCGTTGCGGCATCAGCGAGTTCCTTCTCGTCCAACGCCGGCTTCGCGTCCGTTGTGTCCTTTGCGGACAGACTTGAGAGCTGCTGTTCGATCAGTCCGGTCAGCGAGACCGGGTCCGGCCATTGAGGAGCGGCGATCCGGAACTCCCTGTGGTAGCGCCGTTGGCCGCGCCACGTCGTCCACCTGTTCATCAGCGGTTCCGCCAATCAGCGATCATCAGGGACACTCCGTACGCGAACGGCGACACCACCACGAAGGCCAGCGCGGATCCCCAGAACGGCTCCAGTACGTCCGAAGGAAGTGAGGCGAGCGCCCGCCAGCCGACGACGAACGCGACACAGCCGGTGATGAAGGACACGACCCCACTCATCATCGACTGGTACCACCGCGCGCCAATGACGACGAACGGAACCCAGGAGAGCACGATCGTCGCGGCGATCGACGCGAACATCGATCCGCCGAGAGCACCGACCACGCAGATCGTCACCATCGCGACGAACGCGACGAACAACACCAGGTTCGCCGGCCAGCGCGACGGCTTCGCCGGCCGACCGGCCAGCTCGTTCAGCATCGCGTCGATCTGGGCACGCTGCACCGGATCCGTGATCCGCAGCTGCAACTGGCGAAGCGTCTGGATCGCCGACGCCTTGTTGCCCTCGCGCACCAGCTGGATCACCTCGAACTGCCACGAAGACGACGGCAGCGCCATGTTGTCTTGGATGATCTCCCGGTCTCGCTGCTCGACGACGAACGACAGCGCGAGTTCGAGGAGGTCACTCGCCTTCGTCTGGTCGCTGTCGCGCAGCGCGAGCCCGCAGTTGTTCAGCATCACGGCGACCCTGTTGCGGTCCTTGGCCGACCACCGGTACCGCTCGTGCGGCGCCAGTGTCTCCAGCAGGTTCGCGAGCCTCGGCAGCTCGTCGGCCCGCTGGGCGGCCGCACGCGTGGACCCGTCGTTCAGCAACGAGTTCACCTCGCGCACCAGTGCGTCGATCCGCGCTGTCGTCGGCTCGGCAGCGGACCGGTGCGCGTCGTCGAGGAGCACGGCGGGCACGTCCCACGTGTCCAACAGGGTGGCGAGCCTCGGCCTGGAGGGAGCGAGCGCGACCTGCGGCGCGAGCAACGCCTTCGGCAGAGCGTTCCGCAGACCCTCCACTGTGGACTCGCTCATCCTGCGGTCCGACAACGCCTTCATGCGGTGCCGCACGTGGTCGAAGAACCTCGGGTCGTCCAAGGCGTCCATCCACGCGTCCGCCGCGTCGATCCACAGGTCGTCGTCAGTCTTGTTGTCGAGTGCCTTCGCGTGTGCCTCGACCGCGATGTCGTGCACCTCGTGCACCTCCGGCGCGCAGCCACAGGCACCGGGTTCGCCCCACCACCAGAACAGCTCGTCCACCAGGCGGTGGTCAGGACGTTCCAGTGCGTCGAACGCCGCGCGCACCTCCTGAGCCGAAGGTGGCGACGGCAACGGCAAGCGCCGGTCGCCGGGGATCGTGCCGCCGAGGTCGAGTGCACCGAGCAGCAGATGGCGCTGCGCGCGCACCTGTGCGGGCTTGGCGTCGGTGGCCAGCCCCACGACGCGGAACGGGTTGCGCCGGTACAGTTCCGGCCCCGCGATCTCACGCAACCGGGCCGCTGCCACGCGGCCCTTGTCCTGGCTGGGCGCGGCCATCACGCCACCATCCTCAGCAGGGCAACGCCGCCACTCACCGCCGCGAGCTGCACGGCGAGCGCTCCCGGCACCGCGGTGGGCGGCGTCGCCGGATCGCCGCAGGTTCCCCCGGTCATGCTGCCGCTGGTCGCGCTCAGGTAGAAGAGATAAACGTTGCCGCAGGACGCCTTGGGCGTGGCGGTGAACCGGTATCCGCCTTGGGCGACGGTGAAAGTGATGCCGTCGGCGGTCACCTCCGTCACGGAGAGGGTGTGGCCCTGCACCGCGATGTCGACCGGGCCGGGGACGGTCACCTCACAGGTGCCGTCCGCACAGGCCGCGTAGTTCACGCCATCGGCCGCGGTCAACGTCGGCGAGGCTGGAGAAACGGTCGTGGTCGTCATCGCGGGTGCAGGCGCGCCACCCGTGGCCGTGGTCCCGCATGCGGCCAAGGAGAAGGCGAGCAGCAGGCACCCGGCTCGTCGAGACGGTGCGGAGATCGGCATGAGATCAAGCTATGGCCGTCACGAGCCCGCAGCGCCGCACTGACCTCTTCCTGCCAGTGCACTCGAACGGGCTCGTCGCGGCACCCACGATCACACCATGATGAAGAGGATCGGCGCGCTCGTCGTCGCGGCGACCATGACGTGCCCTCAAGCAGCGGCCGCGCCACCGGCGGGTGCGTGTCACAACCCGACGCCGGCCAGGCCGCCGATCACCGACCTGCCGTGGGCACAGCGCACGCTGATGCCGAAAACCGTGTGGCCGCACAGCAAAGGCGCCGGTGTGCTGGTCGCCGTGGTCGACTCCGGTGTGGACTCCGACCACCCGCAGCTGCGCGCGCAGGGCAAGGTGCTGGCGGGACAGGACTTCTACCTGGTCGGTGATCTGCCTGGCAACTTCGACTGCGTCTCACACGGCACCGGCGTCGCGAGCATCATCGCCGCGGATCCCGTCGACGGCACCGGCTTCGCCGGGCTCGCGCCGGACGCGAAGATCCTGCCGGTGCGCGTCACAGACCGCGATGTCACCGAACAGGGCGCGCCATCGGCACTCGACCCGGTCGTGCTCGCCCGC
Source organism: Lentzea indica (assembly GCF_012184385.1). Lineage (GTDB taxonomy): Bacteria > Actinomycetota > Actinomycetes > Mycobacteriales > Pseudonocardiaceae > Lentzea > Lentzea indica. Next base: position 10,953 of record NZ_VSRL01000254.1, read on the forward strand.
GGCATCTGGTACGCGGCCGACCACGGCGCCAAGGTGATCAACCTGTCGGTCGCGGGCAGCACGGACAACCAGTACGTGCGGGACGCGATCGCGCACGCGCAGTCGAAGGACGCACTCGTGATCGCCGCCGCCGGCAACACCCAGGACGGCGAAAACCCCGGCCCCGCAACGTTTCCCGCCGGATACGACGGGGTGCTCGGCGTCGGCGCGGTCGATCCGGCCGGAATGAGGATGCCCGCGTCACGGATCGGCGCGCAGGTCGACGTCGTCGCGCCGGGCGTCGGCGTGACCACCGCGACCCGCGCAGGCGGCCACCACTACCAGAACGGCACCAGCTTCGCGGCCGCGTTCGTCTCCGCCACCGCGGCGCTGGTGCGTTCGGCGTGGCCGGGGCTCAACGCCCGCGAAGTTGCGAACCGGATCATGGCGACGGCGAGCCCGGCGCCCGGCGGGGAGGGCGCCGCCTACGGCGCGGGACTGGTGAACCCGTACCGCGCGGTGACCGAAGGACTGTCGCCCGCCTCGCCTTTGACGTTGCCGGACGTGGAAGTCCCACCAGCGGATCCCGAACAGGTCCGGGAGGCGGCCTGGTGGACTCGGACGACCTGGCACACCCGTCTCACGGCAGGGACGGTGATCGGGGTGGCGGCGCTGGTACTGCTGCTCGCGCTGGTGTTGCGCCGTGGCCGCCGGGAGGGTTGGCGGCCGCGGCGAGCGGATGCTGTTTCCGCTGAGCCTGCCTGGGATGAGCTGCCTGATGAGGACTCGCTGTTCACTCGCGGGTGAGTGCGGTGGGGCGGGTGAGCTTGGGGGCCTGCGACATCCAGTTCCCTCGCCCGTGGCTGAACGCGGCGCGCCGACTCACGGTGCCCTGCGACATCCAGATTCCTGGCCCGTGGTTGAGCACGCCGCGTTACCCCGGAGCCCCTCAACACCGCGCCGCCTCACCGGCGAGTGAGGCGGCGCAGCGGCTGAGCCTGGTGTGCTCTGCGACATCCAGCTCGCTCACGCGCGGCTGAGCACGCGCAACTCCCCACCCCGCCACCCCAGCCAGCTCACCCGCGACTGAGCGCGCCGCGATGCCCGAACCCGGTGCCCTCCAACACCCCTGCCACCCCACCCAGAACTGAGGTGCCGCAGGGTGGCCCGAACCCGCCACCCTGCGACACCCAAGTCACCTCACCCGCGACTGAGCGCACCGCGATGCCCAAGCCCGCTCCCCTGCGGCAACCGAGCCACCAGAGCGGCGGGCACCCGCACCGGCTTCACCCCGCCATACCCGAGCCACTCCGCGACTTCCGCACTCTCCAGCGGATGCGCACGCCCCTGATCAGTGACGACCACGAACGTCCCCGCCGGCGCGTCCGCACCGGGCATCACCTCGACCAGCGCACCGAAGCCGGGCGCGACCAGCACGTGGTCGGCGAGCGGTGTGCCGCGTGAGGTTCGTTGGGCGGTCAGGGAAAGCGGGTCCTCGGCAGGCATCCGCGGGTCGATTCGCACGCGGGGCACGGCTGCTCCCGGCTCGTAGGTCGCGCAGACCGCGGCCGTGTCCCGGCCAGAGCCCGCGATAGCCGGGCGGAACGGTGGCGGCGCGCCAGGGTCTGCGTCCGGG
>NZ_VSRL01000255.1 GCF_012184385.1 Lentzea indica
CGGTGCGGCTGCGGGCGGGCCAGGGCGAGGACGACGCGGTCGTGCGGCCGTACCGGCACGGTGACGACCTGCGCAAGGTCCACTGGCGGTCCACTGCACGGCGCGACGAGCTGATGGTGCGCGTCGAGGAACGTCCGTGGCGCGGTGGCACGACCGTGCTGCTCGACCACCGGGTGCACGCGCACCGCGGCAGCGGGCCGACGGCCTCGCTGGAGTGGGCGATCTCGTTCGTGGCCTCGATCTGCCTGCACCTGCACCACTTCGGCCACCAGGTGCGCCTGGTCTCCGAGGACGGGCGGGTGCTCGCGGGTGGATCGTCGGACGGCGGGCACAGCGACCACGTCGTGCTGGACTCGCTGGCGGCGCTGCAGGCTTCGCACCGGCGTGAGCTCAGCGCAGGGATCGACCCCGGCGCGGGCCAGGAGGTCATCGCGGTGCTGGGCGGCGTGTCGCCCGCGTCGATCGAGGAGCTGATCCGGTACCGGCCGCGCGGCATGCGCAGCCTGGCCGTGCTGCTGGACGTGAACGCGTGGGCCGGTGGCACGGACTCTTCGGCACCGGATCCCGAGGACGCGCGGCGGTTGCTGAGCGGCGCGGGCTGGGGCGTGGCGATCGCGCGGCCGTCGGCCTCGATGCAACAGGTGTGGCAAGAGTTGTGCGCCTCGGCAGGCAACCGGGGACCGTCGGTTCGCTCGGAGGTGGGCTGAGATGGGGTCCCGTTCCGCTCCTGCGAAGGGCACCGAGCCAGAGTGGTTCACGTCGGCGACGCCGTGGATCGCCGCGCTGGCCGTGCTGTGCGCGTCGACCGCGCTCTCCGGCGTGATCGAGGGCGACCTGTGGCTGGTGCGCATCGGCGTGGTGATCGTCGCGATCACCGTGACCGGCGCGTTCCTGCGCGCGACCCGGCTGACCCCGCCGCTGGTCGCGATCGCCCAGGTCTTCGTGCTGTTGTGCCTGCTCACGGCGTTGCACACGCGGTCGGGCATCTTCCTGTTCATCCCCGGTCCCGACGCGTTGGGCGACCTCGGCGACGTGCTCGCGGAGTCCGTCGCGCAGGTGCAGACCGGGGTGCCGCCGGTGCACGCGACGCCGGCGATCCAGGCGCTCGTGGTGCTGGCGATCGGCCTGGTGGCGGTGCTGGTGGACACGCTGGCCGTGGCGGCGGCGGCTCCGGCGGCGTCCGGGCTGGTGCTGCTGTGCGTGTTCGCGGTGCCCGCGTCGCTGGCCGACGAGATGCTGCCGTTCTGGACGTTCATCCTGGGTGCGGCGGCCTTCGCGATGCTGCTCGCGGTCGACGGCCAGCACCGGCACGAGGCGTGGCGCGGCAGGCTCGGGTCCGGCTCGGCGAGCGGGTCGGGTGGTTCCGCGACCACGTGGCGAGCATCGCGATGGTGATCGCGTTGATCGTCGGCGCGGGCTTCACGATCGTCGGCACCGTCGGCAGGCTGCCGGGCAGCGGCTCCGGTGGCGGCGGCAAGGGCGGCATCGGGCTGAGCGAGATGACGTCGTTGCGCGGCATGCTCAACCGCGGCCGCACCGCCGAGGTGTTCTACGTGCGCGGCCTGCCGGAACAGACGTACATGCGGGCGTCCACGCTCGCCAGGTACGTGCCGAACAAGGGCTGGGAACGCGGCAGCGACCCCGGCGGCCAGCCCGCGCGCGGCGAGCTGCCGCTGCAGCCGGGCGACCGAGGTGAGGGCAAGACGACGCGGATCAACGTCGAGCCGCGCGACTGGAAGAGCTTCTGGCTGCCGACCTACGGCGCCGTGCGCCGCATCGACACCCCGGACGACGACTACCGCTTCGACACGAAGAAGGGCGTGATCTTCACGCAGCGGGAGCGCGAGCCGGAGCCCTACGAGATCGACACGGTGCTGTCGACGCCGACGAAGCAGGCGCTGCGTCTGGCGTCCGGCCAGAAGAACCTGGTGGACGGCGAGTACTACAAGTTCGACGGCGTCGAGCAGGAGGTGATCGACCTCTCGAACAAGATCGTGGAGGGCGCCACCAACGACTTCGACAAGGCCGCCAAGCTGTCCGAGTTCTTCAACAGCCCCACCAGCGACTTCAAGTACGACCTCAAGACGCAGGGCGACGTCACCAAGGACGCGCTGACCGACTTCGTGACGCGCGGCAAGGTCGGCTACTGCGAGCAGTTCGCCTCCGCGATGGCCGTGATGGCCCGTGTGGTGGGTCTGCCGTCCCGTGTCGCGATCGGTTTCACCGCCGGCGTGGCGTCCGCGGACAACTCCCACCGCGTGATCAGCACCGACGACGCGCACGCGTGGGTCGAGATCTTCTTCCCGAACCACGGCTGGATGACCTTCGACCCGACCCCGATCTCCGACGGCCGCGGAGTCGTGCCGCCGTACCTGCGCGACACCGCGCCGGGTGCCGAAGAGCAGCCGACCGCCGACACGCAGACCGAGTCGGTGGCGCCGTCCGCGACCGGGTCGGCCCAGCCCTCCGCCTCGCCCGACGGTCAGGACGATGGTCAGGCCCTGCAGGAGGCAGGTCCCGTGGGGCCGCAGCCGTGGCACCTGTGGGCGCTGGGCGTGGTGCTGGTGCTGGCGTTCCTGCTGACGCTGTTCCTGGTGCTCGGGCTGCTCGGCGTGATCAGCGCGGGCCTGGTGGGCGTGGCGTGGGCGCGCAAGCTGCTCATACCGGCCGCGGCCGGGCTGTGGCTCATCGGCGTCGGCCTGGCGGCCGCGTTGCTCTCGTGGTGGCTCGCGGTGGTGCTGGTGATCGCAGGGCTCGTCCTGACGCCCGTGCTCGTGCGAGCGGTCCGTCGGCACAACCGCCTGCACACCGTGGCCACGCTCGCCAGGGCGTCCTCCGCGGCTTGGAGCGAGCTCATGGCGGAGTCGATCGACCGCGGCGCGCCCGTGCCCGCGGCAGAGACGATCCGGACCGCTGCTCGCCGGCTGGCGCGCGAGCACAACCTGGACGACGCCGGCAAGGACGGCCTGCGGGTGGTCATCGGGGCGATCGAGCGGTCCTGGTACAGCGCCAACCCCATCGCCGACCCTGCGTTGCCGGGGGCACTGGCGGCGGTGCGACAGTCGTTGCGACAGAACGCCCCGCTGTCGTTGCGGGCGCGGCTCTTCCCGAAGTCGGTGCTGAAGCCGACACCCGCGCCCGTGGCCGAGACGCCGGAGCGGGAAGCCGTCCCGGTCTAGGAAGTTCGGACAAAGCAACGGGCCCGCTCCCTGTCGGGGGCGGGCCCATCGCTTTGAGGCTCAGTCGGCTTATTGCTCTTCGTCGAAGCGACGACGGAAGCGCTCTTCCATCCGTTCGGAGAACGAGCTGCGGCTGCGCGTCGGCTTGCCGTCTTCCTGAGCCCCTTCGGCCACCTGGTCACCGCGACGCAGTGTCGTCAGGGTGATGAGCACACCGAAGAACATGAGCAGGAAGCCGAAGACGCTCACCACGGGAATGCTGGCGATCGCGAGCTGCGGAAGCATCACTCCGGTGATGAGCGCCGCCACACCGACCACGAACAACACGATGCCCTGCACGCGGCGTCGCTTGGACGGCCGCCGCAACTTGGCGCCTCGTACGGTGGATGCGAACTTCGGGTCTTCGGCGTAGAGCGCGCGCTCGATCTGATCGAGCAGTCGCTGCTCGTGCTCGGAGAGTGGCATCGTTCCTCCTCCGGCACAGCGGTCGCGGGCGCCGGGTGTTTTCGGTTTCCGCCGAACCCGGCGGACGACCCACCCTGGGGACGTCACCCCCCAGGATACGATCCGCGCGCCCCGGCGACTACCCAGTCGGCCTTCTCATACGGTCGGTTCTGTCACCATCATCCTCCTGGGGCAGTGGTGAGGCCCTCGTGAGGCACCCTCACGGCCCTTGTGGCCTTCCGTTCACGCCTGGTTCGGCCGTCTGATCCGCCCGCGAAAGCCCCGCTTGCTCGGATGAGTCGCATGACCGATCTCATCGTCAACGGCGACGCCGAGCAGGGCCTGACCGGCTGGCTCACCGTCGCGGCGCCCCCGTCGTGCTGCGGTACGACGCGGGCCAGGGGTATCCGGGGCCCGGTGATCCCGGTCCGGCACAGCGCGGTGCCTCGTTCTTCGGCGGCGGCGACACGCCACTGAGCACACTGCGACAGAACCTGACGTTGCCGCGCCGGGCGTCTCAGTTCGAGGTCTCCGCGTGGCTCGGCGGCTACGCCTCGCAGCAGGACGGTGCCCGGCTGTCCGTCGAGTTCCTCGACTCCGGCGGGACACCGCGCGGCCTGGTCGTGCTCGGGCCGGTGACCGCGGAGGAACGCTCTGGCCGCACCGGTCTGCACGAACGGTCCGCGCGCGGCACGGTCCCACCCGGCAGCCGGACCGCCGTGGTGACGCTGCAGCTGACCCGGTCCGGTGGCGGCACCTCGAACGACGGCTACGCGGACAACATCTCGTTCACGGTCGGGAGCCGCTGATGCTGAACCGCCGTGATCTGCTGCGCGCCGCTGCCGCCGCCGGTGCTCTCGGCACCGTGTGGCCTTTGTCCGCAGGGCTGTCGCCCGCCGAGGCTTTGGCCGCCGCGCTCGACCTGGGTGCGTCCTACGACCCGGCACCGTTCACCCTGGGCGTCGGATCCGGGGATCCGTTGCCGGACAGCGTGATCCTGTGGACCCGGCTCGCTCCGGAACCCCTCGCGTTCGAGCAGCCGCTGCCCGAGATCGTCGAGGTCGAGTGGGTTGTTTCGACCGACTCCGGCATGCGGCGGCGTGTGGCGTGCGGGACGGTCGCCGCATCGAACCTGTTGGGGCACAGCGTTCACGTGCCCGTTCACGGTCTGCTTCCCGGTCGCACCTACTACTACCAGTTCCGTGCGCTCGGTAAGCGCAGCCGCGTTGGCCGTACGCGCACGGCACCTGTCGGCCCTGTTTCTCGCGTGCGGTTCGCCACGGCGAACTGCCAGGCGTTCCACGACGGCTTCTACGCGGCCCATCGCGGGATTGCGCGCGAGAACCTGGATTTCGTCGTGCACCTGGGCGACTACATCTACGAGCACGGCCAGGTCGGCGGCGCGCACGTCCGTGATCACGAGGGCCCCGCCGTGCTGTCCCTTGCGGACTACCGTCGCCGCCACGCGCTCTACAAGGGTGATCCGTCGTTGCGCGACGCCCATGCCGCGCATCCGTTCTTCTTGACGTGGGACGACCACGAGGTCGTCAACGACTACAGCGGCTCGGAGGGCTCGGCGCCGTTCGTGAAGCGCCGTGCCGCGGCGTACCAGGCTTGGTACGAGCACCTGCCGATCCGTTCGGGCAGCGCGTTGGAGCCACAGATCCACCGGCGACGGCAGTGGGGTTCGCTGCTGGACCTGACCGTGCTGGATCTGCGGCAGTACCGGTCCGCGCAAAACCTTCCTGGTGGCACGATCCTGGGTGCTGTGCAGAAGAAGTGGCTGCTGGACGGGATTTCGTCTTCGCGCGAAGCGTGGCAGGTGTGGATCAACTCGATCATGCTGTCGCAGCTCGCGCGACCGGGCGGCGGCTACTACTTCACCGATCAGTGGGACGGGTTCCTGGCTGAGCGGCGTGAGGTGCTCGGGCACGTCGCCGCTTCGGAGATGAAGGATCTCGTCGTGCTGACCGGGGACTGGCATTCGGCGTTCGTCGACGACATCCGGCCGGACTTCGACGACCTGTCGTCGCCGGTGATCGGAACCGAGTTCACCGCGCACTCGGTCACGTCCGGGGCGTACTCGCCGGAGTGGAACGCGGTGAACGGACCGGTGATGGGCGCGGCCAACCCGCACCTGAAGTACTTCGAGGGCAACAGGTACGGGTACGACGTGTACGAGGTGACGCCGCGGCGGTTCACCACGCACATGCGGGTGATCGGGGACCGGCGGGATGCCGCTTCGCCGGTGACGACGCTGACCACGTTCCACGTTGATCGTGGGAAGGCCGGCAGTTACGAAGACCCGGCCACCGTCGGCTCGCCTGCGCAGTACCGGCGTCCGTGAAAAGTGTCAGACCCGCTGACTATGCTGGATTTTGGGGGTTCCCAGGCCCTGTGAGGCCGGAGCGCGAGGCCCCCGAATCCGATGCTAGTCAGCGGGTCTGACACCGTCTGCCGGCTGGATCACCCGGCTCGATCAGCCGGCTCGATCAGCTCGCGATCTTGTAGGCGCGAATGATCGTCACCTCACCGGTGTTGCCCGCCGCGTCCGTGGTCTTGGCGCGCAGCGAAGCGAACTTCGCACCGTTCGGGTGCTTCACGATCGCCTTGTCCCCGGCCACCTGCACCTGCTTCCAGGTCGCGCCGTCGTCGAACGAGACCTCGACGGTGACGCGCTTGACCTTCGGCGTGTTCTGCTGCTGCTCGACCTTCAGCGGGACGATCTGCACACGGCCGTGCGCGGTGTCCTTGTCGTCGAGCTTGGGCAGGAAACGGACCACCGTGAGCGGCAGGTGCGTGATGTCGGTCGTGTGCTTGGCCTTGAACGTCCAGGCGCCGCTGACCTTCGTCGACAGCTCGGCCGTCCGGCTGTGCTCCATCTCCGCCCTGTACGAGCCTTCCTCCGCCGGGACGTCGAAGATCGCGCCTGGCCGGTCCGACTCACCGAGCTTGGTGCCGTTGCGGAACAACGAGGTTCGCGCGGTTCCGCCGTTGACCCTGCCCTCGCCGCCGTTGCTGTCGGTGAAGAGCGGGACCCTGACCGCGATCTGGTCCTCGAGCCGCGCGAGCCCGAAGCCGGGCGCCGAGGGGACGGACGGGCCGAAGATCGCGGCGCCGAACGTCTGCGAGTACTTCTTGCCGCCCTTGAAGGAACGTACGGGCGTCTCGGTCGAGTACTCGTTGTTGTTGTCCGGCCCGACGCGGTCGTAGATCCAGCTCCACCTGCCGCTCGTGGTCGAGACGAGGTCGACGGCACGACCGCCCTCGGGGACCGGGGTGAACCAGGCGAAGCCGCCACTGTCGTCGTCCGGGTACGGCATCACGGCGATCCCGTGCTTGCGGCCCTCACCGGCAGGGCGGAAGGCGGTCGTCATCTCCGCGAGCTCGTTCGGCTTGGCCGTGCGCTCGTAGCCGGTCGGCATGCCCTTCTCGGTGTACATCAGGCGGTAGCTGACCGGGGTCTTCTCGTCACGTGCCGTGCCCTGGAACTGCTCGGCGATCGTCGTCTGGAAGCCCGGCACGTCCGGTCCGATCTGGGCGGTCGACACCTGGCCCGCGAGGCCGTCGAAGAACGCCCAGCCGTGGCCGAAGGTCCTGCCCGCCACCTGAGTGGTGAACCCGACCGTGCCGATCATGCCCTTGGCCGCGGGGTCAGGGGTCTTGAGCGCCACCGGCTTGGTCTTGCGCGCGTCGATCGTGATCGAGCCCTTGCCGGACACCAGGAACTTCGGCTGCACCTGGAACGCGACCTTGAAGTCCGGGGTGATGACGGCGCTGTCCACCATGTACTCGCCCTTGGGAAGACGGATGTTCTTGGCCGATCCCAGATGCACCTTGCCGGTCTTGGTGTTGATGAACAGGGTGTTGTGGTTCTCGGTCTGATTGCCGTCGAAGCCGATCACCGAGACGCCGACGTCGTAGCTCTCGACCTCGCGGTTGACGCTGACCAGCGTGCGCAGGCCGTTCGACGCGACGATCGCGCCGCTGTAGGCGCCGTCGGCCGCGTTCACCTTGGTGTCAGCGGTGATCGTGGCCTTGGCCTCGCCGCCGGCGGGAACGGTGATCTTCGCCGGTGACACGGTGAACAGACCGGAAGGCGAGGGCTTGCCGTCCGGTCCGGTGATGTCCGCAGTCAGGTCGAGCGTCACGGGCTCCTTGCCGGGGTTGCGGTAGGTGACCTCGCGGACGATCTTCTGGTCGTCGTCGTGCGGCCACTGCTGGACGCCGAAGTTGATGTTGCTCGGCTCGGCGATCACCTGCTGCGCCAGCATCTTCGGCACGTCGACGCGGCCGGTGCCCTGATCGAACGGCTTCAGCGCCGGGTTGGCCTTGGCCGACGCCATGACGGTCGCCTTGAGCCGCGTGCCGGTCCAGTCGGGGTGCTGCTGCTTGAGCAGCGCGACGACACCCGCGACGTGCGGGGTCGCCATCGACGTGCCGGACATCGCGACGTGGCCCTGCGTACCGGCCTCGGCCGCCACGATGTCGACGCCGGGCGCGGTGACGTCCGGCTTCACCGCGCCGTCCGCGGCCGGGCCACGGCTGGAGAACGGCGCGATGCCGTCGTTGCGGTCCACGGCACCCACGGTCAGCGCGGACTCGGCACTACCCGGCGAGCCGATCGTCTCCGGCCGTCCGGAGTTGCCCGCCGCGATCACGAACAGCGCACCGGTCTCCCGGGAGATCCGGTTGACGGCCTCCTCGATCGGGTCGATCTCCGGGGTGTCCCCTCCGCCCAGGCTCATGTTGATGACGTGCGCGCCCTGCTCGGCCGCCCACTGCATGCCGCCGAGGATCGCCGACTCCGTGCAACCGCCCGGATGGCAGACCTTGCCGTCGAGGATCTCCGCGTCCGGCGCGACACCGCGGTACTTCTCGCCCTTGCTGGCGATCGTCGAAGCGACGTGCGTGCCGTGCCCGACCTCGTCGGTGTTGTCAGGAGACTCGGTGAAGTTCTTCTCGGAGACCTGCCTGCCCTGCAGGTCCGGGTGCTTCTCGTCGACGCCCGTGTCGAGCACGGCGACCTTCACGCCCTTGCCGGTGACGCCGGCCTGCCACGCCTCCGGCGCGCCGATCTGCTTGGTGCTGCGGTCGAGCGTCACCTTGCGGACGCCGTCGAGCCACACCTTCTCGACCGCACCGCCGCGCAACGACTCCCAGGCGCTGCCCGACTTCTCGACCGAGCCCGTCACGAGATCGGCCACGGACTCCTTGGCGTTGAGCGCGGTGATGCCCGATCGTGCGCCCGCCGCCGGCCGCACGATCACGGGCACTGTGTTGCGGCGCGCGTCGTCGTAGCCGAACTCGGCCAGCGACGTCACGTCGAACAGCCGCGGGTCGAGCTTTCCGTTGGCCACCAACGGCAACGCGTCCGCAGGCACCACGTGCTGGTGCCCGTCCCGCGTGAACGTGCTCACGGGCAGCTTCTCCCGGCCCTGCCCCGGCACGTACCGCACGACCCGGTTGCCGGCCAGGTCCACGCGGTCACCGGTGATCAGCGTGACGCTCTGGTCACCCTCCACCGATGCCCGCTCCTGCGCGTGCGCGACAGCAGCCGTCGTCGTGGTGACGAGGCCTGCTGACAACGCGAGCGCGGTGATCCCCCGACGGGCACCTCGCTGTCCTGCTCTCACTGGTTACCTCCAGCGTTCGATGAGGTGTTGCCTCGGTGACCGTAGGGACACCGAGCGTCACCGCACCTCCCTCTGAAGGTCGGAGCTGTCGTCACGGATCTCATCCCGCAGAGGTACGCGGACTGGCCGATCGACTGGTTGACATGCCCGCGAACGGTTTCGCGTCCGCCGTCTTTTCGAGATTGAGTCGTGATCGTCCATCGTGCACACTGCGTGCGCCGCCATCTGCGCGCGGCACTGGGGGAAGGTCGCTTTACTCATGCGTGTTTCGTTCCGCGCTGCCATCGCGGTCGCGCTGCTCGTCGGTTTCTACGTGCTCGCCTTCGCGTTGATCGGCGGGCTGCTCGCGCTGGAGACCTACGCACTGATCAACCGGCCGCTCGTCGGCCTGAAGCTGGCGCTGTTCGTCGTGCCCGTGGTGTTCGCGCTGGTCAAGGGCCTGATCTCGCTGGAGCGCCGCACGCAGGACGAGGTGCCCGGCACCCTCGTCACGCCCGCGGAGCAGCCCGCGCTCTGGGACCTCGTCCGCCGCCTGGCCGCCGACGTCGGCACCCGCCCGCCGGACGAGATCCGGATCCTCGCCGCGGTGAACGCCGGTGTCGCCGAGGACACCCGTTTCCTGGGTCTGCGCGTGACGAAGCGCAGGATGTTCATCGGTGCTCCCCTGCTCACCTCCTTGACCGAGAAGCAGCTCATCGCCGTGCTCGCCCACGAGCTCGGGCACTACGCCAACAAGGACACGCGCCTGGCCGGCGTCGTGGTCTCCGGCCGCGACGCGATGCTGCGCGCCGGATCCCACATGGACGCCGAGCACTGGTTCCAGCGCATGATCGCCAAGATCTTCCGTGGCTACGCCAAGCTGTACCTCCGTGCCTCTCAGGCGATCAGCAGGCGCCAGGAGTTCGCCGCCGACCGCTTCTCGGCCTCTGCGGCCGGCTCGTCCGCCGCCGCTTCCGCACTGCGCGAACTGCCGGTGATCGACGCCGCGTGGGACCTCTTCACCAACCGCCACCTGACCGTCGCGTGGGAGCTCGGCTACCTCCCCACGACGTTCTTCGACGGCTTCGCCCGCCTGCGTACCTCCCCCGAGCTCCACGAGGAGCTGGAGGAGATCCGCCAGCACCCATCAGACCCCGACCGCGGCCCGTACGACTCCCACCCACCGCTGCGGGACCGCATCGCCGCCATTGAGGCCCTCGACCTGGAACCCGAGTCCGGCTGGGGCGACCGCCCCGCGCTCGAACTGCTCGTGGACCCGATGCCGTTGCTGGACGCCGCCGTGCTGAACACGCTGGTGTCCGACGCCGCCTCGAAGGAGCGCGTCGACTGGGCAACGCTCGGCCACATCGGCGCCCGCGCCCGCGTGGTGCGCGGCACCGAGAGGTTGTTGCACGCGGCCGCCACCGCGATGAACCAGCCACCGTCACTGACGACCGTCCTCGACGCACTGGACGCCGGCCGCTTGGCCGACCTCGGCTCGTTCGAGCCCGGCAGCCGGGACGCCGGGGCACGAGCCCGCCGCGAGATGGCCAGGGCGAGGTGCTGCCCGAGCTGTCCGCGTTGGTGGCGCTGGCGTTCTCCGACGCCGGCCTCGCTCACTGGGAGCTGGACTGGCTGGGACGGACCACGTTCGTCACCTCCTCTCACGACTTCGACATGGCCGACCACCTGGCCGCCGCCGTCTCCGACAACGGCGGCACCGAGGGCCTGCGCGGCGTGCTGGCCGTGGCCGGTGTGGCCCCCGACTACCGCCCCGCGCACTGACAGCTTCTTGGAGAAACCCCGTGGTGCTCTCACTTCTCTTCAAGCCCAAGGAACTCATCACCGTCATCCGCCTGATGCGCGAGGCCAAGCGCCTCGGCGTGGAGATCGACGAGCTCCCGACGGACGTCGTGGCGGCCCACGTGCTGCCCAAAACCCACCCCGAGCGCTACGGCCTGGTCCCCGACGCCGAGGTGACGACCTCCTCGCCGATCGAGGACCTCGCCCTGGCCGCCGTGAAGGACGACGTCCGCGCCGGCAAATGGGAGAACGCCGCCGACATGGTGGCCGCCACGTTCGGCGACTGGGACCGCCGCCAGCGCGTGGTGTGGGCCCTCGCCGACCTCGCAGCCAAGGACGACACCTGGATGGCCGCCTGGCACGCCGGACGTCCTGGCGACCCGCACTGGGTCGTGGTCCACGCGATGTCGCTCGTGTCCCTGGCCTGGGACATCCGCGGCAGCGCACGCGCCTCCGAAACCACCCGCGAGCAGTTCGAGGGCTTCCACCGCGTCCTGTTCGACGCCCGCGAGGCCGCCCAGGTGGCCGCCGCGGTTCTGCCGGACGACCCGACGCCGTGGAACACCATGCTCACGCTCGCCCGCGGCCTGCAGATGGAACACGACGAGTTCCGCGCGATCTGGACCGAGCTGATGGCCCGGGACCCGTTGCACCACAACGGACACCAGCAGGCTCTGCAGTACTGGTGCCGCAAGTGGCACGGGTCGGACGAACTCGCCTTGGAGTTCGCCCTGCAGGCCGCGGCCAAGTCGCCGAAGTTCCTGGCCTTGCCGCTGCACGCCGCTTACGAAGCGCAGAGCACCTCACCGGACATGTGGAAGGCACCTTCGGTCGTGGCTTCCCTGGACGCGTTGCTGGATCGGCTTGTTGACGAGGGTGCCGACACTCATGCGCTTCGGGATGACCGTGGGTACGCGGCCTTCGCTTTGATCCAGCTGGATCGGTTCGAGGAGGCTGTGGGGCAGTTCCGGGCTTTGGGGGCTTTGGCTGACGCTGGGCCTTGGGACTACTTCGAGGAACCTCGGATCACCTTCCTCAGCTTGCGGGGGACCGCGGTCAAGGCTGCGGCCAAAGGCAAAGGGGTCAAGGCTCCGGCCCGGTAGGGCTGGGGTTGTCGACTCCTTTCGTTTGAGGGTGGTTGGGGCCTGTGACGGCCGTTTGTGTCAGCGGCTCGCGGGCGGTGGGGCTGGCGGCTGGTAGCTCGCGGACGGTGATCCGCGGGTCGCAGAGCAAGGGAAGAAGGGGTCAAGGCTCCGGCCCGACAGGGCTGCAGTCGTTGGCTCCTTTCTTCGAGGTTGGTTGTGACCTGTGAGACGTTGCGGGCACGGCTGGCCAGCCAGACCGTGCGCCGCTGTGTTGCGGGCACGACCCGTCGATCGGCTCGCGGTTCGGCACTCCCTTGCGTTGCAAGGCCTAGACGAGTAAGTCCTAACTGATCAGTGGTCGTATGCGATCAGGGATCGGGTGACGGGCTGGCCGGTGGCGCGGTTGTGCCAGATCGCGGCAGTCAG
>NZ_VSRL01000256.1 GCF_012184385.1 Lentzea indica
GAAGCAGGGCGGGCCACGTCACCGTCCCAGCAGGTGCTGTCCGCGATCGCCCGCGCCCTGAGACTGTCGGCGGCCGAGCGCGAGCACCTGTTCCTGCTCGGCGGGCACCAGCCACCCGGCCCTGGGCAGCTGTCCGGCCACATACCTCCTGGGCTGCGCAGGCTGCTCGACCAGCTGGACGGCACACCGCTGAGCGTGCACGACGCGGCGTGGAACCTGATCCTGTGGAACCCGCTGTGGGCCGCGTTGTTCTGGGATCCGTCCGCGCAGCGAGGCCGTGAGCGCAACATCGTGTGGCGCCACTTCGCCGGACTGCCCGGCAGGGTCACCCACTCTCCCGAACAGCAAGCCCGGTTCGAAGCGGCCGTGGTGGCCGACCTCAGAGCGGCGACCGCCCGCTACCCCGCCGACTCCGGCCTGCTGTCACTGATCGGGGACCTGCGCGACACCAGCAGCGCGTTCGCACACCTGTGGGACACCGGAATCGTGGGCGTCCACGAGTCGGACACCAAGACCGTCGACCACCCGGACGTCGGAACGCTCACCCTCGACTGCGACGTGCTCATCGCCCCCGGCACCGATCTGCGAGTCGTCGCCTACACGGCAGCTCCCGGCAGCGACGCGGCGGAGAAACTCAAGCTCCTCAACGTCATCGGCACCCAGACCATGACCGGCAGCATCGCCCTCGGCTAACGCTCCAAGGGCACGTGGGTGATCGCCGCCGGCAGACCGAACGCCGGGAACAGCGCGGTATCGAAGGTGGCGGTCTCGGCGACCATGCCGTCCTCGATCCGCAGCACGGTGAGCGCGAAGGCCCGGTACTCCCGCTGATCGCCTGACCGGATGTACGACGCCGCCACCGGCTGCCGGTTGGCCGTGGTGGGCAGGATCTTGAACTGCACGGCGTACGGGCCGTGCAGGGCGGGCACCCACGCGTCGATGATCGTGTCCCTGCCCTCGATCCAGACGGGCTCCTCACCTTCGTAGCCGCCCGCGCCGGACTGCTGGCTGGCACGGGCGTCCGCGCTGAGCAAGGCGGCGAGCGCGTCGTCGTCCGCGCGTTCGAGCGCGGCCATGTACCGCTGCAGGACCTCCCGCTCCAGTTCGCCGGAGTCCGCGGGCTGGGCCCAGTCCGTGCGGCGTTCCGGCAGGTGTTGTTTCAGCGCGGGCCTGGCGCGCTGCAGCACGCTGTTCACCGACGCGACGCTCGACTCGAGCAGCTCCGCGGTCTCCTTGGCCGACCAGCCCAGCACGTCCCGCAGGATCAGCACGGCCCGTTGCCTGGGCTGCAGGTACTGGATCGCGGCCAGGAACGCCAGCTCGATGGTCTCCTTGGCGACCGCGGCGATGTCCGGCTCGGTCTCGGCGGACTCGATCTCGGCCAGCAGTGTGTCCGGGCAGGGTTGCAGCCACGGCACAGTCGCGGGTGGCACGGGACCCGAAGGTGGTTCGGGCAGAGCTTTTCGGGGGCTGCGGCCGAGGAAGTCCAGGCAGGCGTTGGTGGCGATGCGGTACAGCCAGGCGCGGAAGGTGGCCCTGCCCTGGTAGGTCTCGCGACGGCGCCACGCCCGCAGGAACGTCTCCTGGGTCAGGTCCTCCGACTCCTCGAACGAGCCGAGCATCCGGTAACAGTGCACCTGCAGCTCCGGCCGGTACCGCTCGACGAGCGTGGCGAACGCCTGTTCGTCGCCTGCCTGCGCGGCCGCCACGACGGCGCTGTCCTCGCCCTGGCCGGTCCTGGTCTCGACCCTGCTCACAGATGATCACTCCTCGCCCGGTCCACCTCATGTCCTACCTGTATGACGGTGGTCGCCCGGATTTCTCATCGGCGCGCCGAAACACGTGACCGGGGTCAAACTGACCCTGCACGACTCCCTTCCACTGAAAGCCGCACCGCCATGCGCGCAGTCCGTTTTCACGAGTTCGGCGACCCGAACGTCCTCACCGTCGACGACGCCCCCGAAACCCACGCCGGGCCAGGAGAGATCCGCGTCAAGGTCCAGGCCGCGAGCGTGAACCCCATCGACTGGAAGATCCGGGCCGGCTACATGGCCCAGATCATGCCGACCACGTTCCCCGCGATCCCCGGCTGTGACGCGACCGGTGTCGTCGACGAGATCGGTGAGAGCGTCACCGGCGTCGAGCCAGGTGACCGGGTGTTCGGCCTGGGCAGGGCACAACCGCCGAGTACGCGGTGCTCACCGCCTGGGCGCCCGTGCCCAGTGCCTGGACCGTTGAACAGGCCGCCGCGGCGGGCCTTGTGTCCGCGACCGCCATCGAGAGTCTCAACAACCTCGGCGACCTCTCCGGCAACACCGTGCTGATCGAGGGCGCCGCGGGTGGCGTCGGTTCCGCCGCCGTGCAGATCGCCGTCGCCCGTGGCGCCACGGTGATCGGCACCGCGAGCGAGGCCAACCACGACTTCCTGCGCGAGCTTGGCGCAATCCCCATCACCTATGGCGAGGGTCTGGCCGACCGCGTCGCCGCGGTCGCCCCTGCCGGGGTCGACGCCGCGCTGGACACCGCAGGCTCCGGCTCGCTGGCCGGCATCGTGGCCCTCGTCGGTGACGCCTCGCGCGTCGCGATCATCGCCGACTTCGGTGCCGGCGCCCTCGGCGTCACGCTCGTCGCGGGCAACGTGAACGCCGCCGCCAACCTCGCTGAGGCGTCCCGGCTCGGGACGGCCGGCGCCTACACCCCGCACGTGCAGGCCACCTACCCGCTGGAGAAGGCCACCGACGCACACGCACACGTCCAGGGCGGCCACGCCCGAGGCAAGGTCCTCATCACCCTCTGACCCCTTGTTCCGAGTCACCTGCGCTTGCCGAAACCGAGCGGCGGGCACCGTTCAGGATCCGCAGGAGTCCCTGACGACCAGCCGGGTCGGCAGGATCACGGGTTCCTCGCGACCGGCGCCGGTGACCATGGCCATGATCGCCTTGGCGGCGGCCACGCCGAACCCCGGCTTGTCCTGGGCCACCGTGGTCAGCGCCGGATCGACCACAGAGGCGATCTCGATGTCGTCGAACCCGACGAGCGCCAGGTCCTCCGGCACGCGCAGTCCCGCGGCACGGGCGGCGAGCAGCGCGCCCACGGCCATCTCGTCGCTGGCCGCGAACACCGCGGTGGGCGGCTCGTCCAATGCGAGAAGTCGTTGCATGGCAACGGTTCCGCTCGTCCGGTAGAAGTCACCCGCGACGACGTACTCGTCGCGCTGCTGGAGACCGGCGTCCCGCAATGCCTTGCGGTAGCCCGAAACACGGGCTTGGGCGGGCTGGTTGCCCGGCGGGCCGGTGATCGTGGCGATCCGGGAGTGGCCGAGCCCGGCGAGGTGACGGGTGGCCGACTGAGCGCCGCCCTCGTTGTCCGACGTCACGTAGGTGGCCCTGGGGCCGTCGACGGCGACGTCCAGCGCGACGCACGGAACACCCGACTGCGCAAAGGCTTCGAACGCCTCGGCGTCGGATCCGCTGTCGATCAGGACCAAACCGCCGAGGTGGTGGCGGCGGGTCATGTTCACGTAGCCGACCGGATCCGCGAGCGACGCGCCGACCTCGCGGGCGTCACCGCCGGTCGCGAGCATCAGCAGGTGGTAGCCGTGTGCGCTGAGCGCGGACTTCAGCCCGATCAGCAGATCCTGCAGATACGGGTGCCGCCAGCCAGGTCTGCGGTGGTCGGTGTCCCAGACCAGTCCGATCATCGTGGACTGTTTCGTCGACAACGCGCGCGCCGACTCGTTGGGCCGGTAGTCCAGCTCCTTCGCGACCCGCAGCACCCGGTCGCGCGTTTCCTCGTTCACCGTTTCCGGCTGGTTGAAGACGCGCGACACCGTCGCCACGGACACGCCGCAGAGCTGGGCGATCTCACGCCCGGTCGCCATCAGACCCTCCGTTTCACCGTAAGCGGTTACATCACCGTAGGAGCTGCGCTTTCCCTAGTCAAACGTGTGCGGAAGTTGATCTGTTTATCGTTTTGTTACTTGACGGCTGCTGCGTAACCCCGCTGTCATAGGCGCCACACATCGCAGACCGGCGGTTCGTGACGACGCCGGTTCACCTGCTCCAGAACCACTTTTCTGCTTCAGCGCGCCCAAAAATCGACGCCCAAGAAACGACGGAGGCCTGGAATGCGCCCCAAAGCACTCGCCATCGGCTGCGCCGCACTGGCGACCGCCGTGGTGCTCAGCGGTTGCAGCGGCACCGCGTCCGGTGGCAAGACCAAGCTGACCATCGGGCTGTTCGGCAACTTCGGGTACGCCGAGCTGCTCAAGGAGTACGCGAGCACGCACCCGGACATCGAGATCCAAGACCGCACCGCCTCCTACTCCGACCACCACAAGAACCTCGCCGCCCACCTCGCCACCGGCAACGGTGCCGCGGACATCGAGGCGGTCGACACCGGCTACGTCAACCAGTTCAAGGCCACCCCGGACAAGTTCGTCGATCTCAACACCAAGGGCGGCGACCAGCTGAAGGACCGCTGGCTGGCGTGGAAGTGGGAGGGCTCGCTCAGCAAGGACGGCAAGCAGATCGGCTACGGCACCGACGTCGGCGGTCTCGCCATCTGCTACCGCCGTGACCTGCTGCAGAACGCCGGACTGCCCGCCGACCGCGACCAGGTCGCGGCGCTGTGGCCGACCTGGCAGGACTTCATGGCCGCCGGCAAGAAGTTCCAGGAGAAGGCGCCGGAGGGCGTGAAGTGGTTCGACGGCGGGCCGACCGTGCTCAACGCGATCGTCGGGCAGGCTTCCGTCGGCTACTACGACAAGTCCGACAAGATCGTCGTGGGCGACAACAAGGAGATCAAGGCGGGCTGGGACCTCGTGGCCGACGGCGTGCAGTCAGGTCTGTCGTCCAAGTTGCTGTACTCCACGCCGGTCTGGAACACCGGGTTCAAGCAGGGCCAGTTCGCGACCGTGACGTGCCCCGCCTGGCAGATGGCCAAGATCAAGGACCAGGCCGGGCCCGAGGCCGCAGGCAAGTGGGACGTCACCTCCGTGCCCGGCGGTGGCGGCAACTGGGGCGGCTCCTACCTCACGGTTCCCAAGGCGGGCAAGAACGTCGACAAGGCCGTGGAGCTGGCGGCGTGGCTGACCGCGCCCGAGCAGCAGGCCAAGGTGTTCAAGAGCGCCGGACTGCTGCCGTCGATCCCGAAGCTGTACGACGACCCGGCGATCGTGGACTACAAGAACCCGTACTTCAACGACGCCCCCGTGGGCAAGCTGTTCACCGACGCGGCGAAGAAGCTGAACCCGCAGTACCAGGGCCCGAAGGCCGGCGACATCCAGACCGCCATCGGCAACGCGATGCAGCGCGTCGAGCAGGGCAAGCAGAACGGCGAGGACTCGTGGCGCCAGTTCGTCGGCGACGTCCAGAAGTGACGACCTGACATGGCATTGATCGACAAGACGGCCAGAAGGCACCGGTGGGACACCAAGTTCGCGCCGTACGGGTACGTGGCGCCGTACTTCCTGATCTTCGGTGTCTTCGGGCTGTTCCCCCTGCTCTACACCGTCTGGGTCTCGTTGCAGCACCGCAACCTGGTCGAGTCCGCCGACGCGTACTTCATCTGGTTCAGCAACTACGCCCAGCTGTTCGCGGACCCGTACTTCTGGAACGCCATGGGCAACACGCTGAGCCTGTGGCTGCTGACCACGGTCCCGCAGATCCTGTTCGCGCTGGGCATCGCGCAGCTGCTCAACCGCAAGGTCCGGACCCGCACGCTGTTCCGGATGGGCGTGATCCTGCCGAACATCACCTCGGTGGCCGCGGTGACGATCATCTTCGCCCAGCTGTTCGGCAGGGACTTCGGCCTGATCAACTGGGTGCTGGACCTGTTCGGTGCCGGGCACATCGACTGGCAGGCGGGCACGGCCACCTCGCACATCGCGATCGCCTCGATGGTGGTGTGGCGCTGGACCGGCTACCACGCGCTGATCTTCCTGGCGTCCATGCAGGCGATCCCGTCGAGCCTGTACGAAGCGGCCACTTTGGACGGTGCGAACGGCAGGCAGCAGTTCTGGCGGATCACGGTGCCGTTGCTGCGGCCGCAGATCATCTTCTCCACGATCATCGCGACCACCGGCAACATGCGCCTGCTCGCCGAACCGCTGCTGTTCAACCCTGGTGCCGCGGCCGCGACCGGTGGCTCGGACAGGCAGTTCCAGACCGCCGCGCTGTACCTGTACGAGCAGGGCTTCTCCAAGTGGGACTTCGGCTACAGCTCGGCTATCGCGGTCGTGCTGGCGATCGCCACGATCATCGTGGCCGGCCTCGGTTACCTGGTGACCAAACGGATCCGGACGGAGTGAGGGAACCCATGACCGCTGTGCTGGAGCGCCCCGCGCCGGTGCGCCCCGCCGGACCCTCGGCGAAGGCCCGCAGGCTGGCCAGGCGCGTCGCCGGACCGTGGACGTACGCCGCTCTGATCGCCGTGCTGGCCGGGTCGGCCTTCCCCGTGTACTGGTCGTTCGTGGTGTCCTCGCAGACACCGGACGCGATCGACAGCGTGCCACCGGTCCTGGTGCCGGGCGGCCACCTCTTCGAGAACATCACCCGCGTCTTCGACACCACCGACTTCGCGTTGGCCATGATGAACTCGATCATCGTGTCGGGCACGGTGACCCTCTCGGTGGTGTTCTTCTCCACCCTGGCCGGGTTCGCGTTCGCCAAGCTGCGCTTCCGCGGCCGCAACGTCCTGCTGCTGCTCATCATCGGCACGCAGGCGATCCCGACCGAGCTCGGCATCATCCCGCTCTACATGATGATGAGCGAGTTCGGCTGGGCCGGGGAGATCCACGCGGTGATCGTGCCGGGACTGGTGACCGCGTTCGGCGTGTTCTTCATGCGGCAGTACTTCGAGCGGGCCATCCCGGACGAGCTGCTGGAAGCGGGCCGGATGGACGGGTGCCACTCCCTGCGGCTGTTCTGGCACATCGCGCTGCCCGCGGCCAGGCCGGCGGCGGCGGTGCTCGGACTGTTCACGTTCATGCAGGCGTGGAACGACTTCTTCTGGCCGCTCGTGGTGCTGACGCCGGAGAACCCGACCGTGCAGAAGGCCCTGAACGAATTGGCCAGCGGCTACACCACCGACTACACGCTGGTGCTGACCGCCGCGACGATCAGCACGGTGCCCGTGCTGGCCGTGTTCCTGTTGTTCGGCCGCCAGATCGTCGGCGGCATCATGTCGGGCGCCGTCAAGGGCTGACCTCGCAGAGGAGATCGTTGTGAGTTTTCCTGCCGGCTTCCGTTGGGGTGTGGCGACCTCGGCCTTTCAGATCGAAGGGGCAGCACGGATCGACGGGCGAGGTCCGTCCATCTGGGACACCTTCGCGACGGTTCCCGGCGCGGTCGCGTCCGGCGACACCGGTGACGTGGCGGCGGACCACTACCACCGCTGGGAGGAGGACGTGCGCCTGCTCGCCGACCTGGGCGTCGACGCGTACCGCTTCTCGGTCTCGTGGTCGAGGATCCTGCCGGACGGCCGCGGCCGGATCGAGCAGCGCGGCCTCGACTTCTACCGGCGGCTCGTCGAGGCGTTGCTGGACAACGGAATCGAACCCTTCCTCACGTTGTACCACTGGGATCTGCCGCAGGCGCTGGAGGACCAGGGCGGGTGGCGCAACCGCGACACCTCCCACCGGTTCGGCGACTACGCCGCGACCGTGCACGAGGCACTCGGTGATGTCGTCACCAAGTGGACCACGTTGAACGAGCCGTACTGTTCCTCGATCGTGGGCTACGGCGAAGGCCGCCACGCACCTGGCGCGCGCGAAGGCCACGGTGCGCTGGCGGCGGCGCACCACCTGCTGCTGGGCCACGGACTCGCCGTGCAGGCCATGCGCGCCAACGGGTTGCCAGGCCAGGAGTTCGGCATCGTGCTCAACCAGTCCCCCACCGTGCCGGTGACCGGCTCCCCCGCCGACGTCGCCGCGGCCAGTCGCCAGGACTGCCTGCTGCGCAGGCAGTTCACCGATCCGCTGTTCGGTTCGGCGTATCCGGAAGAACTGACCTCGATGTTCAGCGCGCTCAGCGACTTCTCGTTCCGGCACGACGAGGACCTGTCGATCATCGGCGAACCACTGGACTACGTCGGTCTGAACTACTACTACCGGCTGCACGTCGCCGACGCGCCCCACCGGGAGCCCGACCCCGCCCAGCGCACCGCCCACGACATCGGCGTCGACACGAGCCAGCTGCCGGACGTCCCGCGCACCGGCATGGGCTGGCCGGTGGAACCCGCCGGTCTCACCACCGCGCTGACGGACCTCAAGGCGCGCCACCCCGGCCTGCCTCCCGTCTACGTCACGGAGAACGGATGCGTCTACCCGGATTCGGAAACGTTCGAGGACAACGACCGCATCGCCTACCTCCGCGACCACATCGCCGCGGCTGAGGCCGCCGCGGCGGCCGGAGTGGACCTCCGCGGCTACTTCTGCTGGTCACTGCTCGACAACTTCGAGTGGGCGCACGGCTACAAGCACCGGTTCGGCCTGATCCACGTCGACTACGCGACCCGGCGCCGCACGCCACGCGCCAGCTACCACTGGTACCGCTCGTTCATCACGGCCCGACGGCCGGGCAGCTGACCGCCGGGATCGTCAGGTCCAGCAGGTAGTTGTCCACGCCGCCACGGGTGCACGCATTGCGCGGATAAGCCACATGACCCCATCCCTCGTAGGTCAGCAGCGCGGTGTTGCGCGGCGCCTGCCGCTGGATGTTCGCCGCCCAGTCGTACGGGGTTGTGGGGTCGTGTCGCGCGCTGAGCACCAGGATCTTCGGTGCGTCACGGATGTCCAGGCGGTGGGGCGGGTTGGCGGGCGGTCCGGGAACGCCGACGCACGCAGTGGCTTCGTCGTGGCCGAGGAAGCTGCCGCGCATGATCGGTGAACGGCGGAGCTCTTCTGCACGCAGCCGCGAGTACTCCGCGAAGTTCTTGATGCGCAAGGAGAAGTCCTGGCAGACCGTCGCGAGCCGGACCGACTCGTAGTTCGGCTCGAAGTTCAGGGCCGCCCTGGCTCGCGTGCCGGTCGTGCCGGCGATGCGGTCCGCGATCCAGGACCAGTCCGGGTCGCGCAGCGCGCCGTAAACGGAGTCGATCAGTCGTTGCCTGCCGAGCGGTTCGCCGTCAGCACGAACGAGTGCGGCCTCCCAGGCCGCGAAAACGTCCTGTCCGTGCAGGGCGCAGGAGGCCGTGCGATCGCACCAGCGGGCGAACTCGGTGAACGAGTCGTCCGCAGCCGCGGCCCGGTCCCCCATGAAGCGCCTGGAGTCCGCGCTGTGGTCGACGACGCTGTCGAGGACCATCGCGCGGATCCGGTTGCCGAACTTCTCGGCGTACTGCTGGCCGAACACCGTGCCGTACGACAGGCCCAGGTAGCTGATCTTCCGTTCGCCCAGCGCCCGCCGGGCCGCGTCCATGTCCTGGGCGACGGCGGCGCTGTCGGCGTGGTCGAAGATCGGCCCGCTGCGCTCGCGGCACTTCTCCAGCACGCTCCGGTTGTGCCGCAGCAGCGCGGTGAACCCGGCCTCGTCGGCGGGGTAGGTCGTCGGCTGCCCGGTCATGAGGTCGGCGCAACGGATCGGCAGGCTGTTCCCAGTGCCGCGCGAGTCGATGCCGACGATGTCGAACCGGGCCCGAATCTCAGGACTGAACAGGCCGGACAGCGCGAACGCCGCCGCCGAACCTCCAGGACCACCGGGGTCGACCATGAGCACGCCCAGTCGCCGCGCCGGATCGGTCGCGGGGTGGCGCGCCACGGCGAGATCGATGCGCTGGCCTCTCGGCTTGTTCCAGTCCAGCGGCACGCTCAACGTCCCGCACTCGCCCTCCGGGTCGTCCGGGCACGGCGCCCACGCGATGGACTGCGCAGATCCGGCGGGTTCGGCGTTCACCGAGCCCGCGCAGGTCACGAGAACCATGGCGGCGAGGGGTGTCGCCAATGCCCGCATCATCGACCGCACAGTGCCTCCAGTTCTGGTGTGGGAGCGCTCCCCACCTTACGAGGTTGATCGCGATCGCAACCCCGCCGAAAGATGGCGAGCGGGGGCGCTGCCGCCTTCACGGCCACCCTTTCGTGGGCTTGTCGTGGCACCAGGGGTCGCTAGAGTCGATTGTGCGAGTGGTTGAGCCCTCAGCCGTTGCCTTCGTCCGGCCCTGCTCGCACCAGCGGGGCTGCACGCCAAGGCCGGAGTCGTTGCCGGGCGTGGAAGTCATCGTCACTTCGCCGCCGAGGAGGCCGTCGTCATGTCCGGATCATCCATGCGACCGCTCGAGGTGCAGCGCGAGGCAGAGGGCCTTGCGGTGGTGGTGCGTGCGGCCGGGGAGCTGGACCAGTACACCGTTCCGGTGCTCCGTACCGAGATCGATGCCGCGTTCGCGGCGGCGACACCACCCTCTCCGGTCGTGGTCGACCTGACCGGGATCGACTTCTTCGGCTCCGCGGGGATCAACGAGTTGGTGATCCAGCACGAGCGGGCCACCGGCGGACCGGTTCCGCTGCGGATCGTGGCGCCACAGGAAAAGGTGCTGCGTCCGATCGCGCTGACGGGCCTGGACGATGTGCTGGACATCTATCCGGAGCTGGAGCTGGCATTGCACTGCGACCGGCCGGCGCTTCCCAGGATGACCAACTGAGCGCTGCCGCCGAGCTCCGGCTGTGACGCTCTCGGCAGCGCGGCAGTCCGGGCTCCCCGGTGGGAACAGCTCACACTGCACTATCCGCCGTGGGCGGTGGCGAGAGCCGCCTGCGCGCGGTCGATCTCGCGGCGGTACTCGATCTGGGTGGCCAGCGCGAGTGCGGTCTCGTGGTGCCGCCGTCCGGCAGGGCCCAGCAGGTCGCCCAGCACGTTGTGCGCCTCCGCCAGGTGGTCGAGCACCCGGCCGCCGTCGAGCGCCTCCACCGCCTGACGCGCGAGCGGTTCCGCTTCCGCGTCACGACCCGCGCGCAGCAGGCCGTCCGCCAGCTCGATCCGGCCGCGCACCGAGTAGTGCAGGTTGCCGAGCTCCTCGGCCAGCTCCAGGCCGGCGCGCAACGACGTCAGGGCATCCGCGTGCCTGCCGAGCTTGCTGAGGACCGTGCCGAGGAACGACAGGTTCGCCGCCTCCTCGTTGCGCTCGCCGATCTCCCGGTTGCGCACCAGCGCCTTCTCCAGGTGCTCCCGCGCGTCCTCCAGCTCGCCCTGTTCGATCAGCGAGACACCGATGTTGGCCAGACAGATCGCGGCCATCCGGTAGTTCTGCTCCCGTTGCGCGGTCTCCAACGCGGCGCGGTGGCACGCCACCGCCGCCTGGTAGTCGCCCAACCGGTGGTGCGTCAGACCCGCCACGGCGATAGCGCCCTCACCCGCGCGCGTCGCGTGTTCCAACGCCACCCGGTAGCGGCACGCCATGTAGTTCGTCAGCGCCAAGCGGTACCGGCTCAACGCTTCCTGGGCAGGATCCCCGAGGGCACGGGCGGCGTTGGCGGCGATCTCCTGGGTGCGCAGCAGGTCGTCGACGTGGTGGTT
This sequence comes from Lentzea indica, assembly GCF_012184385.1. Lineage (GTDB taxonomy): Bacteria > Actinomycetota > Actinomycetes > Mycobacteriales > Pseudonocardiaceae > Lentzea > Lentzea indica. Next base: position 11,508 of record NZ_VSRL01000256.1, read on the forward strand.
GATCATCAGGTAGTGCCCGGTGTTGCCGGCGAGCGCCCAGGCGTGCGCCGGTTCGGCGTGCTCGATCAGCAGCACCAGGTTGCGGTACTCGGCGGTGAACCACGCGACCGCGGAGTCGTTGTCGCGCAACGCCGGCGCGTGGCCCGGTGGCTCGATCGGCGGCAGCTCCACCCGCCGCCTGCCCGGCTGGAGCAGATCCGCCGCGTGGTCGGCGACGTGGAGGTAGTAGCCGACCAGCGCACCGAGCCCCGCCGTCTCCCCCAGCGAGCGCGCGTACTCCCGCACCAGGTCGTGGAACTCGTAGCGGCCGCGTGACTTCTGCTCCAGCAGGTGGTCGTCGAGCAGGTCCTCCAGGAGTGCGACAGCCTCGCCTCGCGAAGCACCGATCAACGCCGCCGCGGCCCACGCGTCGAAGTCCGCGCCGGGGTGCACGGCGAGCGCACGGAACATCCGCTGCCGTTCCGGTGCGATGTGCTCGTAGGACACGGCGAACACCGCCGCCAGGCCGGATAATCGCGCCTGCTGGGTGCGCAGCAGGTCGAGCAGGTCGTCCGCGATCCACTGTGGACGATGACGCAACCGGGCGGCAGCGAGCCGGACCGCGAGCGGCAGCCCGCCGCACAGCTCGACGATCTCCAGCACCGCTGCTCGTTCCGCGGCGGGCCTCTCCCCCGCGACGGCGGTGAACAACGCCACCGCGTCCGGCACCGGCAGCACGTCCAGCGACAACGGCGTGGCGCCGTCGAGCCCGATCAGCCTGCGTCTGCTCGTCACCAGCACGAGGCAGCCCGGCGCGCCAGGAACGAGCGGCCGCACCTGATCGGCGTCCGCGGCGTTGTCCAGCACGATCACCGCCCGCCGGTCGGCGAGCGTGGTGCGCCACAACGACTCCCGCTGCCCCGCGTCCATCGGCACCCGTTCCGCGGGCACCCCGAGCGAGCCGAGCAACGCCGCGAGCGCGGCCTGCGGGTCGAGCGGTTCCCTGCCCGCGGTGAAGCCG
>NZ_VSRL01000257.1 GCF_012184385.1 Lentzea indica
CCAGGCAGGCCGACGACGCAGCGGCCGTCGGGCAGGACGGCGAGCAGCATCGGGTGGCCGGGGCGGCAGGCGACTCCGCTCACGAGGATCTCGGCCTGGAGGTCGGCCAGCACGCGCCGCAGGTGGTCCGCCGGGCCCACCGAGGTGGCGCCGCACGTGACGAGAACGTCGGCCTGGTCGAAGGTCAGCGCGTCCGCCAGCGCGGACGGGTCGTCGCGAAGGTGAGTGGTGCCGAGGAGGTCGGCTCCGGTGAGCAGGCCGGGGAGCATCGGGCCGATCGCGTCGCGGACCCGGCCTGGGCGGGGTGGGCCCGAGTGGAGGAGCTCGTCGCCGGTCACCACCACGGCCACGCGCGGACGGCGGTGGACCAGGACGGTGTCGTGGCCTGCTCCCGCGGCCAGGCCCACGACCGCAGGGGAGATGAGGGAACCGGCGGGGATCAGCTCGTCGCCTGCGGACCAGTCTTCGCCTCGCCGGCGGATGTGTTTGCCGGGTTGAGGATCCGGCGCGCCCGCCGCCGAGTCGTGCACCAACGTGCCCAACACCGAGCAGCGTTCGACGGGGATCACCAGGTCCGATCCGTCGGGCACCGGCGCACCGGTAGCCACGCCGAACGCCTCACCGGCAGCGAGCCGCACGCCAGGAACAGGATCGCCGGCAGCCACCCGCCCCACGATCGCCCAAGGCCCAGAGCCGGCAACGGCGTAGCCGTCCATCGCGGACGTGTCGCAGGTCGGCTGGCTGGCGAGGGCTCGTACGCCTGAAGCGAGCGCCAGGCCGACGGCATCGGACAAGGCGAGCTCGACGGCCTCCAGTGGCTTCGCCGCTTCCCGTGCCGTCTGACGGGCGAGTGTCCAGGGCATGTTCATGTGGGCTCCCGTGGTATAGCCTACCTCATACTGTATGCAATCCTCGGAACGGGGTGAAGGGCATGCCAGTCGCGACTTACGTCCGTGATCACGTCGGCAGGCTCTACCGGGTGGGGGAGACCGACGTCGAGGTGTCGGGGCGGTCCCGCCGAGCGGTGCTGTGGGCGGCGTGGGCGGCGATGCTCGCGGCCGGCATCGGGCAGTACGGGTTCGGTGCGCTGATCCCTCAGCTGCAAGATCGGTGGAGCGTGCCGGAGCTGTTCTGGGCACTGGCGTTGTGGACCGTGTGCCAGGCGGGCACGGCCTTTCCCGCTGCCTGGTTGAGGGAGCAGAAGAGACTGACGCCGACCGGTGCCATGTGGATCGGCGCGATCCTCTGCGGCGCTGGGCTTCTGACGCTCGGGCAGGACCAGCTGGTCGGGTATGCCGTCCTGGGTGGTGTGGGCGCGGGCCTGGTCTACGCGACGTGCCTCGGCACTGTCGTCCGGTGGTATCCGGAGCGCGTCACGGGGAAGGTCGCGTTCGTCAGCGGGGCGTTCGCGTACGGGTCGGTGCCGTTCGTGCTCGCCGCCGGGGCCTTCTTCGGCGGCGGTTTCCTCACCTGGGCGGCCATCGCGATCACCGTGGTCGTGGCCGTCGCGGGCATGTTGATGAAGGATCCGCCCGAGCACTGGTGGCCGCCGCACGTGTCACCCCGCGAGTGGGCGTTGGACCGGGCGCGGGTGCCGAACCGGTTCGCGCTCAAGGAGTTCCGTACGCACGAAGCCATGCGGTGCGGCACGTTCTGGTGGCTGTACGGCGGTGTGGCGTTCGCCGCCGCCGTCTCCCTCTACGACCTGGCGTACCTGCCCCTGTTCGTGGGCGACAAGGTGCTCGGGGCGGTCGCGCTGGCCACTCTGGCCGCGGCGACGGGTACCGGACGCGTGCTGGTCGGGTGGATCTCGGACCGCGTCGGCCGCAGGAAGGCGCTCGTCTGGACGTTGGCGACCGGCGGGTGTGCGCAGTTCGTGTTGCTGTTCTCCCAGAACACGACCGGGTTGCTGATCGGCGCGACCCTCGCGGGCCTGGGCACGGGCTGTTGCTACTCGTTGCTCGTCGGTGTCACGAGGGAGTACTTCGGCGAGACGAACGGTGCGCGGAACTTCGGCGTGCTCTACACCGCGAAGGCCGCCGGAGCACTGATCGCGGCGATCGTCTGCCTCGCAAGGGCCTGCGTTCGCGTTCATCGCGGCTGGCGTGCTCGGGCTGGCCGGCGCGGTGCTCACCGGGCAGCTGTCGCAACCGGGGAGGCCGCGCCTGTGAGCCGCGTGCCGCGGCTCGCGAAAGGCTGGCACCGGACGCCAGCGGACGGCTGTTGCCTGATGGAGCTGACGTCGGTGCTCGCGGGCGAGGTGTGGTCGGACCGGCCGGCCTGCGTGCATCCGGTGCTGGCGTGCGTGGCCAGGTGCGTGAACGATCAGTCCACAGAAGACGGTCGGCGGAAGCTGTTGCCGTTCGCCACCAGGGTGATCGGGACCCGGAAGGCGCCGGCGGAGCGGTTGGTCGCACATTGCGCGCGCAGGGCGGGGATCGCCGTGCCGAGGTGGTGGCCGCGCGGCTGGGTCGTGGCCAGGGCGGTGCGGGCCATGACCGGGGACGAGGTGTTGCGGCGCCTGCTCGACGAGTGCGTCGCGATCTGCAGGGAGGCTTGCGATGGGACGAGTGACGAGCAGGCGGCGCGTGGTGCGGCTGGTGGACGACGCGGCCACCGCGCGGCCGGACACGCTGGCGGTCGAGGAACCGCTGGAGATCCGCGTGCGGGGCAGGTCCCTCGCTGTCACCATGCGCACGCCGGGTGACGACTTCGACCTCGCCGCGGGATTCCTGGTCAGCGAAGGCGTGGTGCGCAACCCGTCCGACATCGCCTCCATCCGCTACTGCGCGGGCGCCACGGCGGACGGCGGCAACACCTACAACGTGCTGGACGTCGGACTGGCGGAAGGCGTCGCGCCGCCCGACCCGTCGATCGAGCGGAACTTCTACACCACGTCGTCGTGCGGCCTGTGCGGCAAGGCGAGTCTCGACGCCGTGCGCACCACCGCGACCTGGCAGGTGGCGGCGGACCCGATCCGGCTCGACCCGAAGATGATCACCGAGTTCCCGACGAAACTCCGTGCCGCGCAACGGGTCTTCGACCGGACCGGTGGCCTGCACGCGGCCGGCCTGTTCGACGGAGACGGCAACCTGCTGTGCCTGCGCGAGGACGTCGGCAGGCACAACGCGGTGGACAAGGTCGTCGGCTGGGCCACCCGCAACGGACGGCTGCCGCTGACGAGCACCGTGCTGATGGTGAGCGGCCGGGCGTCGTTCGAGCTGGTGCAGAAGGCGGTCATGGCAGGGATCCCGGTGCTCACCGCGGTGTCCGCGCCGTCGTCGCTCGCGGCCGACCTGGCGGAGGAGATGGGTTTGACGCTCGTCGGGTTCCTGCGAGGCACCTCGATGAACGTCTACACAGGAGGGCACCGCCTGGGCGTCACCGCTGGCGCGCGTTAGCCCGTAAGGAGTCCTCCTCGCGGATGATGCCGCACGGCGGACGCGATCTTGGAATGAACCACATAGCGTTCCTCCCATGTTGACTCTGAGGGGGATCAGCCGGAACTTCGGCGATCATCGGGTGCTCGACGAGGTGAGCTTCGACGTCCGGCCAGGCCGGCTGACGGGCTTCCTGGGCGCCAACGGATCCGGCAAGACGACCACGATGCGCATCGTGCTGGGGGTGCTCGCCGCGCACGGGGGCTCGGTGAGCTGGCAGAGCCAGGTGATCACGCCGCAGAACCGCCCGAACTTCGGGTACATGCCGGAAGAACGCGGTCTGTACCCGAAGATGAAGGTGCGCGAGCAGATCACCTGGCTCGGCCGCCTGCACGGCGTCGAGAGGACGATCGCGCAGCGCAACACCGACCAGCTGCTCGAGGACCTGGAGCTGACCGACCGCGCGAACGACCGGCTGGAGCAGCTGTCGCTGGGCAACCAGCAGCGCGTGCAGATCGCGGCCGCGCTGGTGCACGACCCGGAGCTGCTGATCCTCGACGAGCCGTTCTCCGGCCTCGACCCGATCGCCGTCGAGACCGTGCTGGACGTGCTGCGCAAGCGGGCGGCGGGCGGGGTGCCCGTGCTGTTCTCCAGCCACCAGCTGGCGATCGTGGAACGCCTCTGCGACGACGTCGTGATCATCTCAAAGGGGCGGATCGCCGCGAAGGGGTCGCGGGAGGAACTGCGGCAAACCCACGCGGGCGATCGCTACGAGATCGTCGTCGCCCAGGACGCGGGCTGGGTCCGCGACGTGCCGGGCACGACGCTTCTGGAGCTCGACGGGCCGCGCGCGGTGTTCGAGTCAGAACCCCAGCAGGTCCTCAAAGCGGCTCTGGAACGCGGCGAGGTCCGCTCGTTCACGCCCGTCGTGCCCACGCTCGACGAGATCTTCAAGGAAGTGATCTGACATGGCCGTGGGTACTTCCCAGAAGGCGTCGTTCGCTCAGGCGACCTGGCTGGTCGCCGAGCGCGAGATGAAGACGTTCGTCAGCACCAAGGGTTTCTGGATCGGGTTCCTCTTCACCGTTGTCGGGCTGTTCGCGCTCACCGTGCTGCCGACCGTGTTCGGCGGCGACGACCCGAAGGTCGCGGCGGTCGGTTCGGCCGTGCAGGTGGTGCAGGGCAAGCAGCTCGACGTCCGCGAGGTCGGCGACGTCGCGACGGCGGCGGAGCTGGTCAGGTCCGACGACGTCGAGGCGGCGATCGTGCCGGACGGCGGCGGGATCAAGGTCATCGCGCTGAACGACCCGCCGAACGACGTGATCCGCCAGCTCGTCGCGGCGCCTCCGGTGGAACTGCTGGACGCGTCCGCGGTGAGCTCTGACCAGAGGTTCGTCACGGTCCTCGTGTTCGGGCTGGTGTTCCTGATGTTCGGCATGGGCGGCGCGGCGATCGCGCAGAGCACGGTGACCGAGAAGCAGACCCGGATCGTCGAGATCCTGGTGTCGACCGTGCCGGTGCGGGCGTTGCTCGCGGGCAAGATCCTCGGCCACGTGATCCTCACACTGGGCCAGGTCGTCGTTCTGGCGCTCACCGCACCAATTGCACTGCGGGTCGCCGGACAGGCCGAGCTGCTGGCCGTGGTGGCACCCGCGCTCGGCTGGTTCGTGCCGTTCCTGATGCTCGGGTTCGTGCTGGTCTCGTCGATGTGGGCGGTCGCGGGCGCGCTGGTCAGCCGGCAGGAGGACCTCGGCTCGACGATGGGCCTCGTGATGCTCGCGGTGATGGGGCCGTACTTCGGCGTGCAGTTCTTCTTCGACAACCCCGCGGTGCTGGCCGTGATGTCGTTCGTGCCGTTCTCGGCAGGGGTCGCGATGCCGGTGCGGATGTTCGCGCAGCAGGCGCAGCCGTGGGAGGCGCTGGTCTCGCTCGGAATCCTCGTGGTGACCGTCGTGGTGATCCTGCTGGTCGCGTCGAGGCTCTACACCGGATCGTTGTTGCAGACCGGCGGGCGGGTGAAGCTGGCCAGGGCCTGGGCACCGGCAGAATAGGGCCATGATCGCTGATCCGATTCGCCTCGCCGTCGTCGGCCTGGGCGCCATGGGCACCCGGATGCTGACGGCGGCGCAGGCACATCCCGGCTACACCGTGGTGGCGGGCATCGACGTCGCACCCCGCACGCTCGACGTCCCCGTCGTCACCTCGCTGGACGACGTGCTGTCCGATGTGGACGCGGTGTACATCTCGACGCCGCCCGCGTCACACGCGTCGCTCGCGATCAAGGCCTTCGAGGCCGGCAAGGCGGTGTTCTGCGAAAAGCCGCTCGCTGTCGATCTCGACGAGGCCCGCGCGATGGTCGAGGTCGCACGTGGACTGCCGAACGCGGTGAACTTCGCGTTGTCGGACATGGTGGCGACCATCGAGATCGAACGACGGCTGCCGGAGCTGGGCGCGCTGCGGGGCGTGGAGATCAGGCTGCAGTTCCCGCGCTGGCCCAGGGCGTTCCAGGCGGATGCTGTCTGGCTCGCGCGCTCCGAGCAGGGCGGCTTCGTCCGCGAGGTGTTGTCGCACTTCATCTATCTGACCGACCGGCTGCTCGGGCCGCTGTCCGTCGAGTCGGTGTCGGCCGACCACCCCGAGCCCGGTGCCGCCGAGGTGGCGGCACGCGGCGTGCTGCGGGGAAGTGGCGTGCCGGTGCACGTGTCCGCGTTCTCCGGACTGGCGGGGCCCGAGATCTACGAGTGGACGGTGTGGGGCACCGAACGTTCGCTGCGGCTGGACCAGTGGGCTGATCTGTCCATTTCGGACGGTGGCGCGTGGGAGCCGGTGACGCTGGAGCAGACCGGTTCGGACTACTCGCGGCTCACGCTGTTCGCACAGGCAGTGCGGGGCGAACACCCGCGCGACCTGGCGAACTTCGAGAGCGGCTTGCGCGTGGCCGAGGTGATCGAAGCCTTCCTGCAGTAAAAAGCATTTGACCATGTTCGGCAGGATCGGGGGATGGGGATCCTGTTCGTCACGCTCTCGGGACATGGCCACGTCACGCCGACGCTCGCGGTGGTGGAAGAACTGAGCAAACGCGGAGACGAGGTCGAGTACGCCACCGGCGCCGAGCATGCCGAGGCGGTGACCGGGGCCGGTGCGCGATGGGTGGAACTGCCCGCGCTGCCGGACTTCCACCCGGTCACGGCGAACCCGATGGACGAGTGGTTTCCGCACTACTTCAAGGCGATGAGCAGGGTCTACCCGGCCCTGCTCGACCGCTGCCGCACCGACCGGCCCGACCTGATCTGCTACGACTCGACGAACTGGCCCGCGCGGCTCGTGGCCCGGGAGTTGGGCATTCCTGCCGTGCGCACACTGCCCCATATCGCGTCCAACGAGCACTACACGTTGATGGACGCCAACCTCGCCTGGTCGATCGCCGACGATCTCGACCGGTTCGTCGCCGAGCACGGCGTCGAACTCGACATCCCGAGCACGATCGAGGCGCCTGAGGCGTGCAGCGTCGTGTTCGTGCCACGCGAGTTCCAGCCGCACGGCGAGACCTTCGACGAGTCGTTCCACTTCGTCGGACCGATGCTGGGCAGCCGGTTGGACGAGGAGTGGTCACCGCGCCGCACGGACCTGCCGTTGCTGTTCGTGTCTCTCGGGTCGGTGATGAGCGATGCCGGCTTCTACCAGGCGTGCCTCGACCAGTTCGCGGACGGCGGCTGGCAGGTGGCGATGACCGCGCGCGACGTCGGCGCGGCGCCGGAGAACATCGACGTCCAGCCGTGGTTCCCGCAGCCGGCGGTGTTGAAGCACGCCAAGGTGTTCATCAGCCACGGCGGCATGAACTCCACGATGGAAGCACTGCATCAGGGCGTGCCGCTGGTCGTCGTTCCGCAGACACCGGAACAGGCCGCCAACGCCGACCGTGTGGCAGAGCTCGGGCTGGGTGAACGAGTCGACGACCACGCGGAGCTGCGCGCGGCGGTCGAACGGGTGGCCGCCAGCGGCACGATCCGGCGGAACCTCGACCGGATGCGTGCCGCCATCGGCAACGGAGGCGGCGCCGGACGGGCCGCCGACGTGATCCTCAGCCGAGTACCTCGCGCAGCTTGACGCCGAACTCCTCCGGCTTGCCCGCATAGCCGAACTCGCCGCCCATGAACCCGCCGTGGTGGCTGGGGAAGACGACGGCCTCCTGGCCGAGCAGCTTCGCGGTGTGCTGGGCCGTGCGCGCGGTGAACGCGTTGCCGGTCTCCTCGCCGACGGCGATCACGACGCGCGTGGGCGCAGCCGTGAGGGCCTCCATCTTGGGGTGGTAGTCGGTGATCGCGAGCGAGTCCCGCGACAGCAACGGGTTGTCGCGGGAACCGTCGTCGTCGGCGGACATGCCGAACTGCGCCGGGTCGCCCGGCGGCAGGGCGAAGTACTCGTCGGTGAACTCGCCCTGCCAGGACGTCATCACCATGAACTGCGCCATGCCCGCGCCGGTCCCCTTGGCGAAGTAGGCGTCGATGAAACCGTTCTGGGCACGGCGGGCGGCCTCCGCGTCCGGCAGCACGCCGATGATCGGCGGCTCGTGCGCGACGAGCGTGACCACGTCGTCCGGGTGGGTCGCCACGAGCTCGAGCGCCGTGACCGCGCCGCCGCTGGACGCGAACATGTCGACCGGGCCGCCAACGGCCTCGATCACCGCGTGCACGTCCGCGGCCTGCACCTCGGGCGTGTTGTCGGTGCGGCCGTCCGAACGAGTGCTTCTGCCGAGCCGCGCGGTCGTAGGTGATCACCGTGCGGTCCAGGAACTGCTCCTTGAGCGCTGCGAAGCCGCTCGCGTCCATGGGCTGGCCGATCATCATCAACGGGCGGCCGCCCTCGCCGTGCACGTCGTACGTGATGGCTGCTTTGTCGGTTTCCAGAACGTGAGTTGTCATGATTGCTCCCCAGTCTCGGATGGCCTGAGCAGCCTAGTCACACACGTGAATCCCGCTGGGCTAACAGGCCGATCGACCTGCATGTATCCGGCTGTTATCAAAGATCGCATGACGCGAACAGCAGTGGTGACCGGCGGCGGCACGGGCATCGGCAAGGCGGTGGCGGCCAGGCTCGTGGAGCAGGGTCTCGACGTGGTGATCACGGGACGGCGGGAGGACGTCCTGAAGGCGGCGGCAGAGGAGATCGGCGCGCGGGCGGTGGTGTTCGACGCTTCCGACCCGGACGCGGTGGAGGCGGCGCTGAGCGACCTGCCGTCCTCGGTGGACGTTCTGGTCAACAACGCGGGCGGCAACATGGCCCGCCGCCTTCCGGCGCCGGAGAACCTGACCGACGTGCGGAACCTGTGGCTGGCCAACTACGAGTCCAACGTGATCAGCGCCGTGCTCGTGACGACGGCTTTGGAGCCGCGGTTGGCCGACAACGCTCGGGTGGTCACGATCGGCTCGATCGCGGGACGGCGTGGTTCGGGTGCATATGGCGCGGCGAAGGCCGCGGTTGAGGCGTGGACCGCGGACCTCGCGTTCGCGGTGGGCGGGCGTGGGATCACCGTCAACGTGGTGTCGCCTGGAGTCGTCGAGGACACCGAGTTCTTCGGCGGAACGTTGAGCGAGGAACGGCGCAGGAAGCTCGTCGGCAACACGGCGAACGGTCGTGCGGGGACCCCGGTGGACATCGCCGCGGCGATCGCGTTCCTGACCTCGCCCGAGGCAGGGCACATCACCGCGCAGGTCATCGGGGTGAACGGCGGAGCCGGGCTCGGACGCTGAACCCGATCACCGCGAGCAGCACGACCAGCAGCGCGATCCACGAGAACTCGGCGAGGTAGTGCTCGGCCGCCTCGCCGACGAAGTAGACCGCCGCTGTCGTGCCACCTGCCCACGCGATGCCGCCTGCCGCGTTGGCCAGGAGGAACTTCCCGTAGTGCATGCCCATCGTGGCCGCGAGCGGACCGGACAGGATCCGCAGCAACGCCACGAACCGGCCGAAGAAGACCGCCCAGGCGCCGAACCGTTCGAACAGCGCCTGGGCGCGGCCGATCTTGTCCTGGCTGAAGTGGCGGGGGAACTTGTCGCCCGCCCACGTGAACACGCGCGGCCCGAACCGCTTGCCCAGCGCGTAGCCGATGCTGTCGCCGATGATCGCGCCGGCGGACGCGACCACGCCGACGATGATCGGAGAGACGCCGTCGTGGTGTGAGGCCATGAGAGCCGCCGTGACGAGGACGATCTCGCCCGGCAGCGGGATCCCGACGCTCTCGATGCCGACCACCAGGCCTACGACGACGTAGACCAACAGCGGTGGAACGGTGTGAAGCCACTCGGTCAGCACATCCGCGATCTTCCTCCGATCGGACGCATCTCGCTACGATGCTGATCATCGGGGACGAGGGGGCGGTTGTGGCGAGCCAGTTCGGCTTACTGCTGCGTCAGTGGCGGCAGCGGGCGGGATTGAGCCAGGAAGCGCTCGCGCAGCGCGCTGCCGTGGGCATTCGCACGGTGCGTGGGCTGGAGACCGGCGAGCGGACCGACCCGCGGATGGGCACCGTGCGGTCGTTGGCCGACGCGCTGGAGCTGACCGGTGCCGAGCGGGCCGAGTTGTTCGCCTCCGCCGGGCGCGACGAACCCGTGGCCGCCGAACCGGCGAGGTCGATCCGCTGCACGAGGCCGTGGAGACGTTGAAGGTCGCGATCGAGGCCCGGTGGCGGCGTGAAGAGGAACAGCGGCAGATCCACGATCCGGTGCCGTTGCCGGTGAGGTGGGACGCCGCGCCCGCGACGTTGATGGACAGCTGGCTCAACATCGGTGGTGAGGCCGAGCTCGACGGGCGGCTGGACCAGGTCGTCGAGCTGTACCGGAAGGTCGGGTCGCGGCGACTCGTGGTGCTGGGCAGGGCCGGCTCCGGCAAGACGGTGCTGACCACGCGGTTCGTGCTCGACCTGCTCAGCTCGAAGAACGCGGCGGACCCGGTGCCGGTGATCTTCAGCCTCGGGTCGTGGCATCCGGAACGCGTGGGATTGCGGGACTGGCTCGCCGAGCAGCTCACCCGCGATCATCCGTTCCTCGGGGCGCCGGGGCCGAGTGGCGGGACGGTGGCGGCGGCGCTGGTGGACTCACAGCGGGTGCTGCCGGTGCTGGACGGGTTCGACGAGATCGCGGCAGGGCTGCACCGGCCGGCGCTCAACGCGTTGAACACCACCACTCTGCCGTTGTTGCTCACCAGTCGTGTGGACGAGTACCGCGACGCGGTCGAGGGCACCGACGTACTGACGTCCGCCGCAGCAGTAGTGCTGGCTGACCTGACGTGCGACGACCTCGCGGACTACCTGCCGCGTACGACGCGCAAGGCCGGGCCAGCTGGCAACGTGTGGAAGCCCGTGCTCGACGAGGTGCGCAACGGCGGTGCGCTCGCATCGGTACTCACGACGCCGTTGATGGTGGCGCTCGCCCGGCGGATCTACAGCGACACCCCTGACCATGATCCAGCCGCGCTGCTGAACTTCGCCACGGCCGACGAGATCGAACGGCACCTGCTCGGCAGCTTCGTGCCCGCGGTCTACGGCGCCGAGGCCGAGCGGGTGCAGCCGTGGCTCTGCCATCTCGCCGGCCACCTGACCAGGCTCGGCACGTACGACCTGGCGTGGTGGCAGTTCGGCACCTCGGCGAAGGTGACCGGGTTGGCGGTGGGGACCGCGGTCGGGCTGGCGGACCTGGTGCTCGAGACCGCCGTGGTCGGCGCGCTGACCGCCAGAGGGGTGCTGTTCGCGGCGATGATCGGCTTGGCCACGGGCCTGTCGTTCGGGGTGGCGCACTGGTACGTGGTGCGTACGGCGCCGCTCGAACCTGTGCGGACGCGGCTGCGGCTGCGTGGCCGTGTGGGGAAGCGGGTGTGGTCGCGAGGCCTGCTCGGGCTGGGGTTCGCGGGGGCGGTGGGCGGTGCATACGCGCTGCTGCTGGGGATGATGATCTGGCTGTTCACGTCCGGCCTCAAGACACCGGTGGACGTGATGATGGATGTCGGAGTGTTCGCCCCGGTGTTCGGGCTCGGCGGCGCGCTCGTCTTCGGGCTGGTTGCCGCGTTGGAGGCGCCGCTGGACGTTCGTTCGGCCGGCAGTCCCGGCGACGTGATCGAGACGAACCGGCGGCACGTGCTCAGGCTGGTCGTGGTGATGGCCCCGGTGTTCGCGGGGTTCGTCGTGACGGCCACCGAAGCCGCCCTGGGCGGGCTCAGGGCGTTGGGGGTCGGGGTCGGGTGGACTTCGACATCGGCGCTGGCGCTCGGGCTCGTCGGAGGCATCGGCAGCGGGCTGGCCTACGTGCTGAGCCTGACCGCGTGGGGGCAGTGGGTGGTGTTCGCTCGCGTCTGGTTGCCGTTGACCGGGCGGCTGCCGTGGCGGTTGCCGGACTTCCTCGACGACGCGTACCGGCGTGGCGTGCTGCGGAGGGCTGGTGCGGTCTACCAGTTCCGGCACGCGCGGCTGCAGGAACACTTCGCGCGTTTGCGCTGATCAGAGTGACCGGCCACAAGTGGCCGGTCGTCTGGCCTGTTCCTTCGTTTGGCCCGGCTGTGATCGTTTCCCTCGCCGGACGAGGGAGGGGAACGCAGGGTGTCAGGCAAAGAGTCGCCGCCGCCGAGCGAGATCAACTGGGAGGCGTACAGCCACGAAGAGTTGCACCGGATGTTGTGGCAGGACGCCGACGTCGCGGACGTGAGCACGGTCGCCGAGGAGTGGACGCGCCATCGCGCCGCGTTGGACACGCACGCCGAGGTGCTTCGCGAACAACGAGCCGCGTTGCTCGACGGGTGGCACGGTGCCGCTGCGGAGGAGGCCGCGGCTCGGCTGGCCAAACTGGCCGAGCGGATCGAGAAGATCAGCGAGCTCGCCGCGGCGGGGCAGCGGGCGTCGCAGGACTCCGCTGACGCTTTGG
>NZ_VSRL01000258.1 GCF_012184385.1 Lentzea indica
GACTTGATGAAGCGCCGCTATGCCCGTGCGAGCGTGAACCGAAGACCTGGACGTCCGCGCACTGTCGCCTCGATCCGCCGCCTCGTCCTGCGCCTGGCAGCCGAGAACCCGTCGTGGGGTATCCGACCGCATCCACGGCGAACTCACGCTCCTGGGTATCGCGATCGCCGCCTCCACGGTGTGGGAGATCCTCAAGACCGCCGGCGTCGATCCGGCTCCCCGCCGGACGACCGTTACCTGGGCCGACTTCCTGCGTTCGCAGGCTGAGGCGATCCTGGCGATGGACTTCATCGAGACTGTCACGCTGACCGGTCAGCGCCAGTACATTCTCGCCGCCATCCACCATGCGAGTCGGCGCGTATGGATAGTCGGCACCACCGCGCACCCCACCGATGCCTGGGTCACCCAGGCCATCCGCAACCTGCTCATGGACCTCGAGGACACCGGATACCTCGCGCGGATCAGATTCCTCATCCGTGATCGCGACACCAAATACCCCGCGTTGATCGACAAGGTTCTCGGCTCCGCGGCGATAGCTGTAGTGCTGACCGGTGTCCGGATGTCCCGCATGAACTCGATCATCGAACGCTGGGTCAAGACACTCCGCGCCGAACTGCTGGACCGGACGCTGATCTGGTATCAGACCCACCTACGCCGCGCGCTGCGCGAGTACGAGCGGCACTACAACGAGCACCGAACCCACCGAGCACTCGCCGCCGCGGCACCCCTGCGAGCCTGGCCCCAGCCACTCGAACCCGGCCAGATCGAACGCCTCACCATAGACAGACAGGACCGTCTCGGCGGAGTCATCCACGAGTATGACCATGCCGCTTAACCTGCACGGATGGGGTTTTCGGCACGCACAGCGTTGGGTGCCGACATCAACGGACGGGCATCAATCTTCGGCGGATGCGACAGCGAGCCAGCCGTGACGCCTCAGGGTAGGGGCGCGGCTGCGGCAATGCGTGGAGCAGTACCGACGAGCCTGGCCGCGGCTGAGTGGCGCCTCATCGAGCTCGTGGCCGCATGCAGAACAGCAGCCGGCGCCGATGCGGGTGGCCAGTTCGGCCAGGAGGCGGTCGACGTCCGCGCGCTGCTCGGGGGCGGGCACGATGTCCGCCGGGCAACCGGGATATGCGAGCAGTGCGGCAAACGAGGCGCGGAACTCGCCGAGATCTCGGCGGCGGGCGCCAAGAAGACGCAGGTATTCCTCGATGGGCCAGCTAATCAGGGCGCCAGCGCGAGTGAGGAATAGTCCGACCGCGTCGATCTCGTAGCGGTCGCTGAAGTCCATCAGCGCGTAACCAAGCAACTGCTGCATGGTGGCCTGCGAGAAGTTGTCGACGCGGCGGGTGCTTTTGAAGTCCAGCAGTAGGCCGTCCACGATGAGGTCGGCGTCCGCTGTGACGCGCCTGCTGCCGTCGAAGGTCGGGCCGGGGTGGCAGCGTTCTGGGGTCGAGGCGGCGCGCAGCGTGGCGAGATGGCTGTCCTGGGTGAGGTCGAGTTGCGCCAGGACGTCGTCGACGAGGTGGCGGTGCGGGATCGCCAGCATCATCGAAAGTGTGAACGTGGTGGGGTCTGCGCTGACGGCTTGGAACAGCGGGGTGTCGGCGAAGGCAAACGGCACGCGGTACAGCAGGGCGTACCAGGCGGCGACGAGCAGCATGCGCGCCAGACGTTCCTCGTCCTCATCGACGCGCACGATCGGCAGCCCGCGGTTGTCCAGGTCGAGGTTCGCGACGAGCTCGGTGATCGCGGTCATCAGATCGCGGCCGAGGGTGGCGAGCACCGTGTACGGATCCGTGCGGCGGCCGCCAAGACCGGGCGCGAGAGCTCGTTCCTGGCAGGACAGCACACCCAAGGCGGTCACCGGGTCGACCGGGGCGGCGGTGGTGAACGCCAGGCGCAGCCGCTGGTCGACGGCTGTTCCGACGGTGCCGGCCTCGAATCCGACTCCGTCGCCGGGCAGGACAGGACGCGGCACGAGCAGCTGGGCACGGTAGTTCGCACGCAACAGCCGCGTTCCTGCCGACAGCTCGCGGTCGAGAAACCGCCGCAGAGGCGTCTGTGGTGACGCCAATCCCGAGGTGAGACTCACTTGCGGAAGGTATCCAGCACCCCCGACAAAACCGGTGCACTCTCCAGCGTTGTCACGCGCTCCAACAGGAAGTTCCTGAGCATCGGATACACGTCCTCCCACGGCAGCCGTTCTTGCTCCAGCAGCAGGCCCGTCCCGTGCTTAGCGGAGTACGCGGTGAGGTGCTCGTACAGCTCACGTTCGGCCGTGGTGAGGTGTGGTGGCGTGGCGGTGCGCTGAGGAGGTGCACCTTCCACAGCCAGCCTTCGAAAGTGATGGAGCGTATCGATGTCGGTGAAGACCGTGTGCGCAGGGATGCCCATGCCGCGCAGGTCGCTGACGAACTGCAGGCCAGGCAAGTCGATGTCGCCCCAGTAGATCACTCGTTCCGCCTGCCTGACCCAAGTGATGCGCGCGTACTGGTCGACGTGGGCGCCGTGGCCGTGAAGCACGACGGTGCGTTCGTAGTCGTCGGTGATCGCGAACGCGGTCTCCTTGTTCTCTAGGATCAGAACCTGGGTCGGGTGCTGGGGCCAGCGGTTGAGGTCCTCGACGGTCGCCGCGAAATGGCGCATGCCCGCGAACTGAGCCCTGAGCGCCGGGTCGAGCACGGTGACCTGCACGAGTTCGGGAACGACACACAGGCCCAGTCGGTCGTGAAGTGCCCGCTTCCTGGACAGCGGCACTTCATCGGTGGACTCGTCGACACTCTCGTCGCCTAGGAGCGCGAGCACGAGGGTGGCGTGCGCGGCGAGCCACTTCGTGTGGACGCCCTCGATGGGCAGCTGTCGCAGGAACAGCCCTGAGGTGGGATTGATGGTCAGCCAATTGGCCGCGTGCACGAGCCGCGCGTAGTCGGCATCGTCCAGCTGGGTGATGCGGCGAACGAGGCGGTGGAACTTCGCTCTGGGGAAGGAGTTCTCCAGCTCGGTCAGTCGTCTGCCGCAGCGCAGCCAGGTTGCCTGGTCGTCGGGGTGAGCTCGCGCCACGTCGCCGGGACGGGACAGCACGAGCGTCTTGGGCATGGGGTGGGTTCCGGTGGGGAATCTCAGGTTGGCGCGTTCCACGTGGCCGGGGCCGGTGTATGTCGCCCAGTCCGCCGCCCATTCGTGACACCGCACCGGGTGCGCGGTCCGTTCGGATGGAGCTGGCGGGCGCAGCGAGATCCGCATCGGCCAGGTGCCCCCGCCTCGTGCCCAGTCGGCGTAGGAGTCGCTGAACCGGCCTCGTAGCGACGCGATGATCTCGTCAGGCCGTCGCACGGATTTCGCCGTCCTCGTCGGCGAACCGGCGTGCGGCCAGCTCGCCGAAGGTGGCTGTCTTGCCAGTGGAGCGCGCGCCGTCGGCGGTCACGCGCTTGTCGACGAGGATTGCCTGACCGATGTAGGGCTCGACGATTCCCGCCATGCGGATCGGTGCGGCGATCATCAGCTGGAAGCCGAACTCGTCGAACGCCGACAGCGCCTGGGCGGAGAAGTTCTCGTCGGACTTGCTGAAAGCCTCGTCGAGCATCAACGTGCCGAAGCGTGGCCTGCCGTCGGTGTCGGGATCGGCGAGGTTGTAGCTCAAGGCGGCGGCGAGGCAGAACGCCACCAGCTTCTCCTGCTCACCACCGGAGTTCGTGGCGGTGTTGCGGTAGGTGTAGACGGTGATGCCGCCTTCGTCGAGTTCCCTGCCGTAGAACGTGTAGCTGTTGCGGACGTCGAGGACATTGCGCCGCCATCGTTCGGCCGCGGTGTCCTGGTCGGTGAACTGCTTCATGAGTGCCTTGACGCGGTGGAACTGGGCTACCTGCTGCTCCGGGTCGTTCTTCAGCACGGCGGCCTTGCGCATGAGCTCGTCGACTGCGTCGCGGAAGGCCTTGACGTCGGCGGACGGGTTGGCGGCGTAGGCGATCTGCAGGTGCGTACCGTCGTTGAACTCGACTCTGCGCAGGCCGGCGTTGACCCAGCCGACCCGCTCTTCGATCTGGCGGCCAGCTTCGTCGATGGTGTACTGCAGCATCGCGATCGACGGCACCATGTCGTTGCTGATCATGTGCTGGAGCTTGCCCATCGCTTCGGGAAGTCGACGGGTGACGATCTCGGTGTGCAGGGCGGCGAACGAAGCACCGCTGAGGTTCACGTCGCCGCTGTCGTCGGGCGCGTAATCCCGCCAATGCTCCAAGAACAAGGTGATAGCGCTGCGAATTCGCTCCGCTGCCAAGGCTTGGCGTGACGTGGCCTTGGTAACGCGGTTGTCCAACTCTCGGTCCATCGATCGGCGGATCGCGCTGATGTTGGAGGTGGTCGCCGTGGTCTGGATGGCTGTGTACACCTCGTCGAGGTAGAGGCGCTCGTCCTCGTCAACCGTGTGCGGCTTCGCCTCTTCGGCGTGCCGCAGGTCTCCGAGTTTGATCTGCTCATCTGCCTCGTCATCGATGCGCTGCTTCGTCTTCTGCCAGTCGCCGATGGCCTTCTCGAACTCTTCCTGGGCCTTATTGCGCTGCGTTTCGAGACGTTGCAGATCCACGTCGTTCGCACGGATCTGCGCGATCTGTTCGCCGAGGTCGTTCGCCGCTCGTGTGGGCGCCCAGTAGTCGACGCCCGACCAGGTGGTGAAGTCCATCAGTTCGGTGGCCGCATCGATCCGCTTGTTCGCGACTTCAAGGCGTTCTCCGAACCCGTCGGCGCTCTCAGAGGCCGAGCGCACCTCGTCCGCCAATGCCGCGACCTCCCGCTCCAGCGCCTGCCGTTTGGCCGCGGTGTTCGCGCCGAGGATGTAGCTCGAGGGGTTGGTCAGCTCTGGGCGGTCGTCCTTGCGGTAGTGGTTACCCGGCATCTTGACCGTGCCGTTCAGTGTCACCGCGAAGCGGTGACCGTCGAGCTCCGCCGCGGTCTCGACACAGACGTGGTCGAACTGGCGGGCAAGCTGAGCCGCGAGCCAGCGTCCGTGCGGGTGTTGCTGGTCGACCGTCAGCTTTCCGGCCAGCCGGTTGCGTGCTGGTTGTGGCATATGCGCTGACACTGCGGTGACTTCGGTGTACTCGACCAGGCCACGCATGTTGTGGGAGTCCACGAAGCGGCGGACGCGGTCGATGTGCTCGGTGGCGACCAGCAGGCGCATACCGTAGTTGCGCAGGACCTTCTCCGCTACTGGACGCCAGCACTCTTCGCCTTCGGCGATGTCGATCAGCTCGGCGGCGTAGGGCAGTGCGTTGATCGGGACACCGGTTCCGCGCACGATGGTCTCCCGGCGTGCGATCGCGTGTCCGGGAATGAGCGTGGGGGCGGAGCGGAGACGGCGCAGTTCGGCGTCTCGGTCCGTGTGCTCCTGCTGCGCCTGCACCTTCCGGGAGATTTCCCGGTGCGCTTGCGGTTCGAGTTCGGCCTTCTTCTCTCTGGCTGACTCAAGCAGCACGGGCAGTCGCACCAGCAGGGCGCGGAACGCCGCATCGTCTTGCGGTACAGGCTCTCCGAGCCTGCCGACGTAGCCGCCGTATCGGTCGAAGCCTTCCCTCGCGGCTTTCGCAGCTGCCTCAAACTGCTGCCGCTGTACTTCGAGCAGCTGCAGCCCTGAGTTCTGCTGCTGGAGTTGTCCTGTCAGCCTGATGAGCAACTCTTGTGCATCGTCTTTCAGCTTGGTTTGATCTAGCAGCTGTGCTTCGAGCAGGTCTGCTGATTCCCTGAGTGTGTTGAGCTCGGTGGTGAGCACGGCGAGGTGAAGACCGCGCACGTATCGTTCCAGCGGAGTGCCGCGCAGGCCCTCCGCAGTGCTGTGGTCCTGTTTGGACTTCTGATGGTCGTTCCAGTTTGGGGGAACGTCGCGCAGCACCTCTTCCTGCCTGGAAGCGCGTTTCGCGGTGATGTAGGCCTCGTTCAGCGGAGTGAAGGTCTGCAGCATCCTTGCCGCGGCGGCGAACGACTCCGGCTTGTCTAGCATGTTCTCGCGAATGAACAGGTTCAGGTCGCCGACGTTCTTCATCGCCTTCGCCTTGCCCAGCAGGGACAGCGCGGTGCCGGTGCGGTCAAGACCGATTCGGCGGCCGAGCTCCTTGAGGTAGGCATCCTGGCTGCTGGGGAAACGCACGTCGGGGTGCATTCGCTTGAACCACCTCGTGTCGAACTCCCGCTCGGCCCACTCGTTGAGTGCTTGCAGGTCAAACGTGCCGTCGTGCAGCTGATGCATGGTGTTCATGGCAGAGCCGTCGTTCTCCGCGCCGGTGAACCACTTCACCACCACCGCGGTGGTGGACGAACCCAGACCGTCCTCGTAGGTGACGCCGACTGCGGACCACGTGGGCTTGCCGCCTCGCAGGTAGCGCACCTTGGACTGCTCGTGCTCGTCGTTGGTTTCCGACCACGCGCCTCGCACGTAGGCAGCGGCACTGCGGGAGTTCTGCTTTGCACCGCGTGCGGTGAGGTCGGCCGATGCGTTGAACCGCTGATCGTGGTTCGGGAGCAGGGCGAGGGAATGAGCATCCATAAGCGATGACTTGCCTGAGCCAGACGGGCCGGTCAGCAGAATGCCGCGCTCATCGATCGGGAAGTCCTTGTAGCCGCAGAAGGTTCCCCAGTTGACGACCTGAAGCCTGGCGAGGCGGAACTGGCCAGTGTGGACGGTCCGAGTCATTCGGCCTGCTCCTCCTCGTCGGCGGGGGCACTCGAGAGACGGGTACCCGCGGCGATGGCCTGGTAGCGGTTGTCCAGCGCGGTGACCTGATCGGCGGTGAGAATCGCGGTCACGACCCCGTAAACGGTGAACCTGTCGGTACCTCCGCGGACCGGCTTGATGATCGACAGCTCTTCCAGCGACCTGATCGCCGTGTTGATCTTCTTCCGGAACTCGACCTCATCGGTGTCGTTCGCCGGCTTGTAGGCGAACATGTGCTCGACCATGTCGGCTCGATCGACGATCGGGTCGTCAGGAGAAAGGATGTACTGGGTGTAGAGGTACAGCAGGAGCGTGCTGGCGGCCAGGCTGAGCGTCTTGGAGCGCAGGATCACCCGGCTGTGCGGGGACGGATCTTCCGCCTGTCTGGTGAAGGCGTACCGGTGATCGCGGTTGAGTTCCAGGAGCAGTCCCAGCTCCGCCAGCCGAGAGCGCAGCACCGCCTCGTACTGCTCCACGATCGGCCAGTGCTTGGACTTCTCTGTGACGTGCGGAGCTGCTACCAGTTCCTGCAACGCCCAGCACACCTGATGCGGCAGCTCACTGGTGTCCCCTTCGAACCGTGCTGTGCGTTGCCCGTGGTCGACGTGGCTACCACCGGGTGTCTCGTCGTCATCGGCGAAGATGCTGCTCGGATCCAAGGACGCCTCGTCCGGTTCGGCGAGGTCGTCGGCGAACACACTGGTGAAGCTCCTGGGCTCAGTCATGGAACAGCTCTTCCTGCGTGGAACGGCCGCGGTGCAACGTCAGGCGTCGAGGCGCCGGTGCGATGGGGGCGGGAAGCTGTTCGGCGAACACCGCGTACGGCAAGTCGATCTCGCGCCAGCCCCGATCGGTGCACGCCCGCACCACCGACCTGGTGCCCTCGTCGACGTCGCCGTACCGGGTGGCGAGCGACCACAACCCGATCACGTCCCCGGCGCGGGGACTGGGCAGCTGTGCCAGCACTTCGGGCAGGGTGGCGTAGCCGGAGTGCTGCTCCATCGTCAGGTGGACCGCGTCCCGCAACGCCGCCCAGTCGATGGCTTCCCTCCCGCCGAGCGACGCGAGATCGATGTCGAACTCGTCCGTGGTGTCCATCACTGCGTCCGGAGCAGTGCCCATGCCCTGATCGAGCCGCAGACGACCCACCGAACGCGTCTCGACTCCACTCATGGGCACGACGAAACCGATGTCGCGACCGCCATGCGTGTGCTCGAACGCCACCGCCGCGGATGCCTGAGCCTCGCTGACCCGCGTTCGCATGCTGCGGTAATGCGTGATGTCACCGCCGCGCACGAAGTTGCTCATCCTGCGGAACGCAGCACCGCGCACATCCTCGACCTCCTGGACCCGCTGCCACACGGCGGAGATGAACCCCTTCAGAGAGGACCGGTGATGCTCAGGCAGGTCTTCGACACGCCGGAGGATCTCTGCGATGTCGGACTCCAGCCGA
This sequence comes from Lentzea indica, assembly GCF_012184385.1. GTDB lineage: Bacteria > Actinomycetota > Actinomycetes > Mycobacteriales > Pseudonocardiaceae > Lentzea > Lentzea indica. The sequence continues at coordinate 8,163 of NZ_VSRL01000258.1, forward strand.
GTCCGCTGAGACGGCGTCGCGATCGCCGTGGCAAAGGCCCGAAAGGCCTGCCCCTCGGGTGACTCGGCGATGATGTCGTGGCCGTCGAACATGCGCTGCAACGACTCCGCGAACTCGACGTCGTCCGCGAGGCTTTGACGCAGCAGCATGGCCGTGTTGGCGTGCATTCGTTCGCCGTAGACAGCGACATCTCCAGGGATGCGGTCGGTGAGCTGCGCGAGCGCGGCCACGCGGTCGATCAACGCGCCGTTGTCCACCTCAGGCGTCTCGCCCCTGTCGATGGCATCGCGCTGAGCAACCAACTCCGCGATACGGTCGTCGATCATCCGTCGGCGGATCAACGGATCCGGGTTGGCGTCGGCGGCGATCTGGCTGAGATGTGCCATCACCATCGCGAGCGCTGACTCGGTGGCGATCGACGTCTGCTGCCGCAGGGTGCGCAGTTGCCGCACCGCTGTCGCAGCCCCGGACGTCAGCTGGTAGCGCTCGATCCGAGGGTCACGTGGGTCGGCGGAACGTTGCACCCAGCCCCGTTTGCGCCAGCGCATCAGGAGCCCATCAGCGGTGACGGTCGACTCGTCGGTGTCCTCAGGTGAGTAGCTGCGCAACAGCGCCGGCAAGTCAGCATCGATCGAAGCGCTGAGGCTTTGGCCGTCTACGATCTGGCCATCACCAAGATGGGCCGCCATCAGCGCGAGGTACAGCATCGCGTCCCTCGAACGCAGCAGCGACATCGTGACATCGGTGGTCGCACTGCTGCGGAACTCGTGCAACAGCTGCTCTGCAGTCTGCTCAGCCAAAGAACCCGAACCCCCGATCACAGCGTGATGGATGGCCTCACCGCATTGCAGCACGAAGCACCGACAAAACCAGGTCGGTCCTCCCCGCAGCTGATGGTTCTATCGGGCTGTTCCTGGACTTGTTACGTAGCGTGACACCACCGACTCGCGGTCTTGCGTAGATGATTCGGCGATCAGCGCCAATGACTGCGGACTGAGGACGGGGCGTTGCTCGTCGCCTTACTGGAGCGTCTGGCTCGCGCGAGGTTGAGTCGGTTCCGCCATAGATCGACAGGACAGTCTCGGGAGTCATCTACGAGTACCGCCATGCGTCCTGACCTGCATGGATGCAGTTTTCGGCACGCACAGCTCTCCGCGCGATTGTGACTAGGTCGGACGATCCGGCGACGCCGGTGGGCAAGACCCTCGGCCTTCAGCTCGCGCATCCCGGGATCATCGTCACCGGGCTGCGACAGGAGAACTCGCGTTGGTGTAACCCGGTGACTCGCCAGAACAACGAGTGCGGAGCCTGAGGTCACCGGCTGCGTACCAGCCACACGCGGTCGTGAACAGCCTGACCTGGTCGGCCGGCAAAGGCAGGCGCGTGCGGCCGTCCTGACCATAGCGTGTGCCTGGGACTGTGAGAGGTCAGGTCCCGCCCGATCGGCGAGCTTCGCGAATGACGGCAGCTCGCTGTCGACCGTCGCCATGGCCGGCTCGTAGACCTTGACTGGTTCGGAACTCTTGGGCAACGCGACGAGACCGCCCGGCACCACGCGCGTGGTCTCTCGACGAGTCGGGTGCGCGTATCTGATCGCCGCCTACGTGCAGGGTGACGTGCAGTGGCCTGACTCGTCGAATCCCTATGAGCCCGAACTGCGGCCTTCGCGAAGGGCTGGCGGCGAGAGAGGCACGGCCGGCACCCGCGAGCACCCGCTCACCGACCCCGTCCGGCACCTTGCCGCACGCGCCCAGCCCTGTGCATGCCGAGAAGTACGTCCGTGCAGGTTAGCGGCATCAGCAGGGGGTCGATCATCATCAAGCATGATCGCGGCCGTGCTGGTCCGCTTCGCCTACCTCGCCGTCTCCCAAGCTTCACTGCGCTATGGCTGTTGCGCATGAGCGATCGTGAGAAGGATGTCGAAATTCTCGCGCTACGCCATCAGCTCGAGGTCTTGCGCAGACAGCTCGGCGATCAGCGCCCGCGACTGCGGCCTGAGGACAGGGCGTTGCTTGCTGCTTTTCTCGAGCCCTTAACCCGCGCGGCGTTGCGCCGATTCCGGCTGCTGGTCAGCCCGGACACGATGTTGAGGTGGCATCGAGACTTGATGAAGGACCGCGCCGCACGCCGGCGGCCGACGAGTTCGACGACCTCCCGATCGACGACGAAGACCTGTACGAGTAAGGGGAAGTAGTCCACTAACGGGTGACCGGACGCGGCGTAGGCGTGCGGCAGAGGACCGCGTGCCTACGCTTTCCGCATGCGTCCCTGGGACCACATCCGCGTCGGCTTCGACGCCAACTACGAGACCATCTGCAACCAGTTCGGCGGCGGCTGGCAACTGATCGACCAGTGGCGAGAGCTGGGCACCCAGCTCTCCGGCCGCCACGGGTGGCACTTCGACCTCCACGGCACCGAGCCGACATGGAACTTCGGCCTGTTCGGCGAGGGTCTGCTCGTGCTGCACGTGACCGAGCAGGGCCAGTTCTACTGCCACGACCACACCACTGACTCCGACCACGTCGCCAACGATCTCGCCCAGGTCGAAGCCTGGATCGGCAGCCGGACCGTCAGCGCCGACCGCCCCAGCGCGGTCGCACTGGACCTGGCCCAGTCACTCGACTGGAAGACGTTGACCACCAACGAATTCAGGCTTCTGGTCAGCTGGTCAAACGGCACGTTCACGGGTAGCTGGCCGACTTACGCCGATGCCGTGACCGCGCCGACGCTGCAGGAAGTGATCGATGGCGCGGCCGCCCAGGTGTGCGTGTTGTACGGCGCGCCCCCGGAGCTCGCGGCCGAGCTGACGATCCGCGTCGAGCTGGACCCGTCCGCGGTCACCCAGCTCCGGCAGCCCAACACCGGATCCTGACGGGAGAGCGGCGATGGCGAAATCACGGGGCAAGAGGGGCCACACCGGCACATCGATGGGCGGGTCGATCGTGCGGATCCCGCGCAGGCCCCCTTGCAGCGCAACAACAAGTCATGCCCGGTGTGCTATTCAGTAGCCGGTCAGCCGTGCCGTCGGGTGGAGTCTGAGCCCGGGGCGGCAAGGCTGAAGCTGGGCAGGCCGATCGCGACGATGCACAGCGCCCGCTCAGGCAAGCCCAAGTTGGAGACTGGCCAGCAGCCCCAGCAGCCCCAGCAACGCCGGACTCCCGCTCGCAGGCATGCACAGGAACCAGTACCGATCGAGCGCCTGTACCCCGACCGCGCAGGGTTCGCGCCGAAGAACCAGCGCGACGGCGGCCCGCTGGCGAAGGGGTGGAGTCGGAACAACTCCGACGCTCTTCCACGTGCCACGAAGCCCTGACGAAACCTCGCTTCGCGGCGCGACAGCTACCGGTCGCGCTCCTCGCAGACCCTGGCGGGACTGTCGACGCATGCCGGTACGGCATACTCGGGCGTTGCGCTCATGCACCTCTCCTGCGTGTCGTGACGGTGCGCACAGCATGCCCGATTCGTGATCGTTCGGGTGCACGGACCGGCCGACACGTGTGGATCTCGTGACAGCGGCTACCCGTGACCTTCGCTCGGACCTCGGATCACGCAGGCTTCGCCACGATCTCAGCCTTCCTCGTGGTCCGATGCACGGCTGAAACGACGTGGTCGCTGCGTCGTTCGCGGCTCACCACCGGCCGACGCCGACGCTCCCACCACCGTGACGACAAAGGTCGCGTCACGGTGCGAGTGCGGCTCTAGATCTAGAACCCAGCTCGCGCGAAGTCGAAGGTGGCCGATGGTCGGCTCAGCCAAGTAGCGTCGGCATGTGCCAGAAGAGGGTGAGGTCATCGCCGGGCGGTACCGGCTGGTGTCGTCGATCGGGCAAGGATCCATGGGGGTGGTCTGGCAGGCGCGCGACGAGCAGCTCGACCGCGTGATCGCGGTCAAGCTGCTCAACACGGACCGGCGGTCCCCGGACGCGGTGGCGCAGATGCTGCGCGAGGGCCGGGTCGCCGGTCGGCTGCGGCACCCGCACGCGATCAGCGTGTACGAGGTCGTCGAGCACGACGGCAAGCCCTGTCTGGTGCTGGAGTACCTGCCCTCCCGCAGCCTCGCGGCGCTGATCGCCGAACGGGGCGCGCTACCGCCGGGCGTGGTCGCGGCCGTGGGCAGGCAGGTCG
>NZ_VSRL01000259.1 GCF_012184385.1 Lentzea indica
CGAACGCGGGCTGGTCGCTGACGCGGGTCATCGGGCCCTGCGCGATCGGGTAGCGCAGGCCCGGCACGCGGTCGCAGAACGGCCCACCGGCCCGGATCGAGCGGTGGTCGGCCGCCTGCGCGAGATTGTCGCGAATGCCCCGCTGAATCGCGCCGACCACGCCACCAACGGTCCCAAACGAGACGCGGTTGAATTCGGCGAACGCGCCTTCCTGGCCAATTTCAAGCGTGTTCTGACGAACATGAACGCGTAACCCGTCGTTCACGACGGTGTCAGCGCCGTCCATCATCCGGACCGCGTTCACAATTTCACCGGAAATGTGTTTCCGCGCCTCGGCGACCAGTGTGAGCTGGCCTTCCAGCACCACTCCTCGCGCCCCGCCGGCGATGGCCGCAGCAGCCGTGTCGGGTCCGATCGAGCCGGCCACCCAGACCGGCAGATCGGTCAGCGCGAGCACCTGCTGGAGCAGCACGAACGCGGGCGAACCACCCACCCTGCCGCCTGCTTCAGCACCTTTGGCGATCAGCCCAGCCGCCCCGAACTCGATCGCCGCAACGGCCTCGGCCACTGAGGTGATCACCGCAAGAACGTTGCGTTCACCCAGTTCAGCCCGGTTCGGGACATGCCGAACAAGATCGATCAAAACCGTGTCGACGGCCTCGGGCAACGCGACCGTCAACGGCCCATGCAGCCGTACCCCGAACGCGCGCGTGTGACGCGCGATGACGCGATCGAGGTCGGAGGCAGCGTTCGGCCCGAGGTCGAGCACGCCAAGTGCGCCCGCTCGTTCGGCCGCGACCACGAGGGCTGGGTTGGGGGCGCTGAACGGACTCAGACACAGCACCCGTTCTCGATCCGACAGCATGTTCACTGCGCTCGCTTCCTCACCGTGCAGGGGTGGGGAGAAAGGAATTCAGTACGCTACCTACTGGCCAGTACGTTAGTGGGGCTCACCGTACGCACAAACCACGGGTGCCGTCGAGAGGGGTGGTGAAACTTTCTCACCTGCGTAACCTGACGAATGGCCCCAGATGGCGGGGCCCATTACGCCGGTTCGCGGATGGCGCGGTGTGCTATGGCATCAGGAGCACCGGTTTGACCACCTCCCCCGCCTCCGCAGCGCGACGGTGGTCAGCGTCTCGAGCTCGTGGCCGGGCGCGGGCGCGCTGAGCGGCCGGAACGGCTCGTCCAGCGCGACCGCGTGCCGGTAGTCGGGCAGGGCGGTGAGCACCGCGACTCAGAACAGGCCGTTGGAGTGCGGCAGCGCGGCCGGAACGGGCGCGATGACGACCCAGTGCTCGACGATCTTGCCGTCCCGCACCCGGAACAGGTCCCAGTACGCCACCGGCTCGCCGAACTCGCCTTCCGACTGCAGCAGCACGAGATCGCCCTCGGCCACGACCTTGTGCACGGTCTTGTACACGAGGTTCTTGCCCTGCTCTGCCCACTTCGCCGCCGCGGCACCGAACCCGTCGAGCCCGTCCGCGGCCTCCGGGTTGTGCTGGAGGTAGGTCTCGGTGGAGATGTAGTCGGTCAGCACCGAGTAGTCGGCGTCCTGCAGGATCCGCTGGGCGAACTCCTCGACCAGCGCACGGTTCCGCTCCGTGTCGGCGGTCGCGGGCCGGCCAGGTCCGTCCGTCTGGGACCGGCCGCTCGCCGTCTGCTCGACCACGGGCGTGAGCGCGTCCCAGTGCTCGGCGAGCTTGCCGTCCGTCACCCGGAAGAGGTCGAACGCGACCAGCGGCTGTGGCCCGAAGCCGTGGTAGACCCCGTGCAGCGCAACGAGATCACCGTCCGCGATCACGCGCGCCAGTTCGTAGCGGAAGCCTTCCGGCAGGTTTGCCACGAGGCCGCGCAACGCCTCGGGTCCGTCCGCGATCAGCGAGCTGTGCTGGCGGTAGTCCGGCGCGACCCAGCGGTCCACAGCGGACGGGTCCTTGTCACCGAAGAGTTCGCCTGCGGCCTTGAGCACGAGTTCCTTGTTGTCCATGGCTTTCACGATGTCCCACCGGTGCTTCGGGAACGAGGTAGCGTCATGCCTCACCATGGTCAAAAGTGGACAGGTCGCGCAGTTCGGCTTCAGCAACCCCGACCGGGATCAGCTGGGTCTCGAGGTGCTCGACCTCGCCGTGCTCCGCCGCAGGCTCACCGACGCCACGCTGACGAAGGTGCACCGCACCGACTTCCACCAGCTGTTCCTGGTCACCGCGGGGCACGCCACCACCATGGTCGATTTCGTGGACCACCCGTGCTCGCCCTGCACGTTGCTCCACGTCAGCCCCGGCCGCGTGCTCAGGCTCCCCGACGGCGACGCACAGGCGTTCATGGTCCTTTTCACCCCGGCGTTCCCGCCGCCGCTGGACGGCACGCGGCAGTTGCTCAGCCCGTTCAGCCCCGTGCGGCGATCCGTTCCCCAAGCGGAGCAGGCGGTCATCACCCGTGCCGTGCAGGACCTGAGGCAGGAGTACCGCCGCAACGTGCTGACGAACGAGCCGGTGGACCTGCTCCGCCAGTTGCTGGGCGCGTTGCTGTTGCGCCTCGCCCGGCTGCCGATGGGTGCGGATCTTGGGCCCGGTGACGGCCGTTTCGAACGCTTCCAGCTGGAGCTCGAGCGTTCGTTCGCATCGACGCGCAACGCCGCCGAGTACGCGGCGCGCATCGGTTACTCATTGCGCAGCCTCAACCGCATCTGCCTCGCCGCGACAGGCCGGTCGGCGAAGTCGCTGATCGACGCCCGCGTGGCGCTGGAGGCGAAGCGGCTCCTCGTGCACACCGACCTGTCCTCGGCGGCGATCGGTCACCGGCTCGGGTTCAGCGAGGCAACCAACTTCACCAAGTTCTTCACCCGCGAGACGGGAATGTCACCAGGCGCGTTCCGCCAGTAGCCGGTCGATGGTGCAACTCGCGATGCCCGCGAGGAACTTGTTGGTCTCGCGGTAGTACGGCAGCGCGAGCACCGCGAGGTGCAGCGCCCAGCCACGTGCACGTGCCCAGGTCGCGTCGTCGAACTCGCTCATCTCGCGCTGGAACGTCCGCCTGCCGCGTTCGTCGAGGTAGAGCCAGGCGGTCATGAGGTCGGCCGCGGGATCGCCGGCCCCCGCACAGCCCCAGTCGATCACGCCGGTCAGCTCACCGCCGGTGAACAGCAGGTTGCCCTCGTGCAGATCGGCGTGCAGCCAGCGGGCGGGCTGATCCCACCGAGGTGCTTCGAGTGCCTGCTCCCAGATCGCGGTGAGCCTCGGGTCTCCGCCGAGCTTGGCGATGCAGCCGCGGACGGGTTCGTCGTCGTCTGAGGCGTCCAACCGGCCGCGGTAGGTGGTCCACGGCCGACCCGTGGCGTCGATCCCGTGGAGTGCGTGGATCAGCTTGGCCAGCCGGATCGGAGTGTCCTCGTCGACGGCCTCGACCGGGGCGATGCCGCCGTCGAGCCACCGCACCACCGACCACTGATACGGGTAGCTCTCGGTGGGCTCGCCGAGTGCGACCGGTTCCGGTACGGCCACCGGGAGATGGGGCGCGAGCAGCGGCACTGTGGCGGCTTCCTTGCCCGCTTCGTCCTTCGACCACTCGAGCCGGGGTAGTCGCACGGCCAATTCGTCGCCGAGCCGGTACATCGCGTTGCTGGTGCCACCGTGCCTGACCTCGCTGATCGGCAAACCGTCCCAGCACGGAAACTGCGCGCGGATCAGTTCGTCCACAAGGGACACATCAATGGCGGTCTCGCCGTCGAGCATCGATCAACTCCCCAGAGGCCCGGTGCTTCTGCATGCAACACCGGGCCTGCGGGAGGAGCAACTTCTTTTTGTCACCCGGCCCGTCGATCGGCCAGCCGCACCACGTTCGGCGAACGTTCGACCCGGACCCTGCCTGTTGAGGCCACCAGGTACCCGACGCCGCGCACGGTCTGGATCACCTCCGCCGCGTCGCCGAGCTTCTGCCGCACCCGCCGGACGTGCACGTCGACGGTGCGGGCGCCGCTGTAGACGTCGTCGACTTCCCACACGGCCGACAGGAGCTCACGGCGGCGGTGCACGCGGTCTGGGTTTTCACACAGGTGCAGCAGCAGCTCGAACTCCAGCCTGGTGAGATCGACGGGCACGTCCCGGAGCAGCACCTGCCGCGTGTGCGGCAGGATCCGGACGTCCACGTCTTCGGCCACTGCTTCGGTGGTCGGCGCGAGGCCCACGTCTTTCAACGCGCCGAGGAGCCTCAGTGCGATCTCCTCGTCCTCGGTGTCGATGGTGATGCTGAACCGCATGACGGGTCGCCTCCTCGATCAGGTCTTCGGCAAGCCGACAGGATTGATCTCCGAGGTGGGCACGGCCTCGTCGGAGAGACCCCAGCGCTTGAGCACCTCGGCGTACTTGCCGTTCGCGATCAGCTGGTTCAGCGCCTCCTGGACCGGCGCGATGAGACCGTTGTCCTTCTTGGTGGTCACCGCGATCTTGCCCTGAACCGAGGCGCCACCGGAGAAGGTGCCGATCACCTCGGTCTGCCCTGACGTCGCCGCGTGGTAGGCAGAGGTGGGGTTCGGGCCGAGGTAGGCGTCGATGCGCCCGGACTGCAGGGCGAGGTAGTAGTCCGAGGAGTTCTGGAAGTACTTGATGTCCGTGGCCGGCAGGCCTGCCGCGACGTTCCCGGCGTTCCAGTCGACCAGGATCTTCTCCTGGTTGGTGCCGGAGGCGACGGCGATGACCTTGCCCGCCACGTCCTTCGGCTCCCGAACCTTCCAGCTGCCGCCCTTCTTCGCCTCGAACGCCAGCGTGTCCAGGCGATAGGTGGCGAAGTCGTACTTCTCCTTGCGCGCCTCGGTGACCGTGATGTTCGACAGGCCCACGTCGAAGCTGCCGCTGTCCAGGCCGACGAAGAGGTTCTCCCACGAGGCCACCTCAAGGCGAGGCTTGAGGCCCAGGACGTCGGCGACCAACGACGCGATGTCGGTCTCGACGCCGATCACGGTCTTGTCGTCGGTGGCGTAGAACCGCAGAGGTGGTGCTGTGCCGGCTGATCCGCCGATCACCAGCTCTCCTTTTGCCCGGAACTTCTCCGGCACCTTCGAGGCGATCTTGTCGTCCTTCTGAGCCGTGACGCGGTTCTGGTCCGGGCCGAGGTTGACGTTCAGGCCACCGGCGGCGGGCTCGCTCTCTGCCGTTCCGCAGGCGGCGAGGACGAGGGCCAGAGCGGCGAGAAGTGGCTTGCGCACAACAGACTCCTTCTAGAGAACCTTGGAGAGGAAAGCGCGGGTGCGTTCGTGGACCGGGTTGTCCAGCACCTCGCCGGGCGCTCCTTCTTCGACGATCACGCCCTGGTCGAGGAACACGATCCTGTCGGCCACCTCGCGGGCGAAGCCGATCTCGTGCGTGACCACGACCATCGTCGTGCCGGAGCGGGCGAGGTCGCGCATCACGTCGAGCACCTCACCGACCAGCTCCGGGTCCAGGGCGGACGTGGGTTCGTCGAACAGCACGACCTTCGGTCGCGTGGCAAGGGCTCGCGCGATCGCGACGCGCTGCTGCTGGCCGCCGGACAGCTGACGCGGGTACGCGTCCTCCTTGTCCGCCAGGCCGACCCGTTCCAGGAACCGTCGCGCCTCGGACAGCGGCGCGACCTCCGCGATGTTCTCCAGCACCGTGAGGTGCGGGAACAGGTTGAAGTTCTGGAACACGAACCCGATGTGCCTGCGCTGCTTGAGAATCTCGCGTTCCTTGAGCTCGTACAGCTGCTCGCCACGGCGCCGGTACCCGACCAGGTCGCCGTCGATGCTGACGAACCCGCGGTCGACCTTCTCCAGATGGTTGATCGTGCGCAGCAACGTCGACTTGCCGGAGCCGGACGGGCCGAGCACGACCACAACCTCGCCGGCCTCAACCTCCAGCGACACCCCGCGCAGCACCTCGTGCGAGCCGAAACTCTTGTGCACGCCCAAAACCTCGATCACCGGCGGTCTCCTCGCGCGAAGTAGCGCTCGACGTAGTGCTGGCCGATCGAGAGCAGAGTGGTCAGGATGATGTACCAGACGGTCGCGACCATCAGCAGCGCGACGACCCGCGCGTTGCGGCCGTAGATCACCTGAACCTGGTAGAACAGCTCGCCGATCGCCATCACCGACACCACCGACGTGCCCTTGAAAAGGCTGATCACCTCGTTCGCGGCGTTCGGCAGGATCGCGCGCATCGCCTGGGGCAGCACGATCCTGCGGAACTGCCTGGTCTTCGGGATTCCGAGCGCAGCTGCGGCTTCGAGCTGACCGGGGTCGACGGAGATCACGCCGGAGCGCACGATCTCGGCGGCGTACGCGGCCTGGTGCAGAGCGAGTCCGACCACCGCCGCGCCCATCGGACTGATCAGCTCGACCGTCTCGAAGCTCACGAGCTCCGGACCGAACGGGATGCCGAGCGAAAGCCGTTGGTAGAGATAGGAGATGTTGAACCAGAACAGCAATTGCACGATCAACGGGATCGATCGGAACGCCCAGATGTAGGTCCAGCCGACGGCCTGCAGGAACCGGCTGCGCGAGAGCCGCAGCACCGCGACCACGATGCCGAGCGCGAACCCGAGCACCGTGCCGAGCACGGTCAGCACGATCGTGGTGCCGACCGCGGTGAGGATCGACTCGGCGGTGAAGTACCTGGCGAACGTCGGCCAGTCCCAGCCGGGGTTGGTGACCAGGCCGTGCACGAACTGGGCCACGAGCACCAGCACGGCGACGACACCGACCCACCGCCACGGGTGGCGCGCGGCGACCACCGGCAAGGAGGAAAGATCGTCTGATCTGTCCTTTGAGGACACGATAGTGAGCGTGCCGGAAGAGGGCATGGCGGATCCTTGGGAGAGGCGAGGGAGGGCCGAGAGACGAGGTCAGCCCGTACAGGCGGCGCTGGACACGCGGCCGTGGTCGATGTGCCTGCGGGAGGACAGGAACAGTGCGAAGCCCATTCCTGCCCTCCCTTCCCTGCGCTCTGATGAGAGCACGTGCAGAACGTGGCTCACGTTAAGGAGGGCTCGATCGCCTGGGCAAGGACGTCCACGTGCTGAACAACCATCGGACACCGAGGCGGTCCCACAGCGTCGGCCGGAACAATTTCATGCTTGCGCTTCAGCCCGTTCCGGTGCCACGATCTTCCGCATGTCGACTCGAAAGGGCGTGCGCGCCCTCGCGCTGTGAGCGCACCGGGCGGGCTCAAGGCCCGCTCCCCCGACGTTTCCCAGCTCCGCGATGACTGGCTCGCCCATGCGCTGAGCACTGCACCCGCAGATCGTCCTGCGGCCGAAGAGGCCGTGGCTCTGCTGTACGCGGCCACCGGCAGGCCACCTCCTCGGTTCGTGTGGGTGCGTTCCCCTGGTGAGGCCGCGAAGGTGTTGCCTCCCAAGGAAATCACCCGCTTCACCGGTGACTGGCAGTCGGCGGAGGCACAGATCGCCGCGCTGGCTTCCGACCTGCGCTTCCGCCTGCGGCAGAGCTCCGAGTGGAAGGGCCAGGCCCATCAGGTCGCGGAGTTCCTGCGGCTGCGGATCCGCGAAGGCCTTGTACCAGCGGTGAAATCGACCATGCCGGTGTCACTCGGCCTGAGCTGGTCCGGTCAGCACGACGCCGACTGGCAGGCCGAGCTCGATGTGCACCACCGCGTTCTCGGGGCGCGCTTCAGCCGGCACGACCTGGCGTTGCTCGACGTGTGGGAGACCCTCACACGCTCGACCGGCTGGTGGTGGCCGCGCGAAGACGTCTGTGTGATGGCCGAGCGGCCGGTGGCCGTGCACGTCGACGCGGATTCCCTGCTGCACAACGACAACGGGCCCGCCGTGACTTTCGCGGACGGCAGCTGCGCGTACGCGTGGCACGGCAGTCCACTGACGCTCGCCGCCACGGCGCCCGACCCCGCCAACCCGGGCTTCGAGCTGAAGCTCTACGACCTGCCCGAACGCGCTCGCCTGTTGACCGTCGTCAACGGCTCGGTCGAACGTGACGGCACCCGCCGCCGCTACGGGCTGCGCGTCCCCCGGTGGTTCCGCGACCCGATCGCGGCCGCGGCCTGGACCTACGGACTCGGGCCGGACCACTACGCCCAACTCCTACGACGCACCTAAAACACACCATGAACCTTGCTGAACTCGTCGACCGCACCAGCGTCGACACGCTCGACCACCTCGAGCGCGAAACCACCGTCCCCGTCGTCGACGGCCTGCAGGCCCAGGGCGACCTGATCGTCATCCCGTTCTCGATGTTCGCCGGCCCACCGGAGCAGAACGCGTCCCGATGGGTACCGGCGGAAGGCATCCACCTCGTCCAGGGAGCCGACGGCCGCAACCCGCACGTCCTCGTCGCCGATCCGGGCACCTGCACGTGGTCGCCCGCCGGGGACCCGGAACTGGGGCTCGGCATCGTCGAGAACACCGCACCGGTCTACCTGCTGCATCCCGAGCACGGCGGCACCGGCATCGCGCCGGGCCGCTGGGTCGTCCGGCAGCAGCGGGAACGCACCGGCTTCGTCGCGGACTGACCGTGTTGCCCTGACATTCGGGTTGCCCTGACATCGGGGTTGCCTTGACGTGAGCGTCAAGGTTTAGCGTTCAGTCCATGAGGATCGGCGAACTGGCCAAGCGAGCCGGCACCACCACGCGTGCGCTGCGCTTCTACGAGTCCCAGGGGCTGCTGGAAGCGCAGCGCACGTCCAACGGCTATCGCGAGTACGACGACCACGACCTGCGGCTGGTTCGAGAGATCCAGTCGTTGCAGGCGGTCGGACTGTCACTGGAGGACACCCGGCCGTTCGTGGCGTGCCTGCGCGCGGGTCACGAGTCCGGTGACTCGTGCCCGGACTCGCGGGAGGTCTACCGGCGCAAGCTCGCCGAGGTGGACGCGTGCATGGAGCGGCTCCAGACAGTTCGGGAGTTCCTGCTGGCCAGACTCGCCTTCCAAGACCGGTGCCTCGTGCCAGAACCCAAGGAGTTCCAGTGCAGCAGCTGACCGACGCGACGTTCGCCTCCGAAGTGCGAACCGGCACCGTGCTCGTCGAGTTCTGGGCGCAGTGGTGCGGACCGTGCCACATGCTCACGCCCGTGCTCGACGAGATCGACCGCGAGCGCGACGATCTGACCGTGCTCAAGATCAACGCCGACGAGAACACCGCCACCGCACGCGATTACCAGGTCATGTCACTGCCAACGATGTTGCTTTTCCGCGACGGCGTGCCGATCCGCCAGATCGTGGGAGCGCGTCCCAAGTCGCGTCTGCTGGCCGAATTGGATGACGCACTGGCGGGCTGAGCCGCTTATCTTGGGCGCATGCTCGGTCTCGAACTCGTGGTGGTGCTGGGCGTGTGCATCCTGGCGAGCACCGTCGCGTCCGGACGGTTGCGCCTCGCCGCCCCGGTGCTGCTCGTCCTCTGCGGCGCGGTGCTCGGCTTCGTGCCGGGCCTGGAGTCGGTCAGCCTCCCGCCGGAAGCGATGCTGCTGATCTTCCTGCCCGCGTTGCTGTACTGGGAGAGCCTCAACACCTCACTGCGGGAGATCCGCAGCAACCTGCGCCCGATCGTGCTGCTCAGCACGCTGCTCGTGCTCGCGACCGCCGGATCGGTCGCGGCGGTCGCCACGCGCTGGGCCTCGACTGGGGCCCGGCGTGGGTGCTCGGCGCGGCACTGGCCCCGACCGACGCGACCGCTGTCTCGGCCATCGCGCGCGGCATGCCACGCCGCACCACGACCATCCTGCGCGCCGAGTCGCTGATCAACGACGGCACCGCGCTCGTGATCTACGCGATCGCGGTCGCCATCACGACCGGCGAGCAGCAGTTCAGCACGGGCCTGGTCGGGGTGCGGCTGCTGCTGTCCTACGCGGGCGGCGCGCTGGCGGGCCTGATCGTGGCGTGGCTGGCGGTGCAGGTGCGCAAGCGGCTCGACAACCCGTTGCACGAGAGCGTGGTCAGCATCCTCACCCCGTTCTCCGCCTTCCTGCTGGCCGAGGTGGCGCACGGCTCCGGCGTGATCGCCGTGGTCGTGTGTGGCCTGACGCTGTCGCAGGTAGGCCCGCGCATCGTGCCGGCCGACACCCGCCAGCAGAGTTCCGCGTTCTGGGTCATCGCCACGTTCCTGCTCAACGGCGCCCTGTTCGTCCTGATCGGACTCCAGGCCAACGGCGCCGTCCGCACGCTGGACGGCTCCGAGATCCTCACCGCGTTCGGCGCGATCGGCCTGGTGGCGTTGACCGTCGTGGGCACTCGCCTGCTGTGGAGTTACACGACCCCGTACGTCATCCGCGCGATCGATCGCCGTCCACAGCAACGACTCCGACGCGTGGGCGCCCGCCAACGCCTGGTGTCGTCCGCCGCCGGGTTCCGCGGCGCCGTGTCGCTAGCAGCGGCGCTGGCGGTTCCGGAGACGGTCGTCGGCGGCGGGCCGTTCCCGTTCCGCGAGGAGATCATCCTCATCACGTCCGGTGTCGTGGTGCTGACGTTGATCGTGCAGTCCGTTCTGCTGCCGACGATCATCCGGTTCTCCCGCCTGCCCGAGGACACCGCAGTGGACGAGGAGCTCCGGCTGGCCCAGTCGACCGCGTCCGAGGAGGCGTACGAGGCCCTGCCCCGCCTCGCCGACAAGGTGGGCGTGAGCGACGTCGTCTACAAGCGGGTGCGCGCCGAGTACGAACACCACCTGGAGGTCAGGCGGGCCAAGGAGGCCGGTGACGAGGAGGTGGCGCAGTCCGAGCTCGAGTACACGGCGTTGCGGCTGGAGCTGATCGCGCACAAGCGGGCGACCGTGGTGCGGTTGCGCGACGAGCGTGCCATCGACGACATCGTGCTGCGGGCCGTGCAGCGGCGGCTCGACGTCGAGGAGGTGCGGCTCTCCCGGCGTGAGGTCGAGGAGGACTGACATATCCTCGGTTCCATGATCAAAGCACGTGACCGTGTGCTGGGCCGGATCGCCGACCACCTCGTTTCGGTTCGGCCCGGGCATCCGTTGCGGGTTGCCGTGGACGGGATCACCGCGGCGGGCAAGACGACTTTGGCCCGTGAGCTGGCGGCGGCGGTCGTTTCTCGCGGGCGCCCTGCTGTGCACCTGTCGATGGACGGCTTCCACAACCCGCGTGCCGTTCGGCATCGGATGGGACGGGACTCGGCGGACGGCTACTACGCCGACGCCTACGACTTTGTGTCGTTCTCCCGGTTGGTGCTGGAGCCGCTCGGGCCTGACGGGGATCGGAAGTACCGGCAGCGGATCATCGACCTCCCCTCGGACACGCCGATCGACGAGCCGCAGGTTCTCGCCCCTGAGGACCTGGTTCTGGTGGTGGACGGCAGCTTCCTGCAGCGAGAGCTGGTGTGGGACGAGGTGGTCTTCGTCGACACGCCCTTCGATGTCGCGCGAGACCGCGGGACTCGACGGGACACGGAGCTGCTCGGCGGACTCGACCAGGCTCAACGCGCCTTTGACCAGCGGTATCACGCGGCCAGCCGCCGGTATCTCGACGAGGTCGGTCCGGCTGCTCGCGCTTCGGTGGTGCTCGGCAACTCCGACGTCGCGAACCCGGTGCTGCGGCGGATCGGTGGATCTGCTGGCGCGGTCGTGAACCTGTTCTCGTACGGGACGCTGCAGACGCCGTCGGTCCAGGTCGAGCACTTCGGGCGGCAGCTGACCGGTTCCGCGGACGTCCTGCCCGGCCATCGGCAGGACTGGGTGACGATCACCGATCCGGCTGTCGTGGCGGTCAGCGGGACGGACCGGCATCCGATCGTCCGGCACACCGGCGATCCCGCCGACACGACCGCCGGCACGGTTCTCGAAGTGACGACCGAGGAACTTGCCGCCGCCGACATCTACGAGGTCGACGACTACCGGCGAGCGCTCGTCCGGCTCGGTTCCGGCGTGGACGCCTGGGTCTATCTCGCTCAGGAGTAACGGTTCCGCATGAAGCCGGACCTGCTCTGGCCGAACATGTTCATGGTGTGCATGGCGTATCCCGCGGTTCCGCTGTCGGTCCACGCCTGCACTTTGCCGAGGTTGCTCGCCAGGGTGATCAGCTTCCGGAACGTCACCTGGTCCTCGTGGAACTGAGGGGCCGGGATGTGGGCGTGGGCCGCGCGCAGGATCTCGACGTGGTCGGCGAGCCGCCGCCCGACCGCGACGTCGTGAGAGCTAGTAGACCGTCGCGGCTAACTCTTGGGGTATAGGTGGCGGAGCCGGGTGCGGGCGTTGTCGGTGGTGAACTGCCAGTCGACTCCGCGCTGGTTGGC
>NZ_VSRL01000025.1 GCF_012184385.1 Lentzea indica
CCTGGCCAGCCCAGCAGCTCGGTGCCGAGCGCGATGCCCGCGGCCGTGGCGCCGCTGCCCTGCGGCACGACGATGGTGGCGTTGTCGATGCCGCGCTCGCCGAAGCTGCTCGACGAGCTCGATCGCCGCCGCGACGTACCCGAGCGTGCCCAGGCCGTTCGAGCCGCCGACGGGCAGCGTGACGGCCTTGTCGTGGTTGACCCGCTCGTAGGCCTCGACGGTCTCCTCGGCGTCCGCGCAGATGTGCACGTTCGCGCCGAACATGTGGTCCAGCACGACATTGCCGGACTTCTCGTACGCGTCACCCTTCATCGGCACCTTGGCCGTGAGCACGAGTTCGCAGCGCAGGCCCAGCTTCGCGCACGCCGCCGCGGTCTGACGGCCGTGGTTGGTCTGCAGCGCGCCGAACGTGATGATCGTGTCCGCGCCCTGGTCGACGGCCTGCCCGAGCAGGAACTCCAGCTTGCGGAGCTTGTTGCCGCCGGCGCCCAGTCCGTTGACGTCGTCGCGCTTGATCAGGACCGGCGGGCTGCCGAGCGCGGCCGCGAGCCTCGGGGCGTCGTCCAGCGGGGTCGGCCAGCTGCCCAGTGCGACTCGCGGGAACGCGCTCAGGTCCATGGTGCGAGCTTAGGTCAGACCTCGCGGCCGAACTCCGCGTAGCGCGCGGAACCGCTCTCAAGTGCCGCGACGGCGAGGGTGAGCCTGCGGTGCAGTGACGGGTAGATCTTGGGCTTGGCCTCGTCGAGCGTCAGGTACGCCACGCCCGACAGCTCGGGGTCGTGCGCCACGGCACCGTTCACGACACCGCCGTCGAACACGAACTGGTGGCAGTCGCGCCAGACACCGTTGCGCGGGGTCCAGTCCACGACGAGCAACGGCCCGAGCTCGACGTCGAGACCGAGCTCCTCGCGGATCTCCCGGATCGTGGCGGCCTTCGGGGACTCGTTGTCCTCGGTCATGCCGCCAGGGATGTCCAGCACCGTCTTGTACGCCGGCACCACGAACAGGACGCGTCCCGCGGAATCGCGGATCAGCGCGCCACCGGCACACGTCTTGGTTGGCCGGCTCGACGCCACTCCCGGCACGAACTCGAGTTCGGCAGGACCCTCGTCGAGAACATCGACGGCGAATGCGGCGGGGTCACCCGCGTGCAGAGCAGACACAAGTTGATGATCACACCACAGAGTGAATCCCGCACGGGCTGTACGGGCGTTCGTGCCTGGTAAGCAGGTGTCCCCGTGATGACGGAATGCAACCAAACGATCAGAGAGTACGCTTGGCGCTGTAACTCCGTGCGATCAATCGCCGATGTCCAGGCAACATCGGTGGAGGTGACGCCAATGGGGGCAACCGGTGCCGCCAAGCGCAGACGCGACGGTAGATCGGCCCCGTGGTCGGTGGTCGGGCTGACTGTCGTTTTCGTCGTGGTGGCCCAGGTCCAGTTCGCCATCGCGATCGCGGAATCGGTCTGGTGGCCGGCCGCGGTCGGGCTGTTGCTGCTGGCCGTGGCGGTCGCGTTCGTGAAGACGGCGCGCAGGCTGCGTTGGGAAGACAGCGACCCGTACGAGGCACCGCCCGAGGTGGCCAAGCCGCTTCCCGCCGAGTACGAGCGCCACGTCGACGCCGACGGAAGTCTTGCTCGCGCGGTCGGCGACGTGGTCCACGCGTCGCGGCGCTGGCGGGCCTGACAGCCTCACAGGGCTCCGGCTGGGCGAGGCAGGGTCGCCCAGCCGTTTCCGCACGTCCGCCCCTGGATTTCAGGTTTCCGGCAAGGTTCTGGTCATGGCTCGTCCCCCAGGCTCGGTAGCGCAAGGGAAACCTCGCTCCGAAGGGGGAGAACATGAAGATCGCATCTGTGGCCGGTGCCACCGGCCTGCTGCTCGCTGCGGCGACCTCGATGATCATGGCAGGCCCGGCGAACGCGGCAGGGGAGAAGCCGTTGGGGGAGTACACCGGCCTGCCGGACACGGTCGAGACGACCGCGCCCGGTGACGTTTCGGCGATGCACTGCGGCCACGCGCACAGCAACCGCGACACCCGGACCGGCAACTTCTTCGACGCCAACGCCGTGGCCATCCGCAGGGGCCCGCACACGCCGGAGTGCGCGGCGGACGGGCAGGGGCAGCTCAGCCACCGCGTCGACTACCACTGCTGGACGAACGGTGACGCCGTGACCCGCGGCGGCGTCACCTACCGCACGTGGTCGTACCTCCGCGACGTCACGACCGGCGTTTCGGGCTGGGTCAGCGACGCCTACCTGGACCGCAACCCCGCCAGCTCCAGGGGCAGCACGTCGCCCTGCTAACGCTGAGCGGTGAGCCGGGCCAGCAGGCTCACCGTGTCGGTGTGGCCGGGACGGTGGCCGGTCTCGAGGTGGATCCCCAGAGCCTCCTCAGCGCTGGCCACCGCCTCGTCCATCGCGCCGTTGGCACCATGAGCGACCGCGAGAGCGGTCAGCGCGCGGCCGTGCAGCACCCGCAACCCGGCGTCGCGGGCGAGGCCGGCCGCGCGTTCCGCCGTCTCGGCGGCGTCCTCGCCGAGTGCGACGAGAGCGGAGCTGAGCTCGATCAGCGCCTCCACCTCGCCCCGGCGGTAACCGTCCTGGCGTGCGAGGTCGAGCGCGCGCCGATGCCGTTCCACGGCCTCGCCGAACCGGCCCCAGTGCCGATCTACGACGCCCAGCACGTTGTGCGCGTCCAGTTCCGTGGCGCGGCTCTCGGTCTCCTGGGCCAGTTTCAACGCGTGCAGCGCGTCCGCCTCGGCCCGGTCGTGGTCATCGAGCTGACACCGCACGAGGGCGAGCAAGATCAGCGTTGAGCCCTCCATCTCGCGCGCCGCCATGTCGCGCTGGATCTCCAGCGCATCGGTCACGTAACCGGCCGCCCGCTCGTACTCGCCCAGCTCGAAGCAGATCTGACCGAGCAGGCTGAGGTCGATCGCCTCCCCGACCCGTGACGAGTGCTCCCGGTGGATCTTCAACGCCAGCGTGCAGTGCTCTTCCGCCAGCCGCAGCCGGCCCAGTTCGAAGTAGACGTTGCCGAGGTTGCCCAGCACCTCGGCCTCACGGACGCGGGCACCGATCCGCCGCACCACGGCCAAAGCGTTCGCGTGGTGCGCCGCGGCCTCCATCAGCCGGCCCCGGTGCCGGTGGATCACCCCGAGGTTGCCCAGCGCGGCGGCCTGCGCCTCGTGCCAGCCAGCCCGTTCGCTGAACCGCCTGGCGAGCTCGAAGTGCTCGATCGCGGGCTCGTACCGGCTGAGGCTCACGCCGCGCGGTGGCGATGCCGTGGTGCATGGCGGCCTGGGCCATGAGATCGCCGCCGAACCGGGCCGCGCGCAGGCCGTCGGACAGCGCCGCCAGCCAGTCGTCGTGGTACTTGCGCAACCAGAAGAAACCGCGCAACGCGTCGGCGAGCCGCCACGCCAGCCGCCGGTCCTCGGTCGTGGCGGTGTGCCGGATCACCGCGACCAGGTTGCGGCGCTCGGTCTCCAGCCAGCCGAGCCCGTCGGCCGGGTCGTCGGAGCTGAACTCGGGCCGCGGCAGGTGCAGCATCGCCGGGTTCACCTGATCCGCGGCCCGGTAGGCGGTGTGCAGGTATCCGATCGCCATCCGCCGCACCGCCCCGGCTCGTTCGGCGGCGTCGTCGTGGCGCTCCGCCAGTTCTCGCGCGTACATCCGCAGCAGATCGTGCAGCTGGAACCGGTCCGGTGTGGTCTGTTCGACCAGGTGTGCCGATCTCAGCACGTCCAGCAGCCGCCGCGCGGTGGCCACGTCGGTGCCGGCGAGCCAGGCCGCGGCCGCGGTGTCGAAATCCGGCCCCGGATGCAGTCCGAGCAACCGGAACAACCGTCCGGCAGGCCCTGGCAACGCCAGGTACGACCACGAGAACACGACCCGCACGGCCGAGGCCGGATCACCCGGCACGTCCAGGTCTTCAAGCTCTGTCACGAGTTCGGCCAGCGGTACGTCATCACGTCGCACGGCCCGTTCAGCGGCAACCCGCAACGCGAGCGGCAGCAACGCGCATCGGCGGGCGAGATCGAGAGCCGCGGCGGGTTCGGCGGCCACCCGGTTCGCACCGAGCACCTGACGCAGCAACTCCACGGCTTCCCGCTCGCTCAGCCGTTCCAGCCTGAGCCGGTGTGCGCCGTCCCGCGCCACCAGCCCCGCCAGGTCGTCGCGGCTCGTGACCAGCGCGACGCAGCCGTGCCGGCCCGGCAGCAACGGCCGTACCTGATCCGCCGACCGCGCGTTGTCGAGCAGCACCAGCATCCGCCGTCCCGCCAGCGCCGACCGGAAGAGAGCGGACCGTTCGTCCACAGTGGACGGTATCGCCGCCGGATCGAAGCCCAGCGTGCGCAGAAACCCTTCCAGCGCGGCGTTCGGCGTCATCGGCTCGGCCACGTCGTAGCCGCGCAGGTTCACGTACAGCTGCCCGTCGGGGAAGTCGTCCGCGTGCTGATGCGCCCACTGCACCGCGAGCGCCGTCTTCCCCACGCCTCCTGTGCCCGCGACGGCCGAGATCACCACCGGTGCCGCCAGGCCGAGGAGGGTGTCCAGCTCGCGCAGGGCGTCGTGCCGGCCGGAGAAGTGCGGTACCGGTGGCGGCAACTGCGCCGTCAGGTGGGCAGGCATCGGCTTCTTGACGGCACGCACGGCAGGCGGTGCGAGCCCCGGATCCTGCCGCAGGATCGACGTGTGCAGCCGCTGCAGCTCCGGCCACGGATCGACGCCCAGTTCGTCGGAGAGCCGGTCTCGCAGCCGCTGGTAGGCGCTCAGTGCCTCGGCCTGCCGCCCCGACCGGTACAGCGCGAGCATGAACTGACCAGTCAGCCGTTCGTCCAGCGGATGTCGCCGGGTGGCCGCCGCCAGCTCCGTCAGGAGCTCGCCGTGCCTGCCGAGACCGAGCTGCAGGTCGATCCGGTCCAGCTCGGCGGCGAACCGCTCCTTCGCGAGCTCCTGCCGGACGTTGTCCAGCCACGGCGTGTCCAGCTCGGCGAACGCCTCTCCCTGCCACAACGCCAAGGCCTGGTCGAGCAGCGCCAGCTTCGCCGTCCCGTCCGCCGCGCGTCCCTCGGCCAGCAGCCGGTGGAACTCGTGCAGGTCGACCGCCGCCGGGTCAACGGTCAGCACGTACCCGCCGGACTTCCGCGTGATCGCCGCCCCTTCGATCCGGCGGAACACGTTTCTCAGCCGGGAAACGTAGGCGTACAGCGTGTCCTTCCCCTGGCGCGGCGCGTTTTCTCCCCACGCGCGCTCCATCAGTCCTTCCGCGGACACCACCTGGTTCGCGTCGACCAGCAGTGCCGCCAGCACACATCGTCTGCGTCCGTGCCCGAGATCGACGGGCATGCCGTCGCTCCACACCCCCACCGCCCCGAGCAGCCGGAACTCCGTGCCCCCCATGTCTTTTGGGATAGCACAATCGCCGAGCCTCCGTACCCGTTTCCGGAATCTCCCCGCGCGACCTGGAATCGGGCTCGTGGCGGCCCGGACGTGTCAGCGGTTGGACCGTTCGGACCAAGGATTGGGCAGGTACGCCCACGCCGTCGTCTTCGGGTCGAGCCGCATCAGCGTGAGCGGCTTGGCAGGCAGAGGGTCGTGCAGCAACGCCTGCCGGTCAGGCGTGTCCGGGACCGCCTTCGCCACCACGTCCCAGAGCTCGGCGTCCGGTGCGTCGAGTGCGGAGACCAGCCCGGTCAGAGCGGTCGCGAAGAACGTGGCGAACGTCTTGGCGCGCAAGCCTTCCTGGCTCGCGTGCAGTCGCGCGGGCAGGTCCGCGCGCGGGCTGACCCGGATGTCGGCCAGGTCGCGGTAGATCAACCGGCGCGGCCTGCCGTTCACCAGCCCCACCAGCAGGTTCTGCTCGTGCGCCTCCAGCGCCACACCTCGCGCGAGCAGCGTCATCAGCGGCGGGACGGCCAGCTCGGCGAACTCCGCGAGCCACCTGACCGGGTCGCCGAGCCGCGGATCGGTGGAGGGCCGCCGTCGACCGGGCGTGCGGTCAGCGCGGCCAGCGGCAGCAGGGTTTCCCGAGGACGTGGCACGGGCTTGTCGCGCAGGATCACGCCCAGCGCGCGGTTCGGTTCGCCGTCGGTGAGCACCGCGGCCGACGCGCGGTTGTGCTGCAGTTCGATCCCCTCGACGACGTCGGCGAGGAAGCCGGAAACCGTGGTGGCCGTGGCGATCGAGCCGCCGGAGATGTCCCGCACGGCCGAGGTGATCTGCGCGCTGAGCGTCGTTTTCACGTGCCAGCCGCCGGCGGACAACGTCCGCAGCGCCATCAGCGGGTGAGCGGTCAGCGTGCCGGTGCTGGACACGTTCAGGCGTCCGGCCTGCCACGGGTGTACCGGGAGGAGGATTCGTTCGCCGTCGCGGAGCTCGGAAGGCCAGTCGCCGAACACCACGTGGTCGCGAGCGGGGTGCAGGCGCAGGGCGACCGTCGGGCGGTGCTCGGGGCCGTACGCCAGGTGGTCGTGGGCGGTGAACCCGGTGCGGTTGCGGCAGCACGGGTGCAGCGGATGGCCGTCGACCACGCTCTGCTCGTGCTCCTCCAGCGACCGTTCGAGGAATGGAGTCGTCAACGGGCTCGTTGTGCGGGAGAGCGCCAGTCCGGCCACGCTGTGGGCGACCTCGGCGATCAGGTTCCCAGAGCCGGGCCAGCGCAGTGCGGTGAGGAGGTCGACCGGGTGGAGGTACTCGGCCGGATCGGCGCTGACCTGCGGCAACGGCTCGATCGCGAAGGCGCGCCGCAGGCGCGCGAGGATCGCCGCGCGGGCTCCCGGCAGCGCCGTGAGGAACCGCTCGGCGCGCTCTCCGTCCAGTGCGGCGGCGAATTCGGACTCGACCGGTGTTTGCGTCAGAATGATCAGATCCTGACACAGCGCCAGAGGGAAGCGGACACCGGTGGAATCGATCACTGATCCCGACGGCATCACCACGACCGCCCTGCTGAACTGCCTGCGCCGCGAGGTGGGCGAGCAGGGGGCGGGTGGCACGATCCGCCTGCCTCGCACCGGCGTCCTGCTGCGTGCGCGGGAGGGTCGCTGGCTGTCGGATCCCGAGGTGTTCTCCGGCTCGTGGCAACCCGTGTCGTGGCAGGAGCTCGCGGTGCTCATCACCAAGGAGCTCGGTGACCCGCCGGTCGGTTTCCTCGACGAGATCGCGGGTTCGCGGTCCGCCATCGCCGCCGTGCTCGACGCCCGTCCCGCTCCGCCGGAAGACCTCTACCAGCGGACCGAGCAGGCGTTGATCGCCGGTCACCGCTACCACCCCGCGCCGAAGGGCCGCGGTGGCGTGCCCGCGCGGGAGTGGTTGCCGTACGCGCCCGAGGTGCACGCCCGGTTCTCGTTGGCACGCCTGGAAGGTGAGTTCGTCGACGACGGCGACGTCCCGTTGCCCGCGGGTGTTCTGCCCGCGCATCCCTGGCAGCTGTCCCTGCTCGGCCTCTCCGCCGATGCGGTCGGTCACGAGGTGTGGCCGACGTCGTCGGTGCGCACGGTCTACGACCCGGCCGCCGACCTGTTCTACAAGTTCAGCCTCGACGTGCAGATCACCAACGACGTGCGCCGTTTGTGGGCGCACGACCTGCGCTGGATCCCGCCTCTTGCCCGCCTGCTCAGACCGGTGTTCGCGGACATCGCGTCCGCGTATCCCGGCACGGCGTTCCTGATCGACCGCGGCTACCGGACGTCCCCGGAATCCTTTGAGGGACTCGCGGTGGTGGTGCGTGACGGAGTTCGGCAGCACACTCTGCCCGGCGCGACCCCGTTGCTGGCGGCCGGAATCAGCGAGGGCTTCGACGGAAACCCGTTGAACGGCTTGGACCGCGACGGCGCCCTGCGGTGGTTCCGGCAGTA
The DNA here is from genome assembly GCF_012184385.1 of Lentzea indica. GTDB lineage: Bacteria > Actinomycetota > Actinomycetes > Mycobacteriales > Pseudonocardiaceae > Lentzea > Lentzea indica. The sequence continues at coordinate 7,861 of NZ_VSRL01000025.1, forward strand.
CGTCTCGGTCGTCGTTCCGCCTGTGCTCCATGCCTTTTTCGCGCACGGTGTCGTGATGGAGTGCCACCTGCAGAACGTCCTGGTCGGTGTGGACTCCGACGGGATGCCGGTCCAGGCGATCTACCGGGACCCGGAAGGCATGCGGCTGCTGCCACGCCACGCCCGGCTGCTGTCCGAAGTGGACGGATCGGGTGGATCGCGGGGCGTTTCCGAGGCGAAGGGCTGGGAGCGGCTCCAGTACTGCCTCGTCGTGAACCACCTCATCGAGATCGCGGGTGCCGTGCAGGCCCGGCACCCCTGCCTGGACGTGTGGCCGGAAGCGCGGTCCGTTTTCCTTGCGTATGCCAGGGATCACGGTTCCCAAGAGCTTCTGACGTCGTTGCTGGAGAGCCCGTCCGTGCCCGCGAAGGCGAACCTGTTGCTGCGGTGGACGCGGGCGGAGGGCGCGGCGAGCCGGTACGTCGACTGCCCGAACCCGTTGTACCGTAAGGCGTTCAGCGCGCGCTGATCGACGTGAACCTCTGGGTCTGGCCGGTGATCGCGGTCTCGACCGGTGTGCGCTCGAGCGACGACGCGCCGTAGAAGCCGTGCACGCCCGTGGTGTGCTTGAGAACGTGAGCGACGTCCTCCGGCTCGGCGAGCGGGCCGCCGTGACACAGCACGAGGACGTCGTCGCGGACGGCGAGCGCCGCGTCGGCCCACTCCTGCAGCAGGGCGACGCTCTCGTCGAGGGTCGGACCGCTGACGGCACCGATCGTGCCGCCGATCGTGAGGCCGAGGTGGCACACCACGACGTCGGCACAGGCCTCCGCCATCGCGGCGGCGTCCTGGGCGGAGAACACGTACGGGGCGGTGACGAGGTCGTGGCGGCGGGCCGTCGCGATCATCTCCACCTCCACGCCGTACCCCATCCCGGTGGCTTCCAGGTTGGCGCGGAAGTTCCCGTCGATCAGCCCGACCGTGGGGAAGTTCTGCACACCGGCGAAACCGAGGCGCGCGAGCTCCGGCAGGAAGACCTCGGGCGAGTAGAACGGATCGGTGGCGTTCACGCCGGCCAGTACGGGCGTTCGCTTCACCACCGGGAGGATCTCTCCCGCCATGTCGACCACGACCTCGTTGGCGTTGCCGTACGCCAGCAGGCCCGCCAGTGAACCGCGCCCGGCCATCCGGTAGCGGCCCGAGTTGAAGACGGTGAGCAGGTCGATGCCACCGGCCTCCTGGCACTTGGCCGACAGGCCGCTGCCCGCGCCGCCGCCGATGATCGCCTCACCGCGCGTTGCCTTGGCGCGCAGGCGTTCCAGCACCTGCGCGCGGGTGAAGCCCACGCTCACTTCCCGCGGACGTGGTTGAGCACGGCGCTGATGTCGTTCTCCGCCAAGCCGTCCGCGACGGCCGCGGCGAGCTTCTCCTGTGCGCCGGCGGCCACGCCGTTCGCCACACCGCCCGCGTCGAGCACGAGGCGGAGGTCCTTCTCCGCCAGGCCGAGCGAGAACTGGGTGGAGCCGGGGTTCTCGAGCTTCGCGCGCACCCGCGGGATCAGCGAGCCGACCGCGGTGCCCTCCAGCGCGGTGAGTGCGGCGTCGGTCTCGACGCCGAGCTCGTCCGCGAGCGCCAGCGCCTCGGCCACCATGACGAACGACGATCCGAGCACCAGGTTCACGAGCAGCTTCACCGACGCCCCCGCGCCGGGGGGACCGACGTGCTTGACCTTGCCGAGCACGGCGAGCACGTCCGCGGCCTCCGCGAGGTCGGTCTCGGTGGCGCCCGCGTAGATGCCGAGCTCGCCGGAGCTCGCGGCGGGCAGGCTGCCCTTCACCGGCGCGTCGATCAGGCGCACGCCGTCGGGAAGGGTTTCCCGCAGTGCGGCAAGGGCCTGCGGGCCGATCGTGGACATCTCGACGACGATCGTGCCGGGCTTCAGCGCTTCCGCCGCGTTCGCGTAGACCTCCTGCACGGCCTCCGGGCCGAACAGCATGGAGATGACGAGATCCGCGCCCGCCACGGCCTCCGCCGGCGTGCTCGCGGCCGAAGCGCCCGCTTCGACGAGCGGCGCCGTCCGGTCCGCGGTGCGGTTCCACACGGTGAGGTCATGTCCTGCTGCCGCCAGCCTGGTCGCCATCAGTGCGCCCATGCGGCCCAGTCCCAGAAACGCGATGCGAGTCACGTGGCCGGACAGTACAGGAGCTCCGCGGTCGTGCTGTTGGGTTTCACGAAACTCAGATGTCGCAACGACTTCACGTTCCGTTCACTGGAACGTTCCAAGCGCGTGCATGCCCGGTCACGGATCGTTCATGATCGACTGGTGCGGCGGACCTATTTGTTTCATTAATTGCCACGAACGGTCTATTGGTCGTTCACCTTCAGTTCACTACCGTTGCTCCTCACGTGACGGTGGGGGGTCGCGCCGAGGGAGGGGCATTCGGGCCTGGGAGGGGCCGAGTGCAGGTGTGCAACCGTCAGATCTGGGCTTTCAGGGGAGAATCGTGGCGTTTCCGGACGCGCGCAGTGGATGCTGCGTGCCCGAACTCGTCCGTGGCTGGGTTGATCAACTTCCGTCCGCTCACGCGGTGGTCGATCCTGTGACCGACGAATCACTTACATACCAACAACTTTGGCACCTCTCCGGAGGGCTGGCCGCTGAGCTGACCGAACGGGGAGTCGCTCGGGGAGAGATCGTCGCCGTGAGCGGTGGACGGTCTGTCGGCATGGTCGTGGCGATGCTGGGCATCGCACGAGCGGGTGCCGCATACCTGCCGTTGGACGCGCATGCGCCCGCCGAACGGCTCACCGCGTTGCTCGAAGAGGCGGGCACGCGGTTCGTGGTCGGTGACAGCCCCGAGTTCCCGGGCGTGCGCAGGGTCTCCGCACAGGCGGAGAAGACCTTCAGCGCCAAGGAAATCGGACCGGACGACCCGTTCTACGTGAACTACACGTCCGGATCGACCGGACGGCCCAAGGGCGTCGTGGTGCCGCATCGCGCGGTCGTGCGGCTCGTGTCGAATCCGGTGTTCTGCACGATCGAGCCGGGTGACCGCGTCGCGAACCAGTCCAACCCCGCGTTCGACGCCACGACGTTCGAGCTGTGGAACACGCTGACGTCCGGTGGCACCGTCGTGGTGCTGCCCGCCATCACCGACCTGCGCATCGACGACTGGATCGCGCTGGTCAGGGACTCGGGCATCTCGACGATGTTCTTGACGACGTCGCTGTTCCACATGGTCGCGCGGGAACGGCCCGCGGCGTTGCGCGGGCTGAAGACGCTGATCGCGGGCGGCGAGCAGATGGACATGGCCGCCACCCTGCGCGTGCTGGAGTCGGGACCGCCGGCCAGGCTCGTCAACGGGTACGGCCGACCGAGACGACCACGTTCGCCACCTACTACGACTGCACGCTCGAAAGCCTGGCGGGCCTCGACCGGGTGCCGGTCGGATTCCCGTTGCAGGACACGACTTTGCACCTCATCGACGGCGAGCTGTGCGTCGGTGGTCCCGGTGTCGCGCTGGGGTACCTGCACCGCCCGGAGCTCACCGCCGAGCGGTTCGTGTCGGACCCGGTGTCGGGAAACCTCATGTACCGCACCGGTGACCTCGCCAGGGAGCTGCCGAACGGCGCGCTGGAGCTGCTCGGCCGGCGGGACCGGCAGGTGAAGCTGCGCGGGTTCCGCATCGAGCTGGAGGAGATCGAGCAGGCGGTCCTGGCGACCGGGCTCGCCGACAGCGCGTTCGTGGAGAAGGTGGGGGAGGGGCCGGCGGCGTCGCTCGTCGGGTTCGTCCTGCCCCGGTCCACGGTGGACGGTTCGGCTTTCAGCGAAGCGTTGCGCGCCAAGCTTCCCGCGTACATGGTGCCCGCGCGCTGGCACGTGCTGACCGAGCTTCCGTACGGCCCCACCGGCAAGGTGGACAGGGCGAAACTGCTCGCCGAAATTTCTGGTGATTCAGTGGTATCAGAGGGCGATGAAGTCACTCCTACTGATGTGACAGACCATGTTGGACTCATCTGGCGGGAGGTGCTGGGAGTTCCCGGCGCCGATCCGGCGGACAACTTCATCGACTCCGGCGGGAACTCGATCCTCGCGATCCAGCTGGCCTCGCGCCTGCGGGAACGACTCGCGATCGACCTCGGGCCCACCGACGTCCTGCTGGCCGATTCGCTGGCAGAACTGGCCACGCGCGTTCGGGATGAAGTAGCCGCCCGGTAACCGGGTTCTCCCCTCAGCACACGCCGATCTGGGCCGTGTGCGGGTTCAACGCGCCCTTTTCCGACTATCACGGAGTTTCGCGAGTGACTCAGTTGCATCCGCTGTCGTTCGCACAGGAACGGCTCTGGTTCATCGACGCCGCCGCGCCTGCCGCGCCGACGTACAACGTGCCGCTGCTGATGAGGTGGCGGGAGAAGATCGACCTGCCGAGGCTCACCGCCGCGCTGCACGCGGTCGCCGCCAAGCACGAGGTGCTGCGGACCCGCTACGAGCTGCGCGACGGCCGCCCGGTTCAGGTCGTCGGCGACCCGCACGTGCCGGTCGAGGTGGTGTCCGATGTGGACGACGTGCGCGCCGACGCGCTGCGCAGGGCGCGCGAGGGTTTCGACCTCGCCGCCGCGCCGCCGATCCGCTGCACGCTCTGGCCTGGCGAGCAGGACCTGCTGCTGGTCAACGTGCACCACATCGCCATCGACGGCTGGTCGCTCGCCGCGTTCTTCGACGACCTCGCCGCCGCGTACGCCGGTGCCGCTCTGCTGCCGCTTTCGCTGCAGTACAAGGACTTCGCCCGGCAGGACAGGTCGTCCTTCGACACCGCGGCGATGCGGGACCTCCTCGCACGCCGGGTCGAGGAGCTCAGCGAGCTCCCCGCCGGCCTCACCCTCGGCTCGCCGCGACGGCCACCGGGCCGGTCAGGCCGGGTGAGCAGCACGTCTTCACGATCCCGGACGAACTCTGGGACCGCACGGCCGAACTGGCGAAGTCGTTGCGCGCCACCCCGTTCGTCGTGCTGTTCGCCGCTTACCAGGCCGTGTTGCAGCGCTGGTCGGGCCGCGACGAGTTCGTCGTCGGCACGGTCACCGCGAACCGCCCGCACGCCGAGGCAGAACACCTCGTCGGGTTCTTCGTCAACACCGTGCCGTTGCGCTGCCTGCCGCGGCCGGGCCAGACGTTCGCCGCGCTGTGCAAGGAAGTCCGCGTCGAGGCGTTCAAGTCGCTGACCTACCAGAGCATTCCGTTCGACCAGCTGACGGCGAGTGGCGCCCGCGGCGTGGTCGACGTCGGCTTCGCGTTGCAGAACATGCTCCCGCCCAAGGCCGGCACCCCGTGGAGCACGCCAGAGCTGCTGCCCACGGGCACTGCGAAGTTCGACCTGATCCTCATCGTCGAGGACGACGCCGAGGGGCGGCGCGGGCGGATCGAGTTCGCGACCGACCAGTACTCGGCCGACATGGCCCGGCGTCTGGGCGACAACTTCCTGACGTTGCTGCGTGCCGCCGTCGACGAACCCGCGACGCCGCTCGCCACACTGCCGTTGACAGCCAATGGATCTGTCGTTCTCGGTGCGGAACAGGACCTCGGCGGTGCCACCTCGGTGCTCGACGTCGTGGGCCACGCGTACGCACCGGACGCGCCGGCGGTGAGCGTCGCGGGCGACAGTGTTTCGTGGCGTGAGCTGGACGACTGGTCCTGGGCCGTCGCGAACCGCGTCACGGGCAGCGGTGAGTTCGTGCCGGTGCTGGCCGCCCGCAGCCCTGCCCTCGTCGCCGCCTGGCTCGGCGTTCTCCGCGCGGGAGCGGCCTACGCGCCGTTGAGCCTCGACACCCCGGCCGACCGCCTGGACCACGTTCTGGCGGAGCTGGACGCGAAGATCGTGCTGGCCGACCAAGCGGGCGCGGACCTGATCGCCCGGCACGGCACCGATGTCGAAGTCGTGCGGATCGAGGACTTCCGGCGAGCGACCGGTACGCCGCGCACGCTCGACCTGATCGGCCAGGAACCCGCTGTCGTGATCTACACGTCCGGCACGACGGGCAGGCCGAAGGGCGTGCTCGTCCCGCACAACGGCATGCTCAACACCTGCGTGTGGTGGGCGCGCGACATCGACCTCGGTCCCGGTGACCGGGTGTTGTGCACGTGGTCGACCTCGTTCGACGGCGCGACGCACGAGGTGTTCCGCGCGTTGATCGCCGGGGCGGAGCTGGTGTTCGCCGACGACGTCGAGCGGCGCGACCCTCCTGCGCTGGCACGGTTGCTGCGCGAGGTCACCGTCACGTCGATGACGCCGAGCCTGCTGCGCGCCATCCTCGACGCCGACCAGGACGGTCCCACGACGCTGCGCACGGTGTACGTGGGCGGTGAGGGACTTCCCACGACGCTCGCAGAGGAATGCACCCGCCGCTGGGGTGTGCCGATGCGCAACATCTACGGCCCGACCGAGGCCAGCTGCATCAGCACGTTCGCGCCGGTGACGCTCGACGGCAGACCGCCCGCCATCGGCGTACCGGTGCCGAACACCCGCGCGTACGTTCTCGGTCCACAGCAGGAGGAGCTGCCCGACGGCGTTCCCGGTGAGCTGTGTGTCGCGGGCGCCGGAGTGGCGCTGGGCTACCTCGGTCAGCCCGACCGCACCGAGGCCGCGTTCCTGCTGGACCCGCTGGGCGGCCGGATGTACCGCACCGGCGACCGCGTCGTGCTGCGCGAGGACGGGCAGATCGAGTACCTCGGCCGGGTCGACGACCAGGTGAAGGTGCTCGGCAACCGGATCGAGCTCGGCGAGGTCCGCAAGCTGCTGGAGGACCAGCCGTCGGTGAAGACCGCCGCGGTCAAGGCGGAGGGCACGCCGCTGCGCCTGGTCGCGTGGGTCGAGCTGACCGGTGCCGCGCCGGACCGCGACGAGCTGCTGAAGCCGTTGCTGCGCTGGGTTCCCGCGGCCGTGCTGCCGTCCGAGGTGTACGTCGTCGACACGATTCCGATGACGGGCAACGACAAGATGGACTTCACCGCGCTCGACGCGATGCGTGGCACCAGGCTGCCGGATGCCGTGCGCGGTGCCGTCGAGCTGACGCCGGAACAATGCCGCGCGGCCGAGCTGTTCGGCAGGGCGCTGGACCGGGACGCGGACGAGCTCCCGCTGGACGGCGACTTCTTCACCCTCGGCGGCCACTCGCTGCTCGCGGTGCGGATGCTCGCCGACACTCCGGTGGCGTTGCGGGACTTCCTCGCCGACCCGACCGTGGCGGGGCTCGGCGCTCTGCTCGGCACGACGGCCCAGGAGAACGTCGAGGTCGTCGTGACGAGCACCCGGCGACCTCGGTGCAGCAACGGTTCTGGTTCATCGACAAGGTGTCCGCGTTGCGCACCGCCTACCTGGCACCGGTTCTCGCCGAGTTCGCCGGGCCCGTCGACGTCGAACGCCTCCGTGCCGCCACCGAACTGGTGCTCGGCAGGCACCCCGCGCTGCGCTCCCGCTTCATGTTGAACGCCAAGCAGCGCAAGGTGTTCTACCGCACCGACGGCAGCGCTCCCGAGGTGCACGTCACCGACGCGGCGCAGTGGACGGAGACGGAGCTCGCCGAGCACCTCGCGCAGGTGTGCTGGACGCCGTTCGACCTCGCCACCGAGGCACCGGCCTACGGCGAGATCGTCACGACCGCGGACCGCACGTTGCTCGTCCTGGTCACTCACCACATCGTCGCCGACGGGTGGTCGCACCAGGTGCTCGCCGAGCAGATCTCCCAGGCCTACCAAGGCAAGTCGCTAGCCGACCCGGTTCACCCGGCCGCGATCACCACGGGCGAGACCGGCGCGGAGGAGATCATCGCCAGCCTGGCGGGCGCACCGATCGACATAGAGCTTCCGCACGACAGTTCGCGCGGCCAAGTCCAGTCGACCGAAGGCACGACCTTGACAACGACTCTGCCCGCTCACGTCACCACGAAGTTGCAGGAGCTCGGCAGCACGACGTTCATGACGGTGGCGGCGGTGCTCGCGGTCGCGCTGGCCCGGCGTGGCACGCAGCGGGACTTCCTGTTCGCGTTCCCGTGGGCCGGCCGGGACAAGGCGCAAGACGCCGTCGGCATGTTCGTGAACACCTTGGTGCTGCGCGTCGATCTGCGCGACGAACCAACGTGGCGGCAGCTGTTGGAGCGCGTGCGTGAGCACAGCACGACCTGCTACCGCAACGCCGACGTGCCGTTCGACGCGATCGCCACGGCGCTGCATCCCGGCCGCGACCTCAGCAGGCCCGCCGTCACCCCCGTGTACGTGACCGCGCTGCCCGGCCACGCCGCACCACCGGATCTCGGTGCGCCCGCGCGGTATCTGCAGCCGGAACCGTTGCACATCAAGTACGAGCTCGAGCTCACCGCCACGGACACGACCGAGGAACTGGAGCTGTCGCTCGCCTACGCGACGGCGCTGTTCGAGAAGTCCACTGTGGACGACCTGCTCGCTTCGGTGGTCACCGCCGCGACCGACCTGGCCATCGATCCCGATGCGCCCGCACTGAAGGAGATCTGAGTGAACACTGCGACGCGCGACCAGGTGCGCCTGGCGTGGGCCGAGGTGCTGGACGTCGAGTCCGTACCGGACGACGTCAACTTCTTCGAGCTCGGCGGTGACTCGCTGCTGCTCATCGTTCTGCTGGAACGGCTCAACGCGATGACCGAACGCGATCTGGAGGCCGCCGACCTCTTCCAGCACAGCACCGTCACCGGGCAGGTCGAGCTGCTGACCTCGCCGGAGACGAAGCGCGAGCTCGTGGAACTGGGTGCGACGAACCGGCGTGGCCTGATCGGCCGCGCCCGACAGGGGAACTGAACGTGAGCGACACCGACATCGCGGTGGTGGGCGTGGGCTGCCGGTTCCCGGACGCCTGGACGCCACAGGAGTTCTGGCGCAACATCGGCGACGGCGTGGTGTCCACGCGGGAGCTGCCGGAGGAGGCGTTGCGCGCGGCCGGGGTGTCCGACGCGCTGCTGACCGACCCCGGTTTCGTCCGCGTCGGCGCCACCCTGCCCGGCGTCGCGGACTTCGCCGCGGAGTTCTTCTCCTACCCGCCCACCGAGGCCGAGCTGATCGACCCGCAGCAGCGGGTCTTCCTGGAGGCCTCGTGGGAGGCGCTGGAGACCGCAGGCCACCCGCCGCGTCTCGACGGACCCGTCGTCGGCGTGTTCGCCGGCGGCGCGTCGAGCACCTACACCTCGATGTTGTTCGCCGCCAAGGCACAGGCGGAGGGCCTGGCCGCGGCGATCGACGACGTCGACCTGCACCTCGGCGGGCTCGGGGACTTCCTGACCTCGCGGGTCGCCTACAAGCTCGGCCTGCGCGGCGACGGTCGGCGTGCAGACCGCGTGCTCGTCCTCGCTCTACGCCGTGCACTACGCGACGCTGAGCCTGCTTTCCGGTGAGTGCGACATCGCCCTCGCCGGTGGCGCGACGGTGCTGGAACCCCTGGCGGGCTACCGGTACCAGGCAGGCGGGCTGATGTCGGCGGACGGCCTGTGCCGCGCGTTCGACGCGAAGTCCACCGGAACGTCGTTCAGCTCCGGCGTCGGAGTCGTGGCACTGCGCAGGCTCTCCGACGCCCTGGCCGACGGGGACCGGATCCTCGCCGTGGTCAAGGGAAGCGCGGTCGGCAACGACGGCTCCGGCCGCTCCGGCTTCACCGCGCCGAACCCGTCCGGTGTGGCCGAGGTCGTGGCCGGCGCGCTGCGGATCTCCGGCGTCAGCGCCGACGAGCTGCGGTACGTCGAGGCGCACGGCTCCGGCACCTCGCTCGGTGACCACATCGAGCTGCGCGGCCTCACCGAGGGACTGAGGGCGAGCTCGTCCGGCACGAACTTCGCCGGGCTGGGCAGCGTGAAGGTCAACATCGGCCACACCGGTCCCGCCGCCGGCATCGCCGGGTTCATCAAGGCGGTCAACGTGGTCGCGACCGGCGACCTGCCCGCGCACCCTCTGTTCGAACGCCCGCGCGACCCCGGTGTGCTCGCCGAGAGCCCGTTCTTCGTGTCGTCGGAAGCGGGCCGCACGAACGATCGCGACCGGCACGTATTGATCAACTCGATGGGTCTGGGCGGCACCAACGTCGCCGCGGTGATCGCACCCGCCGCCGTCGCCCACGCGGCCCAGCGCGCCGGCGTCCGACGTCGTGCGGCTGGTGCTGTCGGCGCGCACCCGCACGGAGCTGGACGCGATGTCGAAACGGCTCGCCGAGTCGATCGACCCCGCGGAGGCCGCCGATGTCGCGCACACGTTGCGCGTGGGACGTAAGGCCTTCCCGGAACGCCGCGTGGTCACCGCCCCGGCGGAGAAGCTCGCCGCCGCGTTGAAGCTGCCCCGGCCGCCGTTCGTGAAGACCGTGCGCACGACGGCCCGGAAAGCGGTCGTGGTGGGCTCGGAGAACCTCGACCGGTTCCGGCTCGCGTTCGGCGCGGATGTCGAGGTACGTGCGGAGCAAGGCGTGCTGCCCGAGGGCGTGCACGTGGTGTCCACTTCGAACGACTTCGACGAGGCCGTCACCACGGCCTGGCTCAACGGTGTCGACGTGAACTGGGCGGCGCTCGCCGGTGACACCGGCCTGCGCGTGCCACTGCCCGCGTACCCGTTGCCGCGCAAGCGGTACTGGGCACTGGACCGCCTGCCCGCACTCGGTCAGGCCACGGCGGCGCCCGCGTGCGCCGTGGTGCCCAAGACGGTTGCCTCGGACGACGTCGAGGCGCAGCTGCTGGACGTGTGGCGCGACCTGTTCGGTGCGGAGTCCATCGGTGTCGACGACGAGTTCGGGATGCTCGGCGGGTCGTCGCTGCTGTCCGTCCGGATGGCACTGGAGGTGCAGCAACGCACCGGTGTGCTGGTGAACGTCCACCGCGCCGGCGGCAGCAAGGCCACCGTGCGGCGCATCGCGGAGATCGTGCGCGGTGTCCAGGCGGGCGCGGAACGCGGCGCCGCCGACATCGACCCGATCGCGGACGGCGACGGTGATCTCGTCGACCTGGACATGGCTCTGCCGCTGGGTGAGCTGGCAGCGCACGAGGCCGCGGGCAAGGACGTGCTGCTCACCGGCGCGACCGGATTCCTCGGCACGTTCCTGCTGCACGAGCTGCTGACCGCGACCGGCGGCCGCGTCTACTGCACCGTCCGCGCGGACGACGAGGAGCACGCCCGCAAGCGGTTGCGCGAGGCGTCCGAGAAGCTCTGCCTGCCGGAGCCGGACCCCCAGCGTGTCCGGATCGTGCTGGGCGACCTCAAGGACGGCGTGCTGGAGTCCTATCGGGACGGTGAGCTGGCCAGGCGCGTCGGCTACGTCCTGCACTGCGCGGCGAAGGTCGTGTTCACGGAGCCGTACCGGGTGCTGCGCGAGGACAACGTGCTCGCGATGGTCGACCTGCTGCGCTGGATGCGCGGCCACGGCATCCGCGACTTCAGCTTCGTGTCGACGGTCGCCGCGACGCACTACGCGATGGGCACCGACAACCGGATCCTGGAGACCCGGCAGCAGCCGCTCGACCCGCAGCAGGGTGGGTACGGCGTCAGCAAGTGGGTCTCCGAACGCATCCTGGAGCGCGCGGAGGAGGACGGCATGCGAGTGCGGATCTTCCGCCCCGGCTTCATCCTCGGTTCCACGAAGACCGGTGCCTGCAACGACAAGGACCTCATCTGGAACGTCCTCACCAGCGGTCTGGCCGTCGGCGCGCACCCGCTCGACGACCGTGCGATGCCGATGGCACCGGTGGACGTCGTCGCCCGCGCGATGGCGGAACTGACCGTGTCGCCGGGTTCGGTCGGCCGGGTCTATCACCTCGTCGACCGTGTCGCCTACAGCCCGCGCCGGATGTTCTCGTTGCTCGACGATGCCGGCCTCGCGACGGAGGCGGTGACGCCGAAGACGTGGCAGCAACGCATCGCGGACAAGGCGCTCGACAGCGGCAGCGCGCTGCTCTCGACCATGGCGCTCTACGAACTGGAAGGCCACGAACTGGCCGACGACGGACTCGAAGCCGTCGCCTGGCGTCCGTGGCTGGAACGCGCGGAGCTGTCCAGCGCGCCGACGGGTGAGTTGCTGCGCCGCTGCCTGACCTTTCTCGCCGAACGCCACGACAAGTTCGGCGAGCTCATCACCGGCGTCCTCGGCGCCGACCTCGTGGAGGCATAGAACATGAACCACCGCATCGGTGTGCTCGGCGCGGGCGTCATGGGCGCCGCGATCGCCACGCTCGCGATCGGCCACGGCGTGCCCGTCGTGCTGGTCGACGTCGACGAGGACACGCTCGCCAAGGCGCGCAAGGAGGTCCGCCAGCAGCTCAAGCTGGCCAGGTTGATGGGCAAGCTGCCCCGCACCGGCGAGGCGGAGCTCGTCACCACGACCGACTACGCGGATCTCGCGGACGTGACGTCGGTGATCGAGGCCGTCACGGAGAAGCCGGAGCTGAAGGCGAAGGTGCTCGCCGAGGTCTCCGGCGTCGTGCGGCCGGGCACGGTCATCGTGTCCAACACCTCGGCCATCCCCGTCGACGAGATGGCCGACTCGGTGGCGCGGCCGGAAGACCTGTGCGCCATCCACTTCATGAACCCGCCGTACCTGATCCGCGCGGTCGAGGTGATCCGCGGGCCGCGCACCGGCGACGAGACCATGAGCCGGGTCACCGACCTGCTCGCGGCACTGGACCGCGACGGCGTGGTGGTCGGCGACGGGCCGGGGTTCGTGATCAACCGCATCCTGCAGCGCTCGATCAACGAGGCCGCGCGCATCGTCGAGGAGGGCAGGGCGACACCGGAGGCCGTCGACGCCGCCTTCGAGGGTTGCCTCGGACACCGCACGGGACCGCTCGCGACTGCCGATCTGATCGGTCTCGACAACGTCGTGGACTCGTTGCGCGTACTGCACGACCGCACAGGGGACCGGGGCTACGAGCCCTGCGACCTGCTGGTGGCGAAGGTCGCCGCCGGGGACTTCGGCCGCAAGACCGGCCGCGGATTCTACGAGCACGGAGGAGCACTGTGACCACGTCCGTCAACCACGCAGCCGAGATCGAGCGGCAGCTTCTGGCATTCGTCGAGAAGCACACGAAGAAGACGTGGACGCCGGACGACGACTTCTTCGCGGCCGGTGCCGTGTCGTCCATGTTCGCGATGCAGCTCGTCGTGTTCATCGAGAGCACGTTCGACGTCGAGGTGTCCGGCGACGACCTGGTGATCGACAACTTCCGGACCGTCGGCTCGATGACCTCGCTGGTGTCGAGGTTGCGCGGTGAGTGAGGAGCTGTATGCGCTGGTCACCGATCTCGTCGGTGATCGCGCGGACGAGTGGGACCGCGTCGGCGTGATCCCCGCCGACGTCGTCCGGAAGCTCGGGCGCGCGGGAGCGCTCTGCCCCGAGGTACCGGTGAAGTTCGGCGGGCTCGGCCTGTCGAGCCTTGAGAACGGCGAGTTCACCGCACACGTCGGTGCGTTGTGCAGCTCGTTGCGCAGCCTGATGACCTCGCAGGGCATGGCGGCGTGGGCGATCCAGCGGTTCGGCTCGGCCGAGCAGCGCGCCCACTACCTCGCCAGGCTCACGTCGGGAGAGCTGGTCGGCATCGCGTTCAGCGAACGCGGTGCAGGCAGTGACCTCGCCGCGATGGCCACCACGATCAAGGTCGAGGGCGACGAAGTCGTCGTCGACGGAGCCAAGGTCTGGGTCACCGGCGCGGGCTACGCCGACCTGATCGTGGTGATCGGCCGGTTCGGTGACGGCGCCGCCGCGGTCGTCGTGCCGGTCGACGCGCCGGGCGTGAAGGTCAGCAGGGTCGCGAACCCGATGGGCTGCCGTGCCGCCGGACATTCCAATGTGGACCTTCACGACGTACGTCTGCCGGCGGACGCGTTGCTGCGCGGTGCGGGCCAGCCGTTGTCGATGCTGGTCACCTCGGCGCTCACGTACGGCCGGGTGTCGGTGGCGTGGGGCTGCGTCGGCATCCTGCGGGCATGCCTCGGTGCCGCCGCACGGCACGCCAAGGCGCGCCAGCAGTTCGGCAAGCCGTTGGCAGAACACCAGCTCGTGAGCCGTCACCTGGCGGAGCTGCTGGTCGCCGAGCAGGTCGCGACCCGTGCCTGCGAGCACGCCTCACGGTGCTGGGACGACAACTCACCCGAGATGATCACCGCCGCCGTCGTGGCCAAGCACGTCAGCGCGGGCAACGCGGCGCGTGGTGCGTCCAGCGCGGTGCAGGTGCTCGGGTCGTCCGGTGCGAACGACGGCCACGTGGTCGCCCGCGCCTACCGGGACGCGAAGCTCATGGAGATCATCGAGGGCAGCAACGAGATCTGTCAGCTCGTGCTGGCCGAGCACGCTCTGGCGGTGGCGTCATGACCTCTGCGATCGGCATTGGTGCGATTCACTGCCTGCTGCCGGACGAGCGGACCAAGGTCGTCGACCTGCCCGAGTTCGGATTGCTGGGCCACGACGAGCAGGAGTTCGCGCGAGCGTCCGGAGTGGACACCGTCTCGGTGTTCGAGGACGCGGCGACGACCGACCTCGCCGCCCGTGCGATCGCCGGGCTCGGGCCGGTCGATCCGGACGTGCTCATGCTCGTCGGCCCGCGGTCGCCGGAGGTGCTGCTGGGATCGGACTCGGGTTCGGTCGAACACCAGGCGGGACTGAAGAAGGCGTTCTCGTTCACCGTGGACGGCCTGGGCTGCGCGGGTTCCAGCGCGGCATGGGCGCTTGCGGCGGACCTGTTGAAGGCAGACGCCGGTCGCGAGTCCGTGGTGATCGCGCACGCCAGCCGGCCCACCGGCGCGGACCGGATCCGGTTCCCCGTCACGGTGATCGGCGACGGCGCGTACGCGATGACGATGGTGCGCGGCGGACGTCCGGTCCTGCGTGCCCACCGGCAGGAGACCGACGGGTCGTTCCACGACCTGTTCCGCGTCGACTACAAGCAGGCGCCCTGGTACGAGTGGCGCGAGGAGTGCGAGTCGGCGGACAGGTACCGCTTCGAACTGGCCATGCACAGCCAGAAGCGGCTCGGCCGGCTCGTGCGGGAGGTGCTCGCCGACGCGGGCGTGGAGATCCCCCAGGTCTCCGCGACGCTCATGCAGAACGTCACGGCCAGCGCCTACGGGTTCTACGAGACGTTGCTCGGCGTGCCGATCCACCCCGTCTGCGGGCGGCACCTGAGCGAGCTGGGCCACCTCGGCGCCATGGACGTCGTGCTGAACCTGGACCGCCTGCTGCGGTCCGGCGAGCTGCGGGAGGGGGATCTGGTGCTGGTGCTGAACAACAGCCCGGTCGCCGCGTGGGCGGTGACCCTGTGGGAAGTGTAGGTGCAGCGGTGAGCGACACCGTCAAATGCCTCGTGTGGGACCTCGACCACACGCTGTGGCAAGGAATCCTGCTCGAGGACGGCGACGTCACGCTGACCGGCGAGATGCGCTCGGTGGTCGCCGAGCTCGACTCGCGCGGCATCCTGCAGTCGGTCGCCAGCCGCAACGACCACGACAACGCGTGGGCCAAGCTCGAAGCGCTCGGCATGGCGGAGTACTTCGTGCACCCGCAGATCGGCTGGGGGCGCAAGTCCGACTCCGTCAAGGCGATCGCGGACTCGTTGAACTTCGCCCTCCACACCATCGCGTTCATCGACGACACGCCGACCGAACGCGCCGAGGTGGCGTTCCACCACCCCGAAGTGCGGTGCTACGAGGCCGAACGTGCCCTCACGCTGCCGAGCCTGCCGGAGTTCAGCCCCGCCGTCGTCACGGTCGACGCACGTCGCCGCCGTGAGATGTACCAGGCCGGCTTCCAACGCGAGGCCGCGCGGACCGACCACGACGGCCCCGACGAGGAGTTCCTCAAGTCGCTCGGCCTGGAGCTGCGCATCCACCGCGCCGGCGACGAGGAGATCTCGCGCGTCGAGGAACTCACGCTGCGCACCAGCCAGATGAACGCGACCGGCGTGCACTACTCGGACGCGGACCTGCGCGCGCTGCTGGCCGACCCACGCCACGAGGTGCTGGTCACCACGCTGACGGACCGCTTCGGCCCGCACGGTGCGGTGGGCGTCATGCTCATCGAGAAGCATCGCGACGTGTGGAACCTCAAGCTGCTCGCGACGTCGTGCCGCGTGGTGTCGTTCGGCACCGGCGCGGTGATCCTGCGGTGGCTCACCGACCAGGCCGCCGCGCGGGCGTGCACCTGGTGGCCGACTTCCGCAAGACCGACCGCAACCGCATGATGGAGGTCGCGTACCGGTTTGCGGGCTTCAACACAGCGGAATGCTCTTGCCGTGCAACGCTTTCTGAGACCGACGTCCAGCGCCTGCACCTCGTGCCGACGCGGCAGTGCGAGCCGACGACGATGACCGTCCACGCCCCGGAACTGGGTGGCCGGACGCTCTACGAGTGGTTCGCCGGGTCCGTGAGCCGGTTCCCCGACGAGCCGGCGCTGGAGGTGCGCGGTGAGTCGGTCACCTACGCCGAACTGCACCGGCGCGTCGTCTCGCTGGCCGATCGCGTGCTGCGCGAGCACGGCAAACCGCCGCAGCGGCTCGGTCTGCTCGCGGCCCGCAGCCTGGTGGCGTTCACCGGGTACCTCGCGGCGCTGCGGCTGGGCGCGACGGTCACACCGCTCAACCCCGGTTATCCCGGGCAGCGCAACCGGATGGTGGCCGAGCTGGCCGGCATCGACGTGCTGCTGGTCGACGAGTCCGGTCTGGCGCAACGCACCGCCGAGCTGGACGAGCTGGTCCCGACCGTGCTCCCGTTGGCGGAGACCGACATCGTGGACACCGGCGTGGACGAGGACGTGCTGCCGGCCTACGACGTCTCGCTCGACGACGTGGCGTACGTGCTGTTCACGTCGGGATCGACCGGCAGGCCCAAGGGTGTGCCGATCCGGCACCGCAACCTCTCACCGTACGTCGCGCACAACATCGAGCGGTACGAGGTGACGCCGGGCTGCCGGATGTCGCACACGTTCGACCTGACCTTCGACCCGTCGGTGTTCGATCTCTTCGTCACCTGGGGCGGCGGCGCCACCCTCGTTGCCCCGCAACGCAACGAGCTGCTCAAGCCGGTCGACTACGTGGAGAACCACGCCGTCACGCACTGGTTCTCGGTGCCGTCGGTGGTCTCGGTCAGCGCGGAGCTGGGCAACCTGCCCATGGGACGCGTGAGCTCGTTGCGCTACAGCATCTTCATCGGCGAACAGCTGACGATGCGCCAGGCCGGGCTGTGGCACGGCGTCGTGCCGGACGCGATCATCGAGAACGTCTACGGCCCGACCGAGCTGACCGTGGCGTGCACCGAGTACCGGCTGCCGCAGGACCCCGCCGACTGGCCGGAGACGTCCAACGGCACCGTTCCGATCGGCCCCGTCTACGACTTCCTGGAGTACCAGGTCATCGACGAGGAAGGCCGGCTGGCCGAGGAGGGCGAGCTCGTCGTCCGCGGCTCGCAGCGGTTCGACGGCTACCTCGACCCCGGTGACAACCAGGGCAGGTTCGTGGATCTGGTCGATGAGCTGACGCCGGAGCACTACTACCGCACCGGCGACCGCGTTCGGGTGGAGAACGGCGAGTGGGTCCACTTGGGACGGTTGGACAACCAGGTCAAGGTGCGCGGCTACCGCATCGAGCTCGGCGAGGTCGAGGCCGCCATGCGCAAGCACCCCGACGTGTCGCAGGCCATCGTGGTCGCGGTGCGCGCAGGGGACGAGACCGAGCTCGTCGGATTCCACACCGGCTCGCCGGTCGACGCGACGAAGTTCCTGCTGTGGCTGCGCAAGCAGATCCCGGTGCACATGGTGCCGCGCAAGTATCGGCACCTGGACGCCCTTCCGTTGAACGCCAACGGCAAGGTTGACCGGCCCAAGCTCCGCGACATGATCGCGGCGGAGAGGTAAGAAGATGTCGTTCCTCCGTCATCTGGTCCCGCCACCGGGACCGATCCGGATCCTCGCCGCCAGCAGCCTGGGCCGCAGTGTCGGCCACGGAATGCTGCTGTCGGTCAGCGTGCTGTTCTTCACCAGATCGGTGGGGCTGCCCGCGACCCAGGTCGGCCTGGGGCTCACCATCGCCGCGGTCGTGGGAATGCTCACCAGCGTTCCGGCAGGCCACGCGGCGGACGTGCTGGGCGCCCGCACCACGGCGACGTTCTTCGTCGTGCTGCAAGGCGTACTCATCTGCGGGTACGCGTTGGTGGGCGGGTTCGTGGGATTCCTGATCGCGGCGAGCCTCGTCGTGATGGCGGAGGCCGGCTCCGACGCCTCCCGCGGCGCGCTCGTGGCCGGTGTCGTGCCGCAGGGTGAACGCGTGAAGGCGCGTGCGTTCATCCGCTCGGTCAACAACATCGGCATCTCGCTCGGCGCCGTGAGCGGTGGTGTCGCGCTGCACTTCGACACCAGGTCCGTGTACGTCGGTCTCCTGATCGCGTGCGGTGTGGTGTACGCCGCGGCCGGTCTGGTCTACCTGGTGCTGCCTAAGGTCGAGCCCGCTGCGAAGAAGAGGGACGAGGACGGCGGCCCGCGCTGGGTCGTGCTGCGCGACCGCCCGTTCGTCGTGGTGGCGCTGATCAACGCGGTGCTGGTGATGAACGGCGGCATCCTCACCGTGGCGTTGCCGATCTGGATCGCGCAGCGCACCACGGCACCGACCTGGGTCTACGCGGCGATCCTCGTGCTGAACACGGTGATGGTCGTGCTGTTCCAGGTGAGGGTGAGCCAGGGCACCGACGACGCGGCGGGTGGCGCGAAGGCCTTGCGCCGCGCCGGTCTCGCTCTGGCGGCCTGCTGCGGGTTGTTCGCACTGGCCGCCGGTCAGCCGGCGTGGGTCGCGGTGGCGCGCTGGCGGCGGGTGCGCTGGTGCACGTGTTCGGTGAGCTGCTGGCCGCCGCCGGTGGCTGGGCGCTGGCCTACGAGCTGGCACCGGAACACGCGATCGGGCAGTACCAGGGCCTGTTCGGCATGACCGACCAGCTCGCGGCGGCGGTCACCCCGGTGGCCGCGACGGTGCTGATCATCGGTGTCGGCTGGCCGGGCTGGCTCGTGTTCGGCGTCCTGATGCTCGCGGCCGGTGCCGTCGCGCCGATCGCCCAGGGCTGGGCGTCGCGCACCAGGGAGCGGTACGGGGTGATGGTCCACAGTGGATGAAAAGGGGAGAGACTTGAACCGGAGCTGCTACGGCTTCCCGGTGGAGTGTTCGGCACACCCGGACGCGACGCACGTGATCGACGGCTTCTTCGGCCCCGCGGCTGGGCCTGTCGTGCCCGGTGCGCCGGTCGTGCGCGTGCTCGTCGACGTCGTCGAGCAGGGCGGGGACCAGACCGAACCACCGTACTTCCCGGAGAACTGGGAAACCGCCGAGAAGATCACCATCGACGTCGGCCGCACCACGGCGGTCGTCGACCCTGAGGCCTGGACCGTGCGCATCTCGTTGTCGCGTCAGGACCTGCACGACCAGATCGTCTGGGGACGCTGGATCCTTGAGCGCGCCTTCATCTACCTGGTGTGCCGGTCTCAGCGGCACTACCCGTTGCACGCGGGCGCGGTGTCGGTCGGCGGCCGGACCGCGGTCGTCACGGCGGACAGCGGCGTCGGCAAGTCGACGTTCTCCGCGTGGGCGCTTCGCCGCGGGGCTGACTTCGCGGGCGAGGACATCGTGGTGCGGCACATGGACGACGAGTCGGGCTCGCTGTGGGGTTATCCCCGCGTCACCTACCTGTCGCCACAACTGCTGGAGCTCTGGCCCCAGCTCGAAGGCGCGCAGAGCGCCGAGGTGCCGAAGCGCGACAAGTTCCGCGTGATCCTGCCGTCGTCGTTCGACTCACGGATGCTGGCCGGCTCGGTGCCCCACTGCCTGCTGTTCCTCGCGCGCGGCAACGGGGAGCTGCGGGACGTGGAAATCGACCACGCCATCGAGCGCACCCGGTCCGACTGGAACACCGGCAAGATCGGCACCTCGTTCGAGGCGGACGTGGAGAAGGACCTGCGCGGCCTGCTGGAGGGCATGCCGGTCTGGGAGCTCGCGCTGACGCCGGACTTCGACACCAACCACGACACCCTGGTCGCCGCGATGGAGAGGAGCTGACGTGGACTTCAGCCTGTTCTACTTCGCCAACAACAGCCGCGAGCTCGAGAGCGACCGTTACCGGCTGCTGCTCGACGGCGCGAAGTTCGCCGACCGCAACGGTTTCTCCGCGGTGTGGACGCCGGAACGGCACTTCCACGAGTTCGGCGGTCTCTACCCGAACCCGTCGGTGACCGGTGCCGCGGTCGCCGCCGTCACCGAACGGATCCAGATCCGCGCGGGCAGCGTGGTCGCACCGTTGCACAACCCGTTGCGCATCGCCGAAGAATGGTCCGTGGTGGACAACATCTCCGGCGGCCGCGTGGGACTCTCGTTCGCGTCCGGCTGGCACGCGGTGGACTTCGCGCTGAAGCCGGAGAACTACGAGAACCGCCGCGAGATCCTGATCTCCTACACGGACCAGGTCCGCAGGCTCTGGCGCGGTGAGAAGATCGACGTCGTCGACGGCACGGGGAAACCGCAGCAGGTCGGCATCTTCCCGCCGCCCGTGCAGGCGGAGCTGCCGGTGTGGATCACCAGCGCGGGCGGTGTCGAGACGTTCCGCAACGCGGGCCGCGCCGGCGCCGGGCTGCTGACCCACCTGCTCGGCCAGGACCTCGGCGAGCTGGAGGCGAAGATCGCCGAGTACCGCGCCGCGTCCGTCGAGCACCACGGCAAGGACGGCCACGTCGTGCTGATGGTGCACACGTTCCTCGGCGAGGACGAGGACGAGGTGCGCGAGCTGGTGCGCGGCCCGATGTCGGACTACCTGCGCAGCTCGCTCGGGCTGCTGCTGGGCTCCCAGCAGGGCAGCGCGCGCAAGATCGACCCGTCCACGTTGCGGGAGAAGGACGTCGACTTCCTCGTGGAGCGGGCGTTCGAGCGCTACTACGAGGACGGCGCGTTGCTCGGCACGGTCGACAAGACCCGCAAGATCGTCGACAGGGCGGCGGGCATCGGCGTGGACGAGATCGCCTGCCTGATCGACTTCGGCCTGCCGCAGGACACCGTCCTTTCCGGACTGAACCACCTGAACGCGTTACGTCAGAGCGTGTCAGTTTCGGGCAAGTCATGAACACCCGCTTCCGCAGCACCGCGGCGACGTTCCCAACCGGCGTGACCGTGCTGAGCACGGTGTCGGACGGCGAGCCGCACGGCATGACCGTGAACTCGTTCGCGTCGATCTCCATCGACCCGCTGCTGGTGCTGGTGTCGGTGAACAGCTCGTCGCGCACCTACGAGCGGATCGTCCGCTCCGGCACGTTCGCGGTGACCGTGCTGAGCGACTGTCAGCAGGAGGTCGCCAGGTGGTTCGCGAACTCAGGGAGGCCGTCCGGCGCCGAGGGGTTCGCCGGTGTCTCGTGGAAACCAGCGCCGCACTCGCGGTCGCCGGTCCTGCTGGACGGGATCAGCTACTTCGACTGCGAGCTCGACCAGGCACACACGGCCGGTGACCACACGATGCTCATCGGTGCTGTGCGCGCGTACGACGTCTTGTCCGACCGGCCGCCCCTGCTCTTCGTGCGCAGCCGGTTCACCGAACTGAGGAAGTGAGCATGGAACTGGTCAAGGAGTGCTACGGGTTCCGGGTGGTCTGCTCGGTGCACCCCGAGGCACGCGACGTGGTCGAGGCGTTCTTTGGCGACGGCGAACCCGCGCCGGGCGCGCAGGAGGTGCACCTGACCTTCGACGTGGTGGACGGAGCCGGTGTGCCGTCGGAGAACCCGCCGCACACGTTGGAGGTCATCGCCGCGAACCCGATCACCATCGACACCGGCAACTCCCGCGCGGTGATCACTCCCGACGACTGGACGGCCACGGTCGTCCTGGCGCGCGGCGACCTCTCCGACCAGATCGTGTGGGGCCGCTGGATCCTGGAGCGCCTGTTCCTGTACCTGGTGTGCCGTTCGCCCCGGCACTACCCGCTGCACGCGGGCGCGGTCGGCGTCGACGGCCGCACGATCATGCTGTCCGCGCCCACCGGCACCGGCAAGTCCACGTTCACGTTCTGGTGCCTGCACCGCGGTGCCGAGCTCTTCGGCGAGGACATCATGGTGCGCCACATGGACGACCCGTCCCGGACCGCGTGGGGCTACTCGCAGGTCGTGTACCTGGACGAGGAAACGATCACGCGCGCCGCGCTCACCGACGCCGACGTCAGTGCCGTGGCACCGGGGGAGAAAGCCCGCGTGCGGCTTCCCGCGTCGTTCAGCGACAGGCTGCGCACCAGAGCCGACCTCGACGCGGCGGTGTTCCTGGTCCGCGACGGCTCGACCGGCACCCGCCCGTTGTCCCTCGACGATGCCGTGAAGCGTTGCTGGGACGACATCACCACCGGCAAGACCGACCAGGCCGTGCTGGACGCGGTCGACGCGGATCTGCGGACGCTGCTCGCCGATCTCCCGCTGCGCGAGTTCGCGCTCGACGGCGATCTGGACGAGTGCTACGACGGGCTGCGCCGCCTGCACTGAGGCAACGACCTGTGAGGGGCCCGGAACCTGGTTCCGGGCCTTCGTCGTACCCGCGGAAGCTGAACCGGCAGCCGACGATCTGGACGATCAGCCGGCCGGGCTGGCTGTCGTTGATCGGATGGGCCTATCCCGCGTTCGCGCTGCTCACGTTGATCGTGATCGCGCTCGCGGTGAGGGCCCCGGTACGGCGCGGTCTGCCTCGTCGGTCCACCCTCGCGTTGACGGCCTAGGCCGATCGGGTGCTCACCCGCAACACGCGGCCCCCTTCCGGCGATTTCACTCATGGGCGGGGACCGAGGGGATGAGCGGCCATCATTTTCGTCAGCTACACCAGGAACGACGAACCGATCGTGCAGGCGCTGCGAGAAGACCTCGAGCGGCTGCACTGGCCGGTGTGGATGGACCACGAGATCCACGGCGGCGAGCAGTGGTGGCGCGAGATCATCCAGACCATCCAGCAGACCACGGTGTTCCTGTTCGCGTTGTCCGACGCGTCGTGGCGCTCGCGGCCGTGCCAGGAGGAGCTCGACTACGCCAAGAAGCTCGGGATCCCGGTGTTGCCGGTGCAGGTCGGCGCCGTGCACAACACCCGCATCCCGATCATGGAGACGCAGGCGATCGACTACCGCGAGCGCACGCCGGAAGCAGTGCTGTCGCTGGTCGCGGCGCTCTCCGACCTGGCGCGGCGCCAGGTGCGGCTGCCGGACCCGCTGCCGGATCCGCCGAAGGTGCCTTTCGAGTACCTGTACCGGATGGCGGAGCGGCTCGGGCCGAAACCGATTCCCGCCGACGACCAGGAGCTGCTCATCGGCCAGTTCCGCAGCAAACTGCGCAACGAGGACGACGCGGTCGCGCGCGCCGACATCGTCAAGCTGCTGAAGGAACTTCGCGGCCGCAGGGAGCTCACGGTCGGCAACGCCGAGGAGATCGACTCGCTGCTGGAGACCGCGGAACCCCTGGTGGCGGAACCGGACGACGGCGCGACCCGACTGCCGCCGACCGACCACTGGCGCAAGGGCAGGACGGACACCGAGCCACTGCCGCGGCAGATCCCGGAACCCAAGACGCCTCCGCTTCCCCCTGCCGCTCCGCCGCCCCGCGTCAGGAAGTCCGACCCACCGGTCAGGCCGGAACCGGTGCACCGCTGGCCCGTACCGGAGTGGGTGAAAACTGAGTCGGTGCAGGCCGAGCGCACGAAGGCTGAGTCGGTGCAGGCGGAGCCCGTGAACGCGGAGCCGGTGAAGCAGGAGCCTGCTGCCGTGCAGAAGGACGAACCACAGGGGGACGCGGCACCGGACTGGTTGCGCCAGCTCGTCGCGAACGGTCCTGCCGAACAGTCTCCTCCCGCCACGGCACCCGCCGCGCCGACCCAGGTGTGGTGGGGCGCGCCGCAGCAGCGCGAAACACCGGCGGTACAACCGGAATCCCCGCAACCGGAATCCCCCCGACCGGAATCCGCGCGGCCGAAGGGGCTCGCGTTCGCGAGCGCGGTGCTCGGCGCGACGGGCTTGCCGTTCCTGTACTTCGGGCCGGCGGAGGGCAGTCGTGACGCGGCGCGGGCAGGTGTGGTGATCCTGCTGATCGTCGTGGTGCTGGGCGTGTCGCTCGCACTCGTCTCGGTGACGCGCAAGGAACAGGGTGCCCGCGCCGCCGTGGCGATCGCCGTCGCCGGCCTGGTCGGTGTCGTCGCGTACGCCGCGCTTTCCGGCGTGTTCTAACCGGATCTGCCGCGCCGCACGAACCCGACGATCAGGGCGACCACGAACGCGAGAATGCCGAACAGCCCGGCAAGCTCCGGGTCCGCGCCCGTCGCTTCGAGCACGCCCGCCACGAGTGCACCGACTCCCAGCCACGCCGCCAAAGCCGACACGATGATGAGCCAGACAGCGGGCTTCTTCTTCCTCTGCTGCGGCACGGGCGGGGCGGTGCGTTGAGCGGCCGCTTCCCACCAGTTCGCGGCGGCGGGCCTCGGCGGGACCGGCTGTGGTTGTGGCTGTGGTTGTTGCTGTGGCGGTATTTCCGGCCTCGGCTGCGGAACCTGATGCGTCGCGCTTCCCGCGACAACGGTCGCCGTGCGCTGCCACCACGGCACCACTGCGGGACCGAGCAGGTCTTCGAGGCCTCCCGCCGCCACCCACCCCGGAGTGCAACAGGCTTGGAGCCGGACCGCCAGCTCGTCGACCTGCGGGTCGCTCAAGTCCGCGAGGTGCCGCCACACCGGTGTGTCGAACGAACGGAAGTCCTGCTGGGTGAAGAGCAGGTTGTCGTCGGTGTTGAGGGTCGCCCACGTCGGGCGGCGCGCCAGTGCCGACAGCGACAGGTAGATCACGAGGCCTGGGAACGTGTCCATCCAGCGTCCCCACGGCCGGTCGGGTGGCTGGTAGTTGTGGTGCCCGGTCTCGGTCGGTGGCGGGTCGGCGGCGAAGTCCTCGATCCACGCGCAGTCGAAGTCGACGAGTCGCAACTCACCGCGAGTGTTGACGAGGACGTTGCCGTGCTGCAGGTCGCCGTGCGCGAAACCGGATTGCTGCAACCGGTTCACCAGACCGCGCCACGACTGCGCGAGATTGGTGAGCGCACCGACGTCCTGGCGGACCACCAGGTCGTCCACGTGCCGATTAAGCGTGTGGCCCTCCACCCACGGCATCTCGACGACAGGCCAGGTGCTGCCGTTGACCCGGATGCCGTCGTCGATCCACCGCGGCAGTGCAACGGCGTCGGTGAGACTCCGAGCGGTGAAGTACCCGTGCAGGGCGTCGTACCGCGCGCTGTCGCTCGCGTCCGCACGCGTGAAGAACCGCAAGGCGCGCGCCTCGTTGCCGGCCATCGCCTTGAACACCACCGCGCTCGCGCCTGATGCGGGCGAAGGGATCTGGTAGATCGGGTGCACGACCAGTTCGAGAGCGCGCAACTCCTCGGTGGTGAACGCGTCCGGCTGTTGCACCGCTTTCATGTAGTCGTCGAACCGGGGAAATCGCATCACACGCACACCACCAGCTGGTCCGGCCACGTGGCCGCGACGCTGATCCGCATCAGGGTGACGTCGTCGTTGGCCATCTCCCGCGTGGCACGCCGGTCATCGACAAGCGCCAGGAAGCGCTTCGGATGGTTCAGGCCGGCGAGAACCGACCACAGCTGTTCCTGGTCTTCGTGGCACTCCCTCACCATCCAGTGCGCGAACGCGTCCGTCGCCAGGTAGACCAGATCACCGGGTGCCAGGTCCCCTTCCGCGAACCCCATCTGGTCGATCACGCCCGGCAGCGCGTCCCGTGCCGTTGGCACACCAGAGGGGTTCACGCCGAAGCCGTCAATGGAGATCTCCGGGAACTGGGCGATCAGCTTCCCGTGCCGCACGTGGAACAGCACCGTGTCGCCCAGAGCGACGGCACGCCAGTGCGGGCGTCGGCCCCCGAGATCGGCGAACTCACAGCCGAGGAACGTGGCGAACGCACCGACACTGTCCAGTTTGAACAGTTCCAGGCCGGTCGCGCCCGACAGCAGCGGATCGTGCCGCCACTCGTGCTGCGCGCGAGAAGCCCACCCCAGCAGCGACCGTTCGGTCAGCTCGACGTCCGCCGCGAGGAACCCCTCGACAAGTTGCATCGCCCACCGCGTCGAACCGAAGCCCTCCGTGGCACCGTCCGCCATCGCGAACCTGGGGCCGCGCCCGGTCACGTCCGCCGGCGCCGCGGCAGCGCCGTCCTCCCACTCCCACGGATCGTTGCCCTTCTTGGCGGCGGAGAAGACGACGGGCCACGCGTGCACAGGCGTCACCGCGACCGATCCGGCACCCTGGTGCCGATCTGCAGCACCCGCAGCAACGTCGACCGGCCGACGTTGAACGCGAGCCCGCGCGCACCCTGTCGCACGTCGTAGCCGTCGGCCCTGGCGTTCTCCGCCATCGGCGGCGGCAGCTCGCTGCTCAGCGCGAACAGCTCGGGCCCCGGCATCGGCAGGCCGGCGGGACCGGACGGGAAGACGATCTCCTGCGAGGCGGTGGGCGAGAGGAACACGTTGAAGAACAACGCGGGTCCGTCGCTGGTCTCGATCGACGTCAGCCGCTTCGCCCAGTCGTGCAGCGTCGCTCCCTGATGCGGGCTGTCGGTCACCATGCCGTCGGTGATGTTGATGACGATCGGCGGGAACGAGTCGGGATGCGCCGAGACCCAGTCGAAGACGTGCGCCCCGGCGACCTCGACCGCCTGGCACATCGGGGTGCGGTAACCGTGCACGGGGTCCACCCACACCGGCATCTTCACGCTGACCGGCATGGCGTCGATGGACGGTTCCTCGCGCACGGCGACCGGGTTGGCCGCCAGCTCCGGTAGCGGCACCAGTCCGCGACCGGCCAACGTGCCGCTGAACGCGCTCTCCACGCCCTCGCCACCGGGTCCGGTGATCCGCGCTCCGTAGCTGAACACACCGACGTCGAAGTAATGCCGCACCGGTGCGTTGACCTCGATCGTCGCTTTGACGCACATGTCGAGCAGGATGTTGTTGACCGCCAGCGCCGCGCCCGCCGCGAGCGACCCGCCGGACGTGCCCCACGTCAGCTTCATGGAGTCGGACCGGTCGAGCAGGATGACGACACATCCGGGTGTCGCCCGCGAGACCCATTGCCGGTAGGTGCCCGTGGTCATCTGCGCTCCTTGTCGGCAGTGGCGGCCATGATCAGGTTGTGCCGGACGACGGTGGCCGGCCATGCCGTCCCCGGCAGCCACTCCCACCTGGTGCGGCAGTGCGGGTTGTGGCACTCGAACGCGTACGCCTGCCCGTCGCGCCGCACGTCCAACTCGAATCCCGCGCACCGCGGGCACTGCGCGATCTGCACCCGGTGCGCGTCGAAGTCCGTCAACGGCACCGACTTCGTCTCGGCCTGCGCCACCGGCGGCGGTGCGGGTTTGCCGGTCTGGTTCCACCACTGGTCGTTCGTCTTCGGCGCGGGTGCGGGTAGCGCCGGCCTCGGCGGCGGCGGTGGCGTTGGTGGCGGTGGTTGCATGATCGGTTGCGGCTCAGGTGTGCTCTCGTCGGGCAGCCACAGCAACAGGAGCGCGACCGTGCTGCCGAACAGCGCGCTGAACGAGACGACGAGCAGCATTCGCGTGGTGCCGAGCCCGTCGAAGAAGGTGACGCCGAGCGCGGCGCCCGCCACCGCGAGCACCACCGCCGCCCCGAGGACCAGCCGAGCGATGACCCGTTCGGACAAGATCAGCCCTCCTTGACGACGAGGTTGAATGGGCCGGTTCTGGGGTCGACGTTCCAGCACGGAGCCTGCGGATCGCTGTCAGGTGCCACGTTGACCCCTGTCCACCTTTTCGGCAGATTCGGCAGGCACACCCTCAACGGACCATCGACGAGGGTGTGTTTGACCGTGCCGTCCATGCCGACCGTGAGCTCCGCTTCGGAAGTCACCGGCTGGATGGTCACCGGGGTGCCTTTCAGCCCGTCCGCGGCCTCCGTGATCCGCCTGCCCGGCTGGACCGTCTTTTCGGTGACCAGGCGAATCGTCAACGTGCCCTGCTGTTGTTCAGGCTGGTTCGGTGCGTCAGCGGGTTCCATGGCCGCGCCGAGCGCGAGCGCTACACCGAGCGAGATCAGCAACGCGTACACCGGCGCCATGAACTGACTGCGCATCCACTCAGGCATTGCGGTTCACCGGACGCCTCCGTGCGGTCGGGTGAGTGCTCACCTGTCAGTCGCCCGCGGGCGGTGATGCGTGTCAGCGGATGCGCCGC
This sequence comes from Lentzea indica, assembly GCF_012184385.1. GTDB lineage: Bacteria > Actinomycetota > Actinomycetes > Mycobacteriales > Pseudonocardiaceae > Lentzea > Lentzea indica. The sequence goes on from NZ_VSRL01000025.1 coordinate 36,092, forward strand.
ATTCCCACTAATGGTCCAGTGGACAATGATCAAAGCGGCGGCTTCAACGGCACGTCGACCGGGTAGGTAGCGTGGTACGGACAATTCGGCCTGGAGGTTTCATCCCGTGGACGAGGGCGCAGGCGTTCCGTTGAAGGTGGACGCGGAACGGCGTGAGGACGCTGTGGTGTTGAGGGCCGCGGGCGAGGTCGACTCCTACTCAGCTGGGGCGTTGCGCGACAGCCTGGCCTCGGCGTTCACCGACGCGGCGGACGCGGGGCTTCCCGTGGTGCTCGACCTGAGCGGCGTCGCCTTCTTCGCGTCGTCCGGTCTCTCGGTGCTGGTGGAGTACCACCTGCTCGGGGACGAGCGGGGTACGCCGCTTCGGCTGGTGTCGCCTTCCGGGAGCGTGTTGCGGGCGCTGCGGGCCACCATGCTGCACCAGGAGCTGGAGCTGTACTTCAGCCTGGCCGACGCACTCGCGGCCCGCTGACCCGGCTCACCGTGCCGGGTGACGCAGAGGCGCGCCGGCGTCGTGCAGGTGGCGCAAAACCTGGGCATAGGAGCGACGCAGGGTGGTTTTGCTGTAGGGGATGCCGATCCGGATGCAGAAGTCCTCGACGAGAGGTTGCGCGCGACGCAGGTTCGGGCGGGGCATGTGCGGGTAGAGGTGGTGCTCGATCTGGTGGTTGAGACCACCGAGCAGGGCGTCGACCCACCGGCCGCCGGTGACGTTGCGCGAGGTCAGCACCTGCTTGTGGAGGTGGTCCAGCCGCTGGCCTTCGGCGATGATCGGCATGCCCTTGTGGTTCGGCGCGAACGAGCAGCCCAGGTAGACGCCCATCAGGCCTTGGTGCACGGCGATGAACACGACCGCTTTCACGGGGGAGAGCACGAGGAACACCGCCGCCAGGTAGGCGGCCAACGGCATGATCTGGAGCGCGGCTTCCCGCCACGGGTTGCGCAGTTCGTTGCGGCACAACGCGACCAGGCCGGAGATCCGCAGCACGGCCGCCTCAGCCAACAGCAGCGGGAAGAACAGGAACGCCTGGTACTTGGTGATCCAGCTGTACAGGCCGCGCTTGCCGGCGGCCTGCGCGCGGCTGAAGGCGAGGGCGTGGATCTCGATGTCCGGATCGTGGTCCTCGTGGTTGGGGTTGGCGTGGTGACGGTTGTGCTTGGCCACCCACCACTGGTAGCTGATGCCGGTGAGGCTGCCGTGCAGATGCCCGACAACGTCGTTGTGGCGGTGGCTGCGGAAGATCTGCCGATGTCCCGCGTCGTGTCCGATGAACGCCAGCTGCGTCGAGGCCACGGCCAGGACGGCCGCTGTGACCACCTGCCACCAGGAGTTGCCCAGCATCGCGAACGTCACGGCGATCGCGCCGAGCAGCAGCGCGTTGACCGCCATCCGCGCCAGGTAGTAGCCGCGCCGGTGGTTCAGCAGCCCGGCGGCCTTGAGCTCCTTGGTGAGGCGGGCGAAGTCGCTGCCGCGCGGGCGGTCGTCCGTGGCTGTCAGTACGTCGTGCGTTGAGGTCATCTATCTGCTCCGGATGGTTTGGGTGTGAAAAGCCGTCGTCGGCTCTCATTTCTCGGCTTCGGTGTCCAGCCCGGGCTCGTCCGGTCCGGACGCCTCCGGTTGGCTGGTGTGCACGTCGGCGGGCAACACGTGTTCGTCTGCTTCGCTGAGCAGGGAGCGCGCCGCGGAGTTGAGCACCGCCAGCAGCGGAACCGCGAGCAACGCGCCCGCGATTCCCGCGACGAGCAGCCCGGCCGCGATGGCCAGCACCACCGCGAGCGGATGCAACTTGACCGCCCGTCCCAGCAGGAACGGTTGCAGGATGTGGCTTTCCAGCTGGTTCACCGCGATGACGATGATCAGGACGATCGCCGCGGTGACGGGACCGTTCGCGACGAGTGCGATGAGGACGGCCACGGCACCCGCCACCACAGCGCCGAAGATGGGGACGAACGCGCAGATGAACACCAGCGCGGCCAGCGGAACCGCCAGGGGCACGCGCAGCACGGCGAGTCCGATGCCGATGCCGACCGCGTCCACCACCGCCACCGCCCCGGTCGCACGGATGTAGCTGACCAGCGCGGCGAGGCTGCGCCTGCCCGCGACATCGACTCGCCGGCGGGTCGGGCTGGGGACGACTCGGATGAGGAACTGCCAGATCCGGGGGCCGTCGTAGAGGAAGAACGCGAGCGAGAACAGCACCAGGAGCATCTCGGCGAAGGTCTCGCCGACCGTCGCGGCGGTGGTAACGGCACCCGCCGTGATGCCGGACTGGTTGTCCTGCAAGGTTTTCACGATCCGGTCCGCGAAGTCCCGCAGCTGTGTCTCGCTCAGCTGCAGCGGTCCGTTGACCAGCCAGCCGGACACCGCGTCGATGCTGCGGGCCAGCTGCGCGGTCAGGTCCGGCAGGCCGTTGATGAAGGTCATCACGACGAACGTGAGCAGTCCGCCGAGCACGACCAGCCCACCGACGAGCACGAGAACGGTGGCGAGGGCCCTGGGAACCCGGTGCTTCAGCAGAAAGCCCACAGCCGGCGCGAGCAGTGCCGCCAGGAGCAGTGCGATCGCGAGTGGGACGACGAGCGCCGCCAGCCTGCCGAAGATGAAACCTATGACGTAGAGCGCCGCGACCACGACGAGAAAGCGCCAGCTCAGTGCCGCGCTGACACGCAGTGCGGCGGGGATCGCGCTGCGCGTGGGCGGCGCGTCGTCGTGGATGGTCTGCGCGCCTTCGTCGCCCGGCCCGCCGGGGAGAACCTCCGGATGAGGCGAGCGGAATCGTCGATCCGCTCTGGTGCTCACAACGTGTGTACCTCCGGCGTCGGTCTCCGACGCCGGGGTCTGGGGTCATCGGTGAGGCGGCGACGTTCGCAGCGCCTCTGATAGGGATTCCCCTTCATGCTACTGGCAAACCCGGTGGACCCGCCGCCGTCCGAGGGTTGAGGGTCGTCCAGGCGGGCATCCTGGGGTGGACGTCGCACCTGAGACTCAGGTGTCGGGAAGAACCGAGGGCAAGGTCGACCAGGCGAAGGGTCACCTCAAGGAGTCGGCAGAGAAGGTCGAGTACGCCTTCAAGAAGGACTGACTCACTCACCGCCCTCCGCAGGAGCGTGCCACCGTCTCGGTGCACGCTCCTGCTCGTTTCTCAGCTCCAGACGGAGGTCACCAGCCCTGCCAGGAGGAGCACCGCGCTCACGGCGGCGCCGAGCAGTTCGACCGGCACCAGTCGTCGCCGGGCCCACCGGGCGAACGCCACGTCCACCGCGACGTGCGCGGACGCGGTGACCGGCACCCACCACGGTCCGGCCGCCAGGAGCAGGGTCGCACCGAGATGGAACACGGTCGCGGTGATGCCGCGAACGCCACCGTGCACGGGATGCGTGCTGATGAACCCGCCCTGCGACCTCAGTTGCTCGGCCGCCTGTCGACCGATGGGCCAGCTGAACTGCGTGAGCTGGGTGGCGGCCACGAACACGAGCTCGGCCAACGCCCAGCCGAAGCCCGCCCAGAGCGCCGATCCGGCACCACTGACGACGATCAGCACGAGCGCGAGCCTGACCACCTCGTCGGTGATCCCCGACGCCACCGCGAGGATGGTGTCGCGCCGCCTGACCGCGTGCAGCCGCCCTGCCGATGCCAGCACCGGCAGGCGTGCCGCCAGTGCGACCAGCCATCCCAGCACGCCCAGCAGCGCCGTGCTCGCCTCTGAGACGCCGAGCATCATCGCCAGGGTGGCCGCGAGAAGCACGAGAACGCCCGCCATCACGGCGGCGCTCGCCCGGATCCTCCCGGTGACCCTGGTCGAGCCGGTGCGGGGTCGTTCCCCGCTCGCAGAGTCGTCGATGACCCAACGCTACGCCGGAACCCGGCTTCCGCAGAAGGCATCCGGACGACAACTGTCTATTGTGGAGTGACTACGGGCGAGACCGGCCGGCCGACGATTCCGCGTTGTCCGGGGCAGGGTGTAGCGTCTGGGCCAAGTGCCCTGGACCCCGGCGTGGCGTCAGCCGACCGAGGAGCGTCCCGTGGCACATCTCGATCACACCACGAATGTCACCGTGCATCCCGCTCCGATCGACAGGGCCGGTGCTGAGCTCCTGACCGTCACTGCGCGAGCCGTCCCGTCCGGGGCGGTCGTGGTCGCCGTGCACGGCGAGGTGGACGGGACGAACTGTCCGTTGTTGCTCGACCGTCTCATGGCACACGGGCGATCCACCCACCACCTGATCCTCGACCTCGGTGAGGTGAGCTTCTTCTGCGCGGCCGGTCTCACCGTTCTGGTCGTCGTGAGGGAGGCGGCACTGCTCGCCGATCGCAAGCTGTGTGTGATCGCACGTACCCGCCAGGTGCGCCGACCCCTGATGATCACCGGACTGGCCCGCGTGCTCGACCTCCACACCGACCTCGCCGGCGCGCTCGTGTGCCCTGAGCTACCAGCGGGGCCGCGGCTGGTTGATCCTCGTCAGCCCGCCGACCTCCGGTGACCGGGCGGTGACCTGCTGGGCGACGTCGGACAGCAGCTGGTTGGTGTTGCGGGCGTAGGTCCGCATGAGGGAGAAGGCGTCCGCGACATCGATCTGCAGGCGTTCGGTCAGCACACCCTTGGCCTGTTCGATCACGACACGGCTCGTCAGTGCGGCCTGCAGCTGCTCGGCGAGCATCTCGTTCTGCCGGATCGCCCGCACCTGGAGGAGGCTGATCGTCGCGACGTTCGCGAACGACTGCGCCAGCGCCGCACTCCCTTCGGGGAGTGCGCCAGGTGAGGTGCGGAACAGGTTCAACGAACCGATGACCTCGTCCCGCAACCGCATCGGCACCGCGTCGACCGCGGCGAACCCGAGCTCCAGCGCGGCGACGCTGAACCGCGGCCACCGTTGTGGTTGCACGCGCAGGTCGGGGCACCGCACTGTCTGTCCGGAGTGGAAACATTTCTCGGACGGGCCTTCTTCGCTCGGGAGCGGGAACCGCTCCAGAGGCAGTTCGCTGGAGGCGGCCACCAGCTCGAGCGCACCCCGTTCGTCAGCCAGCAGGACCCCGGCGGCGTCCACGGTCAGCAGCTCGACACAACGTTCGGCCAGCACGTGCAGGAACTCGATGCTGTCGAACCGCTCCACGAGCGTGTCAGCCAGCTCGACGAAGGTCTGTGCGACCCGTTGGTCCGGCACCTGTGCCACCTCTCACGCCGACTGGTCCAGCAGCAGGGTCATCGCCACGCCGACCAGCTGCACCACCTCGGCGATCTCGCCCGGCGTCAGTGAGCCGTCGGTGTCGCGGTGGACCTCCAGTGCACCGAGCGACAGCGCGCCCATCGTCAACGGGAACGCGAACACCGCCGCAACCCCGGTCGCGATCGCGGCAGGGGTGAAGAACGGCCAGCGCGCCGCGATCGAGGAGTTCGTGAGATCCGGCACGAGCACCGGCCAGTTCTGCCGCGTCGCCGCGGAGGCCGGTCCCTCCTCGTGCACGGTCTGCAGTTCCGCGATCTCCTCGCCGCAGCAGCCGGTGCTCTCGAACGGGCGGACGGCGCCTCTGCCCGCCCGCAGGTAGATCGCCGTGCCGACCGCGTTCGTCCTGACTCCGCAGGCGATGCAGACATGGCGAACGGCGGCCTGCTTCTCGTACGCGGCCATCACTGACACATCTGCCGGAACCGCGTTCATGCGTTGCCGCTGACGGTGCTCACTGACATCTCCTCGCGAGATCAGAGAGACCGCAGGGTCCGGGCGGTTTTTCTCAGAGTAGCCCCGGCGTGGCCGAGATCAAACATTTTACCCATTTCGCGCCACCTGCGTCAGCCATCTGCTGAAGGTGGGCCGAGAATTCGGCCCTCGAACGGCCGAGCAGCCGGAACACGGCGTCTAGCAGCGCAGACAGGGTGGTCCGGCGGTCGAAGATATCCGACATCTTTCCCGCCGATCACGGTGGAAAGAGAGTAGTGTCGATTTTGTCGAGAGCATCTCGTACCTGGGCGGTCAAGCTCATGTCGTGCTCGGCGAAACCTGAACCGGCCCCATTTCGGCCGGAGACGGGAGTTCCGGAATGATGTCGGCCCCTCACCTTTCCATCACCTCACCGGCCGTCACGGCCACTGAGCAGCCTCGGTATCCGCTGCGATTGCGGTTGCGGCCGAAGGCGCTCACCACGGGGGATGTTGACGGTGCGTGGTGGCCGCGTTCCCGGGACCTCGCCGCCGAACTGCCCACGCTGCTCGCGGTGCTGGCAGTTCGGCTGGGCGAGATCCCGCGGGTGAGCTACAACCTGACCGAGTGGGACACCGCGCCGAGCCAGATCGCCATCGGCGGTGTCCGGGTCCGGCTCAGCGGGTTCTGGTCCAGGCCGCCGCACACCGTGAGCGTCGTCGCGGCTGACCGGCGCCGCCTCACTCTGCTCCTCGTGCCGCCGGACACCGACCCGTCCACCGCCCACCAGACCATGATGCGCGCCGCTTTCCGCGAGAACGCCATGAGTCTGTCCACAGTGGATTAGCCTGGCTACTGCTGTGGGCGTCGTGCCGACAGGTCTGCCGTACTGACGACCTTCAGCGCGGACATGTCGATCGTGCCGGCGATGACATCTTCCGCCACCTTGCTGAGGTACTCGTTGTGGCTCCTCGAATACCGGCGCAGGGTCTCGAACGCCCGGCTCATGTCGATCTGCAGGCGCTCGGCGAGCACGCCCTTCGCCTGTTCGATGAGCACCCTGCTCTGCAACGCCTTCTGCAGCTGCACGGCGAGCAGCTCGCGATGACTGATGACCTGGGCCTGCAGCAGGCCGATGGTGGCGACGTCCGCCATGGCCTGCGCGACCCTGAGCGTCGGCTCGCTCAGCACTCCCTCGGCGACGGTGAACAGGTTCAGCGCACCGACGGTCTGCTCGCGCAACCGCATCGGCAGCGCGTGCAGAGCACCGAACCCGGCATCCCCGGCCACCGAGGAGAACTCGGGCCATCGTTGCGGCGTTTCGGTGAAGCTGGCGACCGTCACCGGCGCGCTGGTGAGATAGCACTCCATGCACGGGCCCTGCCGGTGCTGGAGCTCGAAGAGCTCGAGCAACCGGGCACGGTCGCTGGAGGCGGCGACCACCTGCAGCTCACCGTGGTGGTCGACGAGCAGGATGCCGGCGGCGTCCACATGCAGCGTGGTGACGCAGCGGTCGGCCAGGAGGTGCATGAACTCGACCGGGTCGAAGTCGGCCACCAGGGTGTCGGCCAGCTCGACGAAGGTCTCCGCCAGATTCTCCATGGACATGGGAGCCACCTCTGTTGGTCGGTCGCCGGACGGAGAAGCGATCATCTGGGATCAGCCCAGCCCTCCGGACTCAGTCGCAAGCGCCGGGCGACGATGTCCCGGGAGACCTCGACGACCGACTGGTCAAGAGCGAACGCGTGTGCACGCAGTCGCACCAGTGCTTCGTCCATGGTCACCCCCATCTGGACGGACAGCATCCCGGTGGCCTGGTGCACCTCGGCACGGCTGAGCGGCACCCCGTCGGCTGGAGGAACGTCGGCGTCGAGGTGCAGGCGCGTCAACTCGTCCAGCAGCAACGACATGATGATGTCCGCCACGACGTGTGCGTCATAGACCTGCTCGGGAGTCAGTGGTCCCGGGCTCGTCCGGTGCAGCACGAGCGCACCGATCCGGATCGCACCGCTGCGCAACGGGAACACGAACACCGCTCGTGCGCCGGCGGCGTTGGCGGCCGGCACGAAAAGGGGCCACCTCTGGCGGTTCTCCCAGGAGTCCAGCTCTTCCACCAGCACCGGCACACCGGTTCGCACCGCGTCCTCGCACGGTCCCTCGCCCAGGGTGAACCGCAGGTTGTCGAGCTGGCTGCCGATCTCGTTCGTGGAATACCGGGACTCGCCCCGGCCCGTGCCGTTCATCAGGGTCAGCTGGGCGCCGCTCACCCCGATCAGCACGACGGACGCCTCGCACGCCGCCTCGGTGGAAGCCGTGATGCCGCGGGCCGCCGCGTCGTTGGCGAGGTGTGCCAGCACCTTGGCCAGTCGCTCACCGCTCACCGGCTCCGCCTTCCGTTGTGAAGAGCATCCCACGTGGAGCGGTTCACGGAGGGAGGGGCCACGCCCGTGCGATCACCGCTCGAAGCGCTTCGAGTGCCTCGTGCTGCACCAGGCGCACCGCCGCCGGAGTGGAGCCCAGCACCAGTGCCGTCTGCTCGGCGGACAGACCGTGAACGACGCGCAGCTTCAGCACCGCGCGTTGCTCGTCGGTGAGCACCTCCAGGTGCCACGGCCCAGGCTGGGCCTGATCGCTCACGGCACCGGCGGCGCCGGTGTGGTGTTACCGGCGTCGATCCGCTCAGCGAGCTCCCGCGCGCCGGCGTGGTCGGGGTGGTTGCGCGCCTGCGACGCGAGCGGGCGGAAACGATCGCGCACGCGGGCCGAGCCCATGGTTTCCGACGCCGCCAGCGCCCGCAGTCCGGTGTCCACGCCGACCTGGACGTTCCCTTCGATCAGATGGCTGGTGGACAACAGGATCAGGCTGAGCGTTCGGCTGCGGACCATGCCCCCGCCGTACCCGTTGACCGCCGTGGTGAGCAACGAAACGGCGCTCCGCGCGTACTGCCGCCCCGCGGTGCCTGCCAGGTCCGTGTGCACGGCGCCGGCCAGTCCGGACAGATCCGCCTCGGTGAAGAACTCCGCCCAGCCAGCCACGACGCCGGTGCGGTTCGCGGCGGTGAACTGCTCCTGACCGCGGTCGAGCAGGGTGCGGGCGCCGTGCTCGGCGCCCTTCTTGGCACACGCCCACGCCTCGTTGACCGACAGGATGCTGGCCGCGAGGTCGTCGCCGGACCGGGAGGCCGCGAGCTGCCCGAGTTCGAAGTACCGCAACGCCTCGTCGAGGTGTCCGTGGTGCAGGAACACGCGGCCGAGCCGGTAGCAGACGTTGGCGGTCAGCCCGTCCGCACGAGCAAGCCCTGCCAGTACCAGCGCGTGACAGAAGTGGTTGTGCGCGTTGTTGACCAGGCCGGCGTCGAAGCACACCCAGCCCGCCAGATTGCGCAGATCCGCCAAGGCGACGTGCAGCCGCTGCCGCACGTGCTCAGGCGCGGTCGCGGTGAGCAGCGGAAGACTTTCGCGGATCCGCAGCCGAACACCGTCGAGACAGCTCTCACCGCCACTGCGGTAGTCCATCTCCCGCAACGCGCGGGTGTCTTCCTCCAGCCACGCGACATCGGAAAGCCCGATCATGACAGGCAGCACCCCGGACCGGAGTTTGGTGGTGCGTGGCACCGCCGGGGGCCGGGGCGGTCGTTGGTCACCGATCTTAGTGCTCACCACCGTCGGGTTCGGCCACTGTTCGGCCGCAGGTGTCCGCCTTGAGCTTGCGCGCGAACCGCTCCTGTCGCGGCCAGCGCACGGCGGTGGCCCAGCCGAGGATCTCGAACACCCGGATCAGCCGCGCGGAGATGTCGATCTGACCGCGGCGAACGCCGTGGCGCGCGCACGTGGGGTCGGCGTGGTGGGAGTTGTGCCAGGACTCGCCCATCGACAGGATCGCGAGCGGCCAGAAGTTCGCGGACTTGTCACGCGCCTCGAACGGCCGGTCGCCGATCATGTGGCAGATCGAGTTGACCGACCACGTGACGTGATGCAGCACGGCCACCCGCACGAGACCGGCCCAGAAGAACGCGGTCACCGCGCCCCACCAGCTCCAGGAGATCAGCCCACCCGCCGCCGCCGGCGCGACGAGCGTGACGGCCGTCAGCGCGGGGAACCAGCGGTTGACGCGCTGGATGTCCGCGTCGGCGAGCAGGTCGGGCGCGAAGCGGGCGGCGTTGGTCAGTTCGCGCCGGAACATCCAGCCCATGTGCGCGTGCCAGAACCCTTTGCCAGCGCGACGGCCGACGTGCCGAACAGCCAGGGGGAGTGCGGATCGCCCTCGCGGTCGGCGTAGGCGTGATGGCGGCGGTGGTCGGCGACCCAGCCGATGATCGGGCCCTGCATCGCCATGCTGCCGGTGAGCGCGAGCCCGATCCGCAGCGCGCGAGTGGCCTTGAAAGCACCGTGGGTGAAGTAGCGGTGGAATCCGATCGTCACGCCGAGGCTGGTGGCGGTGTAGAAGAACGCGGCGAGACCGATGTCGATCCAGTCGAGGCCCCATCCCCACGCGAGCGGAACCGCGGCAGCCAGCGCCAGTGCGGGAATCAGCGCGAAGAGTTTGACCAGGAACATCTCGAACGGGGTCTTCTCACCCGCGAGCATCGGCTGCGGTGCAGCCCGAACGCGGGAATCTGTCGTGCTCACGTCGCGTACCTCCGGCAACAGCGTTTGCGCCGCCGGGGTCTCGGGCGATCGTGTGTCGTGAAAAGCCAGCGCCGGCGCTGCTCGCCGGTCGTCGACACTTCCAGGCTACCCGTGGCTCAGCAGTGACGAAACCGCGCGACATGGAGCGCTTCTTCCCCCGCTGAATCCACCGGCGCACACTTGCGGTTGTGGACACGCAGGCCGTTCACGACGACTTCGAGCGTGCGAGGGCGACGTTTCGCACGTTGCTGGACAGCGCCACGAACGATGAGCTGCGACACCGCTCAAACGGCACGCGGTGGACCAACCGGCAGCTGCTGTTCCACATGCTGCTCGGCTTCCTGATCATGCGGGCGTTGCTGGCTCTGACGAAGATCGTCGCCCGGCTGCCGTCGTGGGCGGGCCGCGGCTGGGCGAGGCTGCTCAACGCGGGCACGAAGCCGTTCGACGTGGTCAACTTCGCGGGTTCGTGGCTCGGCGGCAGCGTGATGCCTCGCAGGGCGATGGTGGTGTTGTGCGATCGCACCATCGCGGCGTTGCATCGGCGTCTCGACCGCGAGACCGACAGCAGCCTGGCGAAAGGGATGCCGTATCCGACTCGGTGGGACCCGTTCTTCCGCGAGTTCATGACGGTGGCGGACCTGTACCGGTTCCCGGTGCGGCACTTCGACTTCCACCGTGAGCAGCTCTCGCTGAGCTGATCCGGAGGTCTAGTCGGCCGCGCGGCGTTCGAGGAAGACGGTGTCGCGCCACACCCCGTGGTGCTGCGCGATGCGTTCGCGGACGCCGAGGGTGCGGAAGCCCGCAGAGTGGTGCAGGGCAAGGCTGGCGCGGTTCTCGGGGAAGATCGAGGTCTGCAACGTCCACAGGCCCGCGGCGTCGGCGGCGTTGACGAGCTTGTGCAGCAAGGCTTTGCCGACTCCCCGGCCACGGAAGTCGGCGGCGACGTAGACGGAGTGCTCGGCCACACCGGCGTAACAGTCCCGTGTGGACACCGGTGCGGCCGCCGCCCAGCCCGCCACCGCGCCATCGACCTCGGCGATCCAGCGGTGGTCGCGCAGCCACTTGGCGTCGAGCGCCCTGCGTTGGGGGACTTCGGTTTCGAACGTCGCATCGCCGGTGGCGATGCCCTCGGCGTAGATGCGGCGCACGGCGGTCCAGTCGTCGTCGCGCATCGCGCGCACGGTGACGTCGAGCGGCAGGTCGTCCGGGCAGCACGGGCGGGGTGCGAGCACGCCCATGACGACGTCGGCCGCATGTGGGAGGCCGGTGCAGCAGGACGGATTGACTGAGACGTGCGTGGCGGTGCCTTCCTTGTGCACTCGCACGAAGCCGACCTCGGCCAGCTTGCGCACGTGGTGCGAGCAGGTGGACTGGCTGATTCCGAGCAGTTCGGTCAGCTCACCGACGGTCATCGAGCGTCCCGCCGTCGCGACCGCGTGCAGCAGCCGCACGCGCGTCGGCTCGGCGAGGCACGCGAACCAGTCCGCGTACGTTGCGGCGTCGTCGGTGGGCAGCACGGCCGGTGAGGCCGCTGTCGTGGTCATGGCTGAAGTATCGACGCAAATCGATGGTTGCGTCAATCGATCCCGGTCGATACAGTCCCTGGTGTTGATTCGAAATGTGTCGATACAAGGGGTGCGTCGTGAGCGAGTTGCCAGTCGTCGTGGTGGGTGCTGGACCTGCGGGTTTGTCCGCGGCGGCACACCTGGTCGAACGGGGCGAGCAGGTGCTCGTGCTGGAGGCGGGCGACCGGGCCGGTGCCGCCGTGTCGCAGTGGAACCACGTCCGGTTGTTCTCGCGATGGAGCGAGCTGGTCGACCCGGCGGCCGAGCGTCTGCTGACGCCGACCGGCTGGGTGCGTCCCGACGGTGGCGCTACCCGACTGGCGCGGAGTGGGCGGAGTCGTACCTGCCGGCCGCTGGCCGCGGTGCCTCGGCGACCGGGTGCGGCTCGGTGCACGGGTTGTGGGCGTCGCGCGGCGTGGCCGTGACCGGGTGGTCGACGCCGGACGTGAAGACGAGCCGGTGACCGTGCACGTGCTGACCGCGGACGGGGAGGAGCGGATCACGGCACGAGCGGTTGTCGACGCTTCCGGCACCTGGGGATCGCCGAACCCGCTGGGCGGTGACGGTCTTCCCGCGGCAGGGGAGAAGGCGGCGGCCGCGCGGATCAACTACCGCGTGCCGGACCTCGCGGTGGAACGGGCGCGGTACGCGGGCAAGCGGATCGCGGTCGCGGGCAGCGGCACTCGGCGTTGACCGCGTTGGTGGCGCTGGCGGACCTGGCCGAGCATGAACCCGGCACGAAGATCGTGTGGCTGCTCCGGCGCGGCGCGGTCGGCAACGCCTTCGGCGGTGGCGAAGCGGACCAGCTCCCGGCGCGCGGTGCGTTGGGGCTGCGTGCGAGGAAGGCAGCCGAGGCCGGTCACATCGAGACGGTGACGGGGTTCCGCACGGCATCCGTCGAACGGGCGGCGGACGGCAGCCTCACGCTGGAGTCGTTCGACGGCCACCAGGTCGAGGGCATCGACGAGATCGTGGTGCTGACCGGGTTCCGGCCGGACCTGTCGTGGCTGTCGGAGATCCGCCTCGACCTCGACCCGGTGTTGCAGGCGCCGACGAAGCTCGCGCCACTCATCGACCCGAACGTCCACTCCTGCGGCACGGTCTACCCCCACGGTGAGGCGGAGCTGCGTCACCCGGAGCCGAACGTGTACCTGGTGGGCATGAAGAGCTACGGACGCGCGCCGACGTTCCTGTCGCTGACCGGCTACGAGCAGGCTCGCTCGGTCGTGGCCGCGATCGCCGGTGACCACGAGTCGGCCGGACGTGTCGAGCTCGTGCTGCCGGAGACCGGCGTGTGCGGTGGTGCCGGCGTGTTCGACGCACCGGCGGAGCAGAAGAACAGCGGCGGATGCTGCAGTGCGCCTGAGACGGTCGACGTGTCGATCGGCCTCGCGGCCAGTGCACGTTGAGACGACGGCGCAGCCCGGTATCGATGCCGGGCTGCGCCGCGTCCTGATCGTGTTGTGCACCACCGAGATCATCAGCTGGGGTGTGCTCTTCTACGCGTTCCCGGTGCTGCTGCCGACGATCAGCGCGCGCACGGGATGGTCGCTGGCCGCCATCACGGCCGGGTTCTCCGCGAGCCAGGTCGTGGCGGCGCTCGTGGGTGTGCCGGTCGGGAGACTGCTCGACCGGCACGGTCCCCGAGCCATCATGACCGCAGGCTCGGTCATCGCCGTCCCGGCGCTGATAGCGCTGGCGACCGCGCAGTCGTTGGCGTGGTTCACGGTCGCGTGGCTGCTGGCCGGTGTCGCGATGGCCGGGGTGTTCTACGCACCCGCGTTCGCCGCGTTGACCCGCTGGTACGGGCCGAAGCGCGTAACAGCGCTGACGGCCGTGACACTGGTGGCGGGGCTGGCCAGCACGGTGTTCGCGCCGCTGACCGCTGTCCTCAACGCCTACCTGGACTGGCGCACCACCTACCTCGTGCTGGCCGGCTTCCTCGCTGTCACAACGATTCCGCTGCACTTGTGGGGCTTGCGGCTGCCGTGGCCGCCGATCGAGCACGAGACGGAGCACCGCCCGTCCGCCGTGGCACGCAGCAAGCCTTTCCTTGTGCTCACGGTCGCGATGAGCCTGGCCGCGTTCAGCGTGTACGCGGTCGTGGTCAACCTCGTGCCCCTGCTGACCGAACGCGGCATGTCGACATCAGCGGCCGCCGTGGCCCTGGGCCTCGGTGGGGTGGGCCAGGTCCTCGGTCGGCTGGGCTACGCGAGGTTGACCGCGAAGACGTCGGTGCGCACCCGGACGGCGCTCGTGTTGCTCGCGAGTGCGGTGATCACGACGCTGCTGGGCGTGGTGCCAGGTCCGGCTCTGCTGCTGATCGCGGGAGCGGTGCTCGCCGGCGTGGCACGCGGCATCTTCACGCTGGTGCAGGCGACGGCGATCACGGACCGCTGGGGTGCGGTCCACTATGGACAGTTGAGCGGCCTGCTCGCCGTGCCGGTGACACTGACCGCGGCGATCGCTCCGTGGGCAGGCAGTGCGATGGCCTCGTGGCTGGGTGGTTATCCAGCGGTGTTCGTGGTGCTGGGGGCGATCGGGGTGCTGGCGGCCGCGTTGTCGACCGCCGGCGTGCCTCGTTAGCCGAGCAGTTCGGCGACCAGGCCGGCGGGGTCTTCGAGCTGCCAGTCGAGGTAGCGCTTGCCGGGGAACACCGGGCAGGTGTCGCCACAGCCCATCGTGATCACCACGTCGGAGGCTGCAGCAGTGCCGCGGCGTTCGTCGATGCAGATCACACCTCTTGTATCGACGGTTGTCAATCCAGGTCGCTAGGGTGATCGTCATGACGAGCCCGGATCAGACGCTGCACCCAGGAGAACCTGTTGAGCACCATGGGGCTGCCCGTGCTCAGGTCTGACGTCGTGGTGATCGGCGGCGGCCAGGCAGGGCTGGCCGCCGCCTACTACCTGCGCCGCGCGGGCGTCGACCACGTGGTGCTCGACGCACAGCCGCTGCCGGGCGGAGCGTGGCCGCAGACGTGGAACTCCCTGCGCCTGTTCTCCATCGCGCGCCACAGCTCGCTGCCCGGCTGGCCCATGCCGTCCCTTTCGGACGGATACCCGACCGCACACCACGTCGTCGACTACCTCGCCGCTTACGAGAAGCGCTACGACGTCCCCGTTCATCGGCCCGTTCAGGTGACCTCGGTCAGCCGCGGCGAGGACCGGCTCCTGGTGCACACCGACGCCGGAACCTGGTCGGCGCGACACGTCATCAGCGCGACCGGCACGTGGTGGCGGCCGTTCCGGCCGCTGCTCGACCTGCCCGGCCGCCAACTGCACACCGCCGACTACCACGACCCGCTCGAGTTCGCGGGACAGAAGGTCGTCGTGGTCGGTGGCGGCAACTCCGGCGCACAGATCGCGGCCGACCTGCTGCCGCACACCAACCTGACCTGGATGACCCGCCGGCCACCGCGGTACATGCCGGACGAGATCGACGGCAAAGCCCTGTTCGACATCGCCACGCGACGCGGCGGGGTCGGTGACCTCGGGGACATCGTGGCAGTGCCGCCCGTGCGCGAGGCACGCGACAGCGGTCTGCTTGTCGCCACACAAATGGACACCGCGGCGTTGTCCGAAGCTGATGCCGTGGTGTGGTGCACCGGATTCCGGCCCGCCCTCAGTCACCTCGCTCCGCTGCGACTGCGCGACACCGAAGGACGCGTCGCCGTCGACGGCACGTCCGCCGTGGAGGAACCGCGCCTGCATCTGCTCGGGTACGGAAGCTGGACCGGTCCCGCGTCCGCGACCCTCATCGGCGTGGGGTCGACCGCGAAAGCGACGGTCGCGAAGATCTCCGCCGCCCTGGCCCTCAGGCCGTGACCACGCGCCGTTCGCTGCTCACGCTGCTCAGCACCGCCGCCATCCGGTCGGTCGTCTCCGGGCGCACGCGGTAGTACACCCACGTGCCCCTGCGTTCCGAGTCGACCAGACCCGCCTGGCGCAGCAGCTTGAGGTGATGCGAGATCGTCGGCTGAGACAGGTCGAACGCCGGCGTGAGCTCGCAGACGCAGACCTCACCGTCGGGCTGTGAGGCGATCATCGACAGCAGCCGCAGGCGCACCGGATCGCCGAGCGCCTTGAACATCGTCGACAGCTCCGCCGCCTGTTGCTCGGCGAGCGGTCCCTCCGACAGCGGCTCGCAGCAGCTTGCCTCTTGCTTCGACATCTTTCAATATTGTAGGTACTTCGGGTTCCGCGCAACACGTCCGCGCAAGCGCTCACGACGACATGGCCGGGCGCCGGAGGATTTCGGCGGTGGTCTCGTCGACTGGCAGCCAGGCCTCCAGGTGCAGCTCGGCGAGGGTGACGTCGACGGCGGTGGCGAACGACGTCAGCGTCGTGAGCAGCTGGAGGGTGCCGGCCGGTGTGTGCAGCTGCAACGGGACCGCGAAGCCCAGGTAGTCAAGGCCGGGCGGCGGTGCGTCCGGCAGGTACCCGGACAGTTCGGTGATCAACTCGCTGAGCTGCGGATCGGGGTGGCGCGCAGCCCTGGCACGCAGGCCTTCGATCACGTGCCTGCCCCAGACGGCCAGGTTCTTCACCCGAGCGGCCATGCCGCCGGGGTGCAGCGCCAGCCGCCAGATGTTCATCGGGCCGGCCAGCAGTTCCGGCGCGGCGCCTTCGGTGAGCACGCCGATCGCATCGTTGGCGGCGACGATCTGCCCGAGCGGGCCCGCGACCAGCGCCGGGTAGGGCATGTGCCCGGTGAGCACCTGGTGCAGCGCTTCGCGCACCGGGCGCATCCGGGGATCGTCAAGGTTCGTCTCCCCGAACGCGGGCGCGTAGCCGGCCGCGATCAGCAGCGCGTTGCGTTCCCGCAGCGACAGGTCCAGCGACTCGGCGAGGCGCAGCACGAGAGGGCGGCCGGGAAGCGAGCGGCCGGTTTCCACGAAGCTCAGATGCCGTTGGGTGGTGCCCGCCCTCGTGGCCAGCTCCAGCTGGCTGACTCGGCGTGCGTCGCGCCACCGGCGCAGCTCGCTCCCCAGAGCGCTGTGGTTCTCGATCGTCCGCACGTGTTCCTTCCCAGCCGGTCGCGATGGCGTGTGCCCATTCCTCACAGGGAATTGTCCGGCCTCGCCGGAGCTCACAAGATCGGTTCATGACCGATGTGAGTGAAGTGATCAACCGGTTCAACGCCGCGTTCGCCGGCCCGCCTGACCACGTGCGTGGCGTGAACCTGATGCGGGTCCGGGACGGGCTGATCGTGGAAGCGCTCGGGTACAGCAAGAGCGCGCCGCGCGAGGCCGCGGATGCGTAGCTGGCGGGCGATCAGCGGTGCGGGGATCGACGGGCTGACCCTGAGGGAGACACCCGCGCCGGTACCGGGACCGGGCGAGGTGCTGGTGGCGGTGCGGGCGGTGTCACTCAGCTTCCGGGAGCTCCTCGTGCTGCGCGGCACCTACGTGCTGCCGGTCAAGCCGGACCTGGTTCCGGTGTCGGACGGCGCCGGTGAGGTGGTGGCGCTGGGGCCTGGTGTTCAACGGACACGAGTCGGCGACCGGGTCATCGCCGGGTTGTTCCCCAGCTGGCTGGACGGCCCGTTCGGGCCCGAGCACCTGCCCCAGCTCGGCGGGTCGTTGGACGGGATGCTGGCCGAACTGGTGGTCCTGCCGGAATCCGCGCTGGTTCCGGTGCCCCAGCACCTGTCGTTCGCGGAGGCAGCGACGCTTCCGTGCGCCGCCGTGACGGCCTGGAACGCACTGTCGGGCGTCCACGCGGGCGACACGGTCGTCACGCTGGGCACCGGCGGCGTGTCGCTGTTCGCGGTGCAGTTCGCCGAACTGCTCGGCGCCCAGGTCCTCGCCACCACGAGCGCCCACGACAAGGCCCAACGGTTGAAGGCGCTGGGCGCTCACGAGGTGCTGAACCACCGCACCACACCGGACTGGCCCGCCGAGGTGCGGAAGTCGACGGGTGGCCGCGGCGCCGACCGCGTCGTCGACGTGGTCGGCGACCTGTCGCGGTCGCTGCGAGCGGTGGCGGTGTCCGGGCAGGTGGCGCTCGTCGGGTTCGTCGGCGGCGACGTGCCCGCGTTCGACCCGAGGGTGCTGTTCGGCACCGGTGCGAGCGTCCGGTCGATCGCCGTCGGCAGTCAGGCCCAGTTCCAGGCGATGAACCGCGCGATCGAGGTCAACCGCCTCCGCCCGGTTGTGGACCGGGAGTTCGCGTTCGAGGATGCCGTGCAGGCGTTCCGGTACTACGAGGATGAGCAACCGCTTGGGAAGGTTGTCATCATGGTGGGCTGACCACCGTTGACGTGATGTGAGGTTGACGTGCTGATGCTCGACTACCGGCTCGACGAGTCGTACGAGTCGTACCAGCAGCACATCAACCTCGCCACGGCGGACGAGTGGGTGCTCGGCTCCGACTGCTTCCTCGGCGAGGTCTGCTTCGCCGCGGGCCGGCAGGACCTCAAGGTCGGGCCGGTGCCCGTCCCGGTCCTCTCCGTCGCCAGGGGGCTCTACCTCGCGGTGGCGGAGGGCCACTCCTACTCCGAGGCGTACGAGGTGGAACGGCTCGTCGAGTTCACGTTCCGCAACGACGCCGCAGTGGTGCGCTCCCGGTTCACCGGCGGCAGCGCCGAAGTCGACCGCACCGTGCTGCACGTGGCGTTGCGCGAGTTTTGCGCGCGGGTCGTCCGCGAGCTGGGGGAGCAGCACCCCGCGTTGCTCGGCAACAACATCGTCACCATGCTGCTGGACCGCATTCGGCGCGACGACACCGCCGCGCCGGAGCTGGTGCGGGTGCTGCCCAGGGACCCGGACGGGATCGGTGACCGGATGGGCGCTCTGATCTGGTCGGGCGGTGGTCTCGTGGGCACGTCACTGAGCCGGGTCGACGTGGAGCTGATGCCCGCGGCCGAGCCGGAGCTGGACGAGCAGCCGGATCTGGCGGACTTCAGCCGGCCGCTGTTCCTCGCCGCTGGGCCGGTGGAGGCGGTACCTGGTCTGGTGCGCCGTGCCGTGCGGGTCGCGCTCACGCTGCACGGGCTGGATGACCACCCGGCGGCGCGCCTGCTCGGATGAGTGTTCGCCGGCAAGATCAGCCGGGCTCGGCGGTGGCCAGCTCGGGCACCCGGAAGTCGAGGACGAAGCGGCTGAGGGAGCCGTCCTCGGCGCGGCCGAGCCACACGGGGAACGCGCCGTCGCTCCAGCCCGGCACGATGATCATGTCGGTCTGGCCGGCGGAAAGGGTGTGATAGGCGGCTTTGCCGGTCATGGCGGCGTCGATGTCGGTGCGTGGGAACGCCGTCGCGCCGGTGTGATCGACCAGTGCGAGCGTGGCGGTGTCCACCGGGTTGCCGAAGAACTCGCCGTCGCCCAGTTCCAGTTCGTGGTCGCCGTCGCGCAACGCCAAGTGCCATGACGTGACCAGTGCGTCCGTGACGGTCACTCGGCACGCGACCGTCCAGGTTGTTTGCGGCGCCTCGTTTTCCGTCACCTGGAACACGTCCACCGGATACTCGCCGGATGGAGCCGTCGCGGCCAGCGGTGCGGAGGCGGCGTCGAGCCAGCTGGGGTCTCCGACGAGCAACTTGCCGCTGGGCAGCCGGATCTTGCCGGCGGGGATCTGCTTCACGGTCAGGGCGCGACCGTCCTGCGTGCGGAACCGCGCCCCGTCGGTGGTGAGTTCGGTGACGTGGCGCGGGCGCAGCGGGTGCGGCGGACGCCACGGGAACGTGGCGGGGACTTCCTCGGGGCCGGAACGGACGGTCACGGGCCCGGTCATGCCGGCGAGCACCGGCCAGCCGTCGACCTCGGGTGCGGCGATGTCCTCCTGGGGTCGCGTCGGCTCCGGCCAGTTCGTCCAGTCACGCGAGGTCTGGAGCTTGCCGCCGTTGGACAGCTCCGTGTCGACCGAGACCGCCTTGATCGCCGCGGTTGCGTCGCGGCGGACACGGGCCCGGAACGTCGGCTCGTCGCCGTCGAACTCCGGTGCGTCCTGCTCGGCGTAGCTCCAGCCGCGCACCTCGAACAGCCGCAACCGCCCGTCCGGCCAGCGCCGGTAGGCGACACCCCGGTACCGGCGACCGTTGGCGTCGATGAACCACACCTCGGCGTGGTGCGCCGACCCGCACACCTCCACGACTGCCCGCACCACTCCGCCGGCCAGCAAGACCACGGCGTACTGGCCGCCCGCGGCGTCCTGGGCGCGTGCGACCGACTCGGACATCGGTGACACCGGGGCACGCGAGGCGGAGTCCCATCCCGCGCAGTACACGACCTCGACCGGCTCGTTCGTGGGGGCGGGCTCGGGCACCGTCGGCAGATCTTCCCCGATGAGCGGATCGTCGGCGTGAGGGCTGCTGGAACGCCCGTGTGCCAGCAGTCCGGCGGCCACCAGCGACGCGGCCAAGGCGCCGGACAGGATCGCGGTTCGTCGTGAGAGGCGCGTTGGCGGTCTGTCCTCCGGCACCGGTGAGTTCACACCTCGAACGCGTTCCACGGCGATGAAACCTCCACGCCCTCGCCCTCCCCGTTCGGGTCATGTTGCCTCAAGCTGCCGGCGGTCTACACCGCGACGCCTGCCGCCGACTGCCCGCCGAACGACCTGCGCGCCCACGACGCGCACTGGCAGCCAGGCAACTACGAAACCAACCAGGCCCTCGTCCGTGACGTGGGTGCGATCGCCGAGTGGAAGGGCTGAAGCCGAGCCTCGGCAAGAGCCTGCGTCTCACGTGGGACTTCTCCTGGAAAACTCTCCGTTACATCTTGACGCGATAGATGTTATCGCTCACAGTCCACATGTCCAGTTCAGTCGCACCGCTGATTGGCTACCTACCACCTAAATCCCCAAATATTCCTACCCGGATCAGGCTCGCAAATGTTAGCGCTAACACGCTGCTTGCCGGGCCGTTGTCCCGTGCGCGGGTGTCGTCGGAAGTCCGCGCCGATGCGCCCGCCTCATGCCGGTGGTCCCAAATGATGAAAGGAAAAATGCTATGTCGATTGGGTTTGCGCGCACCGCGAGGTGGCGTCGTCGGTGGCGGTCGGGGTTGGCCGCTGCGGCAGTCGCTACGGCCGTGGGCGGGCTGCTCACGGTGGCCCCCACGTCGGTGTCGGCCGCCACGGTGGACAGCAGCGCCTGGTACGTACTGGTGAACCGCAACAGCGGCAAGGCCCTCGACATCAACGGCGCATCGACCGCCGACGGCGGCAACCTCGTCCAGTGGACCCGCACCAACGCCAACAACCAGCAATTCCAGTTCGTGGACTCCGGCGGCGGCTACTACCGGCTGCGCGCGCGGCACTCCGGCAAGGTGCTCGACGTCTTCAACTGGTCGACAGCGGACGGTGCCGCGGTCGTGCAGTGGGCCGACGGCAACGGCGCCAACCAGCAGTTCCGGCTGGCCGACTCCGACAGCGGCTACGTCCGGCTGGTCAACCGCAACAGCGGCAAGGCGGTCGAGGTGCAGGGCTTCTCGAGCGCCGACGGCGCCGGCGTGGTGCAGTGGAGCGACTTGAACGGCAGCAACCAGCAGTGGCAGCTCGTCCGGGTTGACGGGGGCAGCGGCGCATGCGCGCTGCCGTCGACGTACCGCTGGTCATCGACCGGCCCGCTGGCCAACCCGAAGCCGGGATGGGTGTCGCTCAAGGACTTCAGCGCCGTCGTCCACAACGGGCGGAACCTGGTCTACGGCACCTCTCACGACACCGGGGAGAGTTGGGGAGGGATGAGCTTCAGCCCCTTCACGAACTGGTCCGACATGGCCAGCGCCACCCAGCACACGTTGCCCTTCAGTGCCGTCGCGCCGACGCTGTTCTACTTCGCCCCGAAGAACATCTGGGTGATCGCCTACCAGTGGGGCTGGCCGGACACCTTCTCCTACCGCACCTCGAGCGACCCCACCAACCCCAACAGCTGGTCCGCGCAGCAGCAGCTGTTCACGGGCACCCTCCCCGTCGGGGCTCCCATCGACCAGACTCTCATCGCCGACGACAGGAACATGTACATGTTCTTCGCCGACGACCTCGGCAACATCTACCGCGCCAGCATGCCACTCGGGAACTTCCCAGGCAGCTTTGGCTCGAGCTACACGAGGATCATGAGCGACACGGCGGAAAACCTGTTCGAGGCGGTCGAGGTCTACAAGGTCAAGGACCAGAACCAGTACCTCATGATCGTCGAGGCGCAGGGGTCGAACGGGCGCTTCTTCCGCTCCTTCACCGCCACCAGCCTGGACGGCTCGTGGACGCCGCAGGCCGCCACCCAGAGCAATCCCTTCGCCGGCAAGGCCAACAGTGGCGCCACCTGGACCAACGACATCAGCCACGGTGATCTGATCCGCACCAATCCCGATCAGACCAAGACCGTCGACCCTTGCAACATGCAGTTGCTCTACCAGGGACGCAACCCCAACTCCGACGGCATGGAGTACGGCAAACTGCCTTACCGGCCAGGCGTGCTGACACTGCAACGCTAGCCAGTGGCGTGACGGCGGGCTCGGTGCAAGGCCGAGCCCGCCCGCGCCCAGTGATCACCTCGGACGCCGGCGACGACTCGACAGCGCAGAATGTGACCGTGACGATCACGCTGTCCGTGCCGAAGACCGAGTCGGCAGTCGCCTTGCGGCTGCGCCCGTGGCGGTTGGACGACCTACCGGCACTGCTCACGACGCATCGCGACCCGGTCCTGCGCCGCTGGCTGGCCACGTCGCTGACCGACGAGACCGATGCCCGGCAGTGGCTGGACGCACAGGCAGCCGGCTGGGCCTCCGCAACACGGTTCAGTTTCGCCGTGGTGGCCGATGAAGAGGACAACGCGCCCATCGGTCACGTGGTGGTGAAGGTCGGGACCGCAGGCGTGGCAGAGGTCGGCTACTGGACGGCGCCCGCCGTCCGGGGTCAAGGCATCGCCTCCCGTGCCCTGGACACCGTGTCGCGATGGGCGCTGGGCACGCAGAACCTGGTCCACCTGACCCGCCTGGACTTGTTGCATGCCAAGGACAACCGAGCCTCCTGCCGTGTGGCGGAGAAGTGCGGCTACCTCCTGCACGACCTGCTACCGGCCGCACCGTCCGCCTTCCCGGACAGCGGACACCGGCATGTGCGCACGCCGTCATGAAGCTGACGTGCCGCGACAGAGCCCACGGCACCGCTGGGGTTATGGGTCGATGCGAAAGGTCAACGGCGCTCGGTGTTCCGGCTCCGGCATACTCGCGGGATGCCGGAGGATCTCTCGCTCACCGACCATCAACGGGACCTGCGGGCAAAGTTTCTGGCCGCGCCGACGGTGCCGGCGCCCCAGCCGTGGCGTCCGGCTGACTGCCACGTGGTCGCTGTCGGCGGGCTGCTCGGTGTTGGATTCGCCACTGATCCCGACAGCGGCCGCGACCTGTTGTTGGTGGCGTCCACACGCGGGCTCGGGTTGTTCGACACCGTCACCGGTGAGCGCCTGGCCCGCGACAGCGAGCCTGATTCGGGTTGGCCGGACGACAACGACTTGACGTGCCAGGGAATCGGGCCGATCGCGCAGCATCGCGTGCCGATGGCCGGGCTGGCCGGCGGCGGTCTGCACACCGGCACCACGGGTTGGTCGGTGGACGTCGCCAGCCCGGACTGGCCGCACGAGCGGGTGCTGTTGTCCACCGGGAGTCCGTACACCGGTGGGGCGCACGGCGAGACCTGGTGGCACATCTTCCATTCGCGCTACTCCGAACTGCGTGCGGCCGGGTTCTCCCCATCCGGGGCGACGCTGGTGGTGGCGACCAGCAGCGACATCAACCTGTGGACCAGGGCCTGACCCCAGACCGGAGCAGTGGCGTTGACATTTGTCATCACCACCTGGTGACTCCGCCTCACTACTGGCGACCACCTCACCCGGTCAGGCTGAGCACCATGGAAACGGTGCTCGAAGTACGCGGGGCGCGGCACAACTACGGCGCCACGCCGGCCCTGGCCGGCGTCGATCTCGATGTCGGTGCCGGGGAGTGTGTGGCGTTGCTCGGGCCGAACGGCGCGGGCAAGACGACGCTGGTGAACCTGGTGGTCGGGCTGTTGCCCGCGAAGGAGGGCCGGGTTCGCGTCTGCGGCGGTGACCCGCGCCTCGCGTCAACTCGCCGGCGGCTCGGTGTGGTTCAGCAGTCCCTCGGTTTCCCGAACACGCTGAAGGTGGTCGAGCTGGTCACCGGCGCCGCGGTGCGTGCGGGGATGCCGAGGTCGGCCGCCGGGCCGGTCATGGCCGAGCTGGACCTGACCGACTTGGCCGGGCGGCGAGCGGCGAAGCTCTCGGGTGGCCAGAGACAACGGCTGCAGCTCGCCATGGCGCTGGTCGCCGATCCGAGGTTGCTGGTGCTGGACGAGCCGACGGCGGGTCTGGACGTGCCTGCCCGCAAGAGGTTCTGGCAGCTGCTGGTGGAACGCCGGGCGCGGGGAACCGGCGTGCTGGTCACCACGCACCTCATCGAGGAGTCCTCGGCCGTCGCCGATCGCGTGGTGGTGCTCAACCACGGTCGCGTGCTCGCCAGCGGGACGCCGGACGAACTGGTGGCTCGGTTGCCGGACCGCACGGTGATCGCGCGGACGGCGCTGGGCAGGGACCGGCTCGCGGTGTTGCCGGGTGTGGTGTCGGTGCGCAACGACGGCGAGCACGTTCATCTGGGCACTCGTACGCCGGAGGCGTTGTTGCGGGTGTTGCTCGCGGAGGACCCCGGTCTGAGCGATCTGCGGGTCGAGGGCGCCGGGCTGGAAGAGGCAGTGGCGGGTTTGATCGAGAGAGGTGCGGCATGAATGCGAAGGTCTTCGGTGTCGAGCTCACGGACGAGCTGAGGGGTATCGTCCGCGAGCCCACCGCGCTGTTCTTCTCCATCGTGATGCCGGTGGCGTTCTTCGCGCTTTTCGTGTCCCTGTTCGGAAAGTTCAGCAGCGGAGGGTTGTCGGCGGGCACCACGATGGTCGCCACGTTCGGCGCGTTCGGCGTGGTGTCGGTCGTGCTGATGAATCCCGGCATCGGCGTCGCGGCCGATCGGGAACGTGGCTGGCTGCGGGCGAAACAGGTGTCCGCGGTGCCGATCGGCGTGACGCTCGCGGCGAAGGTGATCGCCGCGCTGCCTTACGCGGCGGGTGTGCTGCTCGCGATGACGGCGACCGCGGCGGCCACCGGTGCGCTGGACGCGCCGGTGCCCGCGCTCCTGCGGATTCTCGCCGTGCTGATGGTGGGCGCGTTGCCGTTCGCGTTGCTGAGCCTGGCGATCGGGTTCCAGACCGGGGCGGGCGCCGCTACCGCTGTGCTCAACGCGATCCTCATCCCATCGGCCGTCCTTTCCGGACTCTGGATGCCGCTCGAGATCATGCCCGCGTTCTTCGGTGACGTCGCACCGTTCTTGCCCACCTACCACCTGGCCCAGCTGGCGCTCGCCCAGCTGACCGGTGCTCCCGTGCTCACGCACGTGCTCGTGCTGCTCGGCACGACGATCGTGGCCGCGGCGCTGGCCGCGGTGTCGTATCGTCATGCTCGGTCATGAAAAAAGTCGCAGGGATCTCGCGCTGGTTCCACCTGCTCTATCTCGGGAACCTGTTGTGGGCACCGGTGTTCGACCCGGCCGCGGGCTGGGTGGACTGGGTGCTCGTGGGCGGCGTGGTCGCGGCCTTCGTCCCGATGTACGTGCTGGCGTGGCAGCGGCCGTCGCTGGTCCGCTGGCGTTGCACGGTGCCGACGGTGGTGCTCGGCGCGCTCGTGACACCGTTCAACACCGGCGCCGCGGTGCTCTTCGTCTACGCGGCGGCGTTCGCGGGTCTCTCGGAGTCCCGGCGTCTGGCGATGCGGTGGTTCGTCGGCCTGTCCGCGCTGATCTGCCTGTTCTCCGTGGTGTCGGTGGTCGAGATGCCTTACCGGCTGTGGGGGTTGCTCCCGTCGTTGATCTTCCTGTGGCTGATCGGCATCCTGCAGGTCGAGTGGGCCGAACGGGAACGCGAGGCCGGCGAGCTGCGCATCCGCAACGTGCGCATCGAACATCTCGCCACCCTCGCGGAACGTGAGCGCATCGCCCGCGACCTCCACGATCTGCTCGGCCACACGCTGACCGCGATCATCGTCCGCGCCCAGCTGGTCGCCGCGGATCCCGCACGGGTGCAAGAGGAAGCGGCGGAGATCGAGCGCACCGCCCGCGCGGCGCTGGGCGAGATCCGCGACGCCGTCACCGGCTGGCGCAGCGCGAGCCTCGAGACCGAGCGTGGAGGCGGCGCGCGCCGCGTTGACGAGCCTCGGCGCGAGGTCGTGGTGCGGCGGGATCCGGACCTCGTGACGTCGGCTCGACC
>NZ_VSRL01000260.1 GCF_012184385.1 Lentzea indica
CTCGGCCACCCGGCGCCCCGACACCGGTACGTCGTCCGCCGCGGATCGCCGTCCGGTGGAGACCACGGGCAACCGGGCCGACGACTGGTCGGGAGCTCGCCGTCCCGCGGGCGGCAACGACACCAGCGAGTCCTCGGACGCGGAACGCCTGGCCGGCGGGTCGTCGGCACGCCTGCGGCCGCCGGAGCTGGAAGGGCTGTCCGGCTTCAACGTCTCCCAGGAACCGCTGTCCTGCGCGGGAGCAGGACGGTCATCGGCCCGCCGACGTCCGCCACCGGTCGCCTGCGTTCGTGACTCCAGCACCTTCGGGTCGATCATCTCGGTGCGCTCGGCGACGCGGGACCGCGGCTCTGGCTTGCGGGTCTCCACGGCCTTGGCGACCGCGGTGGGCGCCTTCGGGGGCTGCTCCGGCCGCGACAACGCGTCGGTGCGGTTCTGTTGCGGCCTGGGCACCCGCTCGGTTCGCTGGACCTGAGCCTGAACGGGCGGGGCCTTGACGGTCGGCGGTGGAACCTTCTGCGCCCCAGGAGGGGGAGGTGTCGCGGCACCGAGCCTCGCCGACACGGACGCGGCGGCGGGCCTGGGCTGCTGACGGATCGGCTCCTGCTTCGCGGCCTTCACGGGCTCGCGGCGCACCACCGCGGGCTGGGGTCGCGGCGAGTTCCTGGTCGGCTCCGGCCGCGTGGGCTCAGGCCTGGCTGGCTCACGACGCGGCGGCTGCACCTTGGCGTCGTGGGCGACGCGCTCGATCAGCTCGGTGCGCTCCGACGGCTTCTCCACCGAAGACGAAGTGGAGATCACGGGCTTGGCGTTGATGATGCGCTTCTCGGGGCCCGCGGTCAGGCGGGACGCGTCCGAGGCCAGGGAGCGCAGGCGGGTCGACTCCGCGCGCAACGCGACGCGTTCGACCAGCACGTCGCCGCCCAGCAGCGCCTGGAGGTTGTCGCGCAGGGCGTGCAGATCGGCGCGCAGGGCCTCGATGTCCGCGCGCGACTCTTCCTCGATGCGCTTGCGGGTCTCGGACTCGATCTCGAGCTCGTACTCGCGACGAGCAGCGACCTCGCGCTCCAGCTCCAGTTCGTAGACGGACTGGAGATCGGCCACCTCGTCGTCGCGCTCGGTGACCTGCTTGCGGTACTTGGCGGCGAGAAAGGCGCCCACCAGCGCCGCCCACAGCGCGGCCACCACGGCCAGGCGCAGCATGCGGGCGCTGTCGCTCGCCACGAGCACCGCCGCGGCCCCGAGGGCAAGCGTCAATGCCGCTACCAACAGCAATCGCCCGGAGCCACGACCGTGATCATTCTGCTCGTCGTCGGTCGACGCGCCTCGCCCGGTCATGGGGACTACGGTACCGCGTAGTTATGCGACTGAGACCTATGGCCGGGTATCTAATCCTTCCCGGGAGTCTCCGTCGGCGTCTTGCAGCAGTGTTCCAACCACAGCGCCGCAGCCGTCAAGGCCAGCGCCGAAATCACCCCGATCACGGCCGCCACCAGGTCCTTCGAGGCCGCAGGGAACGAGTCGCGCACCGGGATGACGTAGATCAGCAACCCGGTCCAGGCACCGAACATCAAAGCGCCCAACACCGACGACGCCTTCGCCAGCGCGACGGCACGGGCCGCGGTCAACGGCTGCACCGGACGCGCTCCCTGCCGTCGCTGGATCCTGGACCGCAACGAGAACGCGAGCACGACCTCCACGACCGCGATCACGAACAGCGTCGACCCGGCCAGCGCGGGCATGGGCGGCAACGAGTCGTACGCGAGCCGCAGCAGCAGATGGGCCAGCAGCCCGGCGATGATCGCGACGGCCGCCAGATCGCGGGGACGGGTGAACCTCACGAGTCCATCCAACCGGATTTCAGCTCGAGATCGTCGCGTCGCCGCACACCTTCAGCCGAGAACGGCAGAGCGGCAACAGGTCCGTGGCCCACGAGCACGGCGTCCGGCTCGACGTCGAGCCACGGGATGAGGACCGTTGCGCGCTCAAACGCCCCAGGATGCGGCAGAAGCAGCTCCGGGTGGTCCGAGGTCACCCCGTCCACCGAAACCACGTCCACGTCCAACGTGCGCGGTCCCCAGCGCTTCTCCCGCACGCGTCCGGCGGCGTTCTCCAGCGCCTGACCGCGTCGCAGCCAGCCCCACTCGTCGACGTCGTCCGAATCCACGATCACGATGGCGTTCAAGAAGTCCGGCTGGTCCTCCACGCCCCACGCCGCCGTTTCGTACACGGGCGACACGGCGACGACGTGCTCACGCAGTCCGTCCACGACGGACTGCAGGAACGCGAGACGGTCACCGAGGTTCGAGCCGATCGAGAGAACAGCGCGGGTCAACGGGCTTCCTTCGGCAGCGGCGCGGCCAGCCGTCGCGACCGACGGATCGTCACCGACACGTCGTCGAAGGTCAGCGGGATCGGCGCGGACGGCTTGTGCACCGTCACCTCGACCGCGTGCAGCCGTGAGTCCGTCATGGCCGCGTCGGCGATGCGGCCGGCCACCGTCTCGATGAGATCGCACGGTTCGCCACCGATGATCGCCGCTGCCATCTCGGCGAGCTCGCCGTAGTGGTAGGTCTCCTTGAGATCGTCCGTGCGGGACGCGGTGCTCAAGTCCAGCCACAGCGTGATGTCCACGACGAACTCCTGCCCGTCGCGCCGCTCGTGCTCGAAAACCCCGTGGTTGCCGCGGACCCGCAGGCCCGTCAACGCGATCCGGTCAGCCATGTCCCCGCCTCCACGCACCGGCGACGGCGACCGAGTCCAGCGTCCGGCCGACGTCGTGCACCCGCACACCCCACGCTCCGTTGAACGCGGCCAAAGCAGACACCGCCGCGGTCGCGTCTTCCCTGCCGTCCGGTGGACGATTGCCG
The DNA here is from genome assembly GCF_012184385.1 of Lentzea indica. Classification (GTDB taxonomy): domain Bacteria; phylum Actinomycetota; class Actinomycetes; order Mycobacteriales; family Pseudonocardiaceae; genus Lentzea; species Lentzea indica. The sequence goes on from NZ_VSRL01000260.1 coordinate 2,871, forward strand.
AGCAACGTGCCGAGGAAGCGTTTGCGCGACGCTCCCACCAGCACCGGGAAGCCCAGCTCGACCAGCTCGTCCAGGCGCTGCAACAGCTCCCAGTTGTGGTCGCCGAGCTTCGCGAAGCCCAGACCGGGGTCGAGCACGATCGACGACTCCGCGACGCCAGCGGCCATCGCCGCCTCGACGCGCTCCAGCAACTCGGTGCGCACGTCCGTCACGACATCGTCGTACTGCGCGAGAGAGTCCATCTCCGTGCTGTGCCCACGCCAGTGCATCAACACGTACGGCACGCCGGCAGCAGCGACCACGGACGCCATCTCAGGATCCGCCAGGCCACCGGACACGTCGTTCACGATCGACGCGCCCGCCTCCAACGCGCCGACGCGACGGCGGCACGCATCGTGTCCACGCTGACCGGCACGCCCTCGGCGACCAATGCGCGGATCACCGGTACCACGCGCGCGATCTCCTCGGCGGGCTCGACACGGTCAGCGCCGGGCCTCGTCGACTCGCCGCCCACGTCGATCAGGTCGGCGCCGCGCTTGTGCATCTCGACGCCGTGCGTCACCGCGTCATGCCGGTCGAGGTAGCGGCCGCCGTCGGAGAACGAGTCGGGCGTCACGTTCAGCACGCCCATCACGACGCAACGGCCGGGCTTCGGCAGACCTGTCACCGGGTCCGGCCTCTGATGAGCTCGATGGCCTCCGCCCGTGAGGACGCGGACGTGCGCAGCAACCCGCGCACCGCGGAGGTCGTCGTCCGGGAACCGGGCTTGCGCACGCCGCGCATGCCCATGCACAGATGCTCGGCCTCGACGACCACGATCACGCCGCGCGGCTCCAGCCTGCGCACCAACGCGTCCGCGACCTGCGACGTCAGCCGTTCCTGCACCTGTGGTCGTTTCGAGTAGAGATCAACGAGCCTGGCGAGCTTCGACAGGCCTGTGACGCGGCCGTGCTCGTTCGGGATGTAGCCGACGTGCGCGACGCCGTGGAACGGCAGCAGGTGGTGCTCGCAAAAGCTGAACATCGGGATGTCGGTGACGAGGACGAGCTCCTCGTGGCTCTCGTCGAAAGTCTTCGCGAGCACGCTGTCCGCGTCGGTGTAGAGACCGGCGAACAACTCCCGGTAAGCCCGCGCCACCCGTGCGGGTGTCTCGCGCAGGCCTTCGCGCTCCGGATCCTCACCGCATGCGATCAACAGCTCGCGTACCGCTGCCTCCGCGCGCGTCTGGTCGAAGACCCGCCGTGCGGAGACGCCGGCCTCCCCGTTGCGGGTGAGGCCGGCGTCTCCGTCGAGCTGGTGGTGCTCGGTCACTGCCGCTCGTCCTGGTCTGGCTGCGGCTTCTTGGGCTCCCACACGTTGTGCGGCTTGCCGCCGGGCACTGTCGCCGGGGTCCATCCGGGCGGTGCGCCGTAGTTCGGCGGGCCCGACTGGTTCACCGGTTGTGCCTGGCCCTGGGCGGGCTGGTGCACACCGTTGGAACCGTTCGGCGACGGCAGTTCCTCGGTCGGCTCCACAGCAGCGGGCTCCGCCTGCTGCGGTTCGTCGTCGATGGTGTCCTCGACGACCGGCGGCCACGGCTCGCCGCGTTCCTTGGCGAGCTCGCCGGGGGTCTTGATCGGCGGGATGTCGGACGGCGTGCGGTCACCGAATTCGTTGAACTGGGTGATGCGCGGCCGCTTCTCGACGCGGGCGAAGATCCGCTCCAGTTCCTTCTGGTGCAGGGTCTCCTTCTCGATCAGCTCGAGCGTGAGGTCGTCGAGGACGTCGCGGTAGGTGACGAGCACCTCGTACGCCTCGGTGTGCGCCGCCTCGATGAGCTTGCGCACCTCCTCGTCGATCTCGTGCGCGACCTCGAGCGAGTAGTCCGCCTGACGGCCCGCCGAGCGGCCGAGGAACGGCTCGCCCTGCTCCTGGCCGTACTTCACCGCGCCGAGCTTCGCGCTCATGCCGTACTCGGTGACCATCGCGCGGGCGATCTTGGTCGCCTGCTCGATGTCGTTGGACGCGCCGGTCGTGGGCTCGTGGAAGACGAGCTCCTCGGCCGAACGGCCACCCAGTGCGAACACCAGTCGCGCGATCATCTCGGACCTGGTCATCAGGTCCTTGTCCTCTTCCGGCACCGAGAGGGTGTGACCACCCGTGCGGCCGCGGGCGAGGATCGTGACCTTGTAGACCGGGTCGATGTCCGGCATCGCCCACGCGGCCAGGGCGTGCCCGGCCTCGTGGTACGCGGTGATCTTCTTCTCCTTCTCGGAGATGATCCGGCTCTTGCGGGCAGGACCGCCGATCACGCGGTCCACCGACTCCTCGAGCGCGGCACCGTCGATGACGTGGCCGTTGTGGCGCGCGGTGAGCAGCGCTGCCTCGTTGATGACGTTCGCGAGGTCGGCGCCGGAGAACCCGACGGTGCGCTTCGCGAGACCGTCGAGGTCGGCGTCCGCGGCCAGCGGCTTGCCCTTCGAGTGCACCCGCAGGATCTGCTTGCGGCCCTTCAGGTCCGGTGCGGACACCGGGATCTGACGGTCGAAGCGGCCGGGACGCAGCAGGGCGGGGTCGAGGATGTCGGGACGGTTCGTCGCCGCGATCAGGATGATCCCGCCACGCGAGTCGAAGCCGTCCATCTCGACGAGCAGCTGGTTCAGCGTCTGCTCGCGCTCGTCGTGACCGCCGCCGAGACCGGCACCGCGGTGGCGGCCCACCGCGTCGATCTCGTCGACGAAGATGATGCACGGCGCGTTCTGCTTGGCCTGCTCGAACAGGTCGCGGACGCGGGAGGCACCGACACCGACGAACATCTCGACGAAGTCCGAACCGGAGATCGAGTAGAACGGCACGCCCGCCTCGCCGGCGACGGCGCGCGCGAGCAGCGTCTTACCGGTTCCCGGCGGGCCGTACAGCAGCACGCCCTTCGGGATCTTGGCGCCGAGCGCCTGGTAGCGGCCGGGGTTCTGGAGGAAGTCCTTGATCTCCTCGAGCTCCTCGACGGCCTCCTCGGCACCGGCGACGTCGGCGAACGTCGTCTTGGGCATGTCCTTGGACAACTGCTTGGCCTTGGACTTGCCGAAGTTCAGAACGCGGTTGCCGCCGCCCTGAGCGTTGTTCATCATCCACATGAGCAGCAGCAACAACAGGCCGAGCGGCACGAGGTAGATCAAGATCTGCATCAGGATGGACTCCTGGCTGACCTTGGTCTCGACGGTCGGCTTGTTCTTGGCCTCGTCGAGGACGGTGAAGATCTCGTCCGTCGAGCTGGCCGGGAACTGCGTGATCAGGCGGTTGCTGCCCTCGAAGGTCGTGCCGTCGGTGAGGGTGAGACGGAGACGCTGCTCCTTGTCCTCGATCGTGGCTTCCTTGACCTTGCCGTCCCGCACCTGTTGGAGCGCTTGGGACGTCTTGACCGGGTGGTAGCCCCGTGAGTCGTCGAAGAGCACGGTGAAGACGAAGTAGAGCAGCAACACCGCAGCGATCCACAGCAGCGGGTTGCGAAGCAGGCGCTTGCGGTCCATGCACTTACGGCCGGCGGGCGGCCTCGACCCTCCCTGACTTGCGCGTCGGGCAGTGGAAGACCCACATACCGCGTCCGACCAGCCTACCGCCCGCTGGTCGGGTACTGAGCAACCAACGGTCGGGGCCTCTTCCCGGTTCCCGCGGGTGACCCCCACCACGCATGTTCACGCTGTTCGGTTCATCCGGAACAAATACGGCCGTCCAGACGAGTGACGCAGGTCACGCCATCTCATTACGTTTGGGGGTCACATGTCATCCTCATTCGTCCCCCGAGTGTTCCCCCGCCACTCGAAAGAGTGAACACGTGACCGAAGGTAAGTAACTGTATGTCAGCACGTCACACGTCCCCCGGATTGTTCCGGCGGGTGGCTCTCCCCGTGGCCGCCCTGCTAGGAGTGGTCGCGGCGGCGGGCGTCACGGTCGTGGCACTGCGTGTCACCAGCGGCGCCGACTGCTCAGGCGCACTGCCGTTGAAGGTCGCCGTCACACCCGCCGCGTTAGATGTGGTGAACGCCGCTGCGCAGGAGTACCAGCGGTCACAACCCGTGGTGAACGGCCGGTGCGTTCAGGTCCAGGTCGAGTCGCGCAACGCGGCCGACGTGGCGAACGAGCTGCCCACCGCGCAGATCAACCCCCATTCGCTGTGGATCCCCGACTCCTCCATGTGGGCGGCCGAGGCCCAGCGCCAGGCCGCGGAGACCGGTCCGGAGGCTCCGAAACTGGACATCAAGCCCTCGCTGGCGTCCAGCCCGCTGGTGATGGCCGGTTCCGAGCAGGCCATGTCCAAGATCGGCTTCCCGGTCTCGCCCGTCTCCTGGTCCAGGGTCGTCGACCCGAAGGTCCAGGTGTCGATGAGCGACCCGACGATGACCTCGGAGGGCCTCGCCGCGCTGTTCGTGATCCGTACTTTGCTGGGCAACGCGGACGGAACGCCCAAGCCGGAGCTGGTCGGCACCCTGCTGCGCGTTGGCCGCAGCGCCGTGCCCTCGGTCCGCGACTCGTTCGGCAAGGTCACCACGGACGCGGACAAGGCACCGCTCTTCGCCGCCACCGAGCAGTCCGTCGTCGCCAACAACCGCTCGGTCAAGGACAACGCCGTCCTGGGCGCCCCGCCCAAGGAGGGCACGCTCTCCTTCGACTACCCGCTGGTCCGGGTCTCCCGCCCGAACGAGCAGGAGGGAATCGGCGAGGCCGCAGCGGAGTTCGAGAAGGTCCTGCGCTCCGCCGACACGTCCAAGCGCTTCGGCGAGGCGGGCTTCCGCACCGTTCAGGGCGCCGCACCCGCCAAGTGGACGACCGACGTCGAGGGCGTGCAGGCCGGCGACGTGAAGCTGATCGAGACCCCCGGCGCGGACCAGGTGTCCGAGCTGCTGCGCACGTGGGGCGCCATCAGCCTCGACATGCGCATGCTGACCGTCATCGACGTCTCCGGCTCGATGATCGAGAAGAGCGGAAACGGCAAGACGAGGGTCGCGTCCGCCACTGAGGCGTCCATGACCGCTCTGTCGATGCTGCCGGACACCACCGCGATCGGTCTTTGGGCGTTCTCGACGGACAAGAAGCCGCCGAACGACTGGATCGAGCTCGTCCCGATCGGTCCGCTCGGCGAGCCGTTGGCCGGCGTGACGCGGCGCAAGCGCCTGGAGGCCGGTGCGAGCCAGCTGCCGGGGCTCGTCGGCGGCGGCACGGCGTTGAACGACACGACGCTGGCGGCGTACCGGCACGTGCTGTCCGGTTACGACGCGTCGAAGGTCAACTCGGTCGTTCTGATGACCGACGGGCGCAACGACGACATCTCGTCGATCGACACGGCCGCGTTGATCGAGACGCTGAAGCGGGAGTCCGACCCCGCCAAGCCGGTGCCGATCATCATGGTCGGCCTCGGTGACGAGGTCGACATGGACGCTCTGCGCTCCATTTCCGCTGCTACCGGCGGCAAGGCGTACCAGGCGAAGAACCCGGAGGACATCCGCGGCGTGCTGCTGGACGCGGTGTCGCAGCGGCGGTGCCGTCCGAACTGCTGACCCTGATCAGATGAAAAACAGGGGCGCCGCAAACGACTGCGGCGCCCCCGTTCTCACGTCCGGGGAAAGCTCAGCTGGAGTAGACCTTCGGGTCCAGCGTGCCGATGTACGGCAGGTCCCGGTAGCGCTCCGCGTAGTCGAGGCCGTAGCCGACGACGAACTCGTTGGGAATGTCGAAACCGACGTACTTCACCGGCACCTCGACCTTCACCGCATCGGGTTTGCGCAGCAGCGTGCACACTTCGAGCGAGCGCGGCCTGCGTGACTGCAGGTTCTTGAGCAGCCACGACAGCGTGAGCCCTGAGTCGATGATGTCCTCGACGATCACCACGTTGCGGTCGGCGATGTCGCGGTCCAGGTCCTTCAGGATCCGCACCACGCCGGATGACGACGTGGAGGAGCCGTAGGACGAAACGGCCATGAACTCGAGCTGCACAGGAACGGGCAGCGCGCGGGCGAGGTCGGCCATGAACATCACAGCGCCCTTGAGGACGGTGATCAGCACGAGGTCGGAGTCACCTTCTGGGTGATCATCCGCGACCTGCTTGGCGAGTTCGGTGACCTTGTCGCTGATCTCCTGCTCTGTGATGAGCACGGATGCGATGTCGCCGTCGTACACGGACAGGTCCCCTCTGCTTAAGACTGTGGTTCCACAACGAGCCTGCCATGCGCACGCCGCACGACAAAGCCGCCAGGTAGCCAGACACCGCCCTGACCGCGCCATTCACTCACCAGTGCGTCAACACGACGCAGGTGCGAATCGGACAGTTCCGGCACGCCTTCATCGATGAGCCACGATCTGAGCACTCTGCGTCGCAGTGCGGCGGGCAACTCGGCGATGTCGTCGACGGCACAGCGGTCGCCGCTGAACGCCGAAGCCAGCGAGTCGAGTGCGTCACAGTCCTCACGCAGCTGGGCCGCCGTGCGCGCCAACGACGACGCGACGCCGCCCTGCAGCACCTCCTCCAGCAACGGCAGCACGTCGGTGCGCAAACGCACGCGTGTGAACGACGGGTCCAAGTTGTGCGGGTCCTCCCACACCTCGATGCCCTGCTCCACACATGCGGCACGTGTGACCGCCCGTGACACGCCGAGCAACGGACGCCCCCACGGCGGGTCGTACGAACGCATGCCCGCGATCGAGCGCGGACCGGACCCACGGCCCAGACCGAGCAGCACGGTCTCCGCCTGGTCGTCCAGCGTGTGGCCGAGCAGCACGACACCGGCGGCGGGTTTCAGTGCCGCGTAGCGAGCCTTTCGAGCCGCTGCTTCGGGTCCGCCGGGGCCTTCCACCTTCACGGTCTCCACGCGTGCCACGAGACCAAGCTCGGAACACTGCCGAGCCGCCCGCGACGCCACGTCGGCCGAACCGGGCTGGAGCTGGTGATCGACGATCACGGCGCAAGCACCGGGCACGAGCCGTGACACCGCCGCGGCCAGGGCAAGCGAGTCGGCGCCGCCCGAGACCGCGACGGTCACCGCGTCCGGGCGCACCTCGTCGAGGAACCTGCGGACCGCCGTCCTGATCTCGGAAACCGGGCCGTTCACGGTGACACGCGGCGCAGCCATGTCATCGGTTCGGCGATCTCCGCGCGGGTGGGCAGGGTGTCCGCGGACGTCCAGATCGCGTTGAACCCGTCCATGCCGACGCGTTCCACGACGTACTCGGTGAACTCGGCGCCTTCCTGGTACTGACGCACCTTCGCCTCGACGCCGAGCAGCGTGCGCAGGACGCGGTCGAGCAGTCCGCCGCCCTTGCGGCGCGCGGTGAAGCGGCTGCGGATCGTCGAGACGGACGGCACGACGGTGGGACCGACGGCGTCCATCACGTGATCCGCGTGGCCTTCGAGCAAAGTGGACAGTGCGATCAGCCGGTCCAGCACGGCTTTCTGCTGCGGTGACTGGATGAGCTCGATCAGCCCCATCGGGCCGTCGCCCGCGCGCAGCTTGTGCCGGAAGTCGCGGATCACCTCCGGCAGCGGCGCGCGGTCCTCGTCCATTGTGGAGAGAAGCGTGGTGACCTGGTCGGAGAAGTACTTCCGCAGCCACGGCACTCCGGTGAACTGCAGGCGGTGCGTGCACTCGTGCAGGCACACCCACATCCGGAAGTCGTCCGCGGGAACGTCCAGGGCCTGTTGCGCGCCAACGATGTTCGGCGCGACGAGCAGCAGGCGTCCCGCGAGTTGGTCGTTCGGGCTGAACGGGTCGTACTGACCGAGCACCCGCGAGGACAAGAACGCCATGACCACACCGGCCTGCACACCGGCCGTGCCCGCGAGGATGCTCGCCATCGCACCGGACTGGCGCGGCATGGCGGGCGCCGTCAGCGCGGCAAGGCCCTGTGCGGCGGCCCTGACCCACGCCGGTCGGTCCACGACCTCACCCGGCAGCAGCGGCAGCCCCTGGCCGAGGCCGGTCAGCTCACGGACGTGCACCTCCGCCTGCGGCGCCAGCTCGCGAAGCCTGCCGACGACGTGGTCCGCCTCGTCCTTCCCGATCACCGGGCCTGGTCGCACGAGCCGCACGGCGGTAGAAACCGCCAGCTCCCAGTCCACCGGGCCGAGCTCTGCCTCCGTCGCGCCGTTCACGCTTCCGACGCTACCTGCGCACGCCCCGCTACGAACAGCCACAACCCCGCAACGCAGCGGCCATCACGTCCAGTGCGGGCCGCACCTCGAGCTCCGCGTTGCGGTTGCTGGCCGACATGAACGCGAACACCAGCACTCGCCCGTCCACGTCGACGACCATCCCGGCGAGCGCGTTGACCCCGGTGAGCGTGCCGGTCTTGGCCCGCACCCAGCCCTTGCCGTCCGAGGCGTTCCCGCCGTAGCGACCGGCGAGGGTGCCGCTGCCGCCCGCCACCGGCAGTGCGGTCAGCAACGGACGGAGCTTCGCGGTGCGCGGGTCGTCCAGCGTGGGCTTGGCGGCCGCGGTGAGCACGTCGGTGAGCAGTTTGGCCGGGATCTTGTTGCTCGCGGAGAGCCCGCTGCCGTCAACGAAGCTCGCCCCGGTGAGGTCGAACCCGTTCTTGGTCAGCACGTCCCGGACGGCCTTGACCCCGCCCGCGAACGACGGCTCGTTGCCCGACTTGATCGCGATCTCACGGGCGATCGCCTCGGTGAGGACGTTGTCCGAGATCTGCATCATGTTGTCGACGAGCTGCTCGATCGGCGCCGACTTGACCTCGCCGAGCACCTGCGCGCCCTGCGGAGCGGTGCCGACGGTCGCGCCAGGAGCCCCGATGCGCTGAGCGAACGCCTCCGCCGCCGCCTGCCCCGGACTGCCGGTGCGCGCCCCGTTGATGTTCTTCGGGTCGACACGCCCGCCGTCGACCATGAACGGCACGATCGGCGCGACCGAGCCGCCACCGATGTCCGCCGACTCCCACTGCGGCCCGAGCGGCTCACCCGCGTACCGGCTCAGGTCGAAGAGGACCTTGGTGACCTCGCCCTTCTGCTTCACCTGGTTGACCAGGTCGTCGAGGGTCGCCGCGCCGGGGTAGACCGAGCTGCCGGGCGTGCCGGAGATCGTCGGGTCACCGCCACCGACGATCACCACGGTGCCGGGCTCCGCGCCCTGGACGACCTTGGTGGACAGCTGGTCGGTCTTCTCGAGGCTGAGCAGCGCCGCGGCCGCCGTGAGGACCTTGAGGCTCGACGCCGGGGTCGCGGGCTGGTGTCACCCTGCGTGCACCAGCACGGCGCCGTTGGCGGGGTGATG
>NZ_VSRL01000261.1 GCF_012184385.1 Lentzea indica
AAGTCGACACGCTTTTCGTCGACTTGACCTATCCCCTCGGGTGTGGCTGCCTCCGTGCGACTCGTGACGGGACCACCCCACACCAACAGCACCACCTACTCAACAGCAAGCCGCCAAAAGCAACAGGCGTGCCAACAACCCGCTGACGGCGCTGGACAGGTCTTTGATCAGATTGGCGGGGTCTGGGGCAGCGCCCCAGAAAAACCAACCAAACCGCCAGGTGACAACGCAACGCGACCACCGAACGGACAACAAACCGGACAGCCGCCAACGGAACAGGGAGACGGCCTACGGCCCAGACGCGCCCCAGAACCCCGGAGCTCCCACGAGCAGTGAGACCACATGAGCACGCCTGGTGACCGTCCCCGCGCAAGCGCCGCCCAAAACACCCCCGCCAGCCTTTCACGATAAAGCGACTGACCAGTACAAACACCAAGACAGGGATTGGTCTAAAGCGCGTTGACCAACCCGCCCACGGTCCAACTACGTTAAGTAACCACCAGTGGGCCTCATCACCTAAATGCCCACATAGCTTGCTCCTGCCGGTGACGCGAGGTTACGTTCCACGCCGCATGTCACGGTTCGATAACCGCAAGGACACGGATCTCCCCCGAAACGGTCCAGTCCACCACCGGGCCCCGAAGCCCGCAGCCAGGCCCCCCGACGCCAGGCGAAGCGCGGTTGCCGAACTCCCCCGAGTGCATGGAGGCAGGTTTGGCACGGCATCGAGCGAAGGGCCCGCTGGTCGATTTCGTCGGCAGAGTGGACCTGGACCGCAAGAAGGCCGTTGCGGCGGTGGTCGCCGCGGGCGCCCTCGCCGGCGCCGGTTTCACCCAGGCGATGGCCACGGTCGCGCCGGTCGACCGCATCATCCCCGTGGCGGCGACCAAGGACCTGGCGGCGGCGATGACGGCGCAGCCGCAGCCGCAGCCCATTCAGACGGTCCACGCGATGGACACCACCGCTGAGACGCGCAAGCTGCTGCAGGCCGAGCAGATCCAGGCGCAGTTCCACATCCGCGAGGCGCTCAAGTCCGCGGAGGGCGCGTTCGTCAAGCGCCAGGAGGCCGCCAAGGCCGAGCAGGCCCGCATCGCGGCCGAGGAAGAAGCGAAGCGCCCGAAGTGCGTCAGGCCGGCCCAGGGGACGTTCACGTCCGGGTTCGGTGCGCGCTGGGGCACGAGCCACAACGGTGTCGACATCGCCAACGCCATCGGCACGCCGATCGTCTCCGTCATGGACGGCACCGTGATCGAGGCCGGGCCCGCGTCCGGGTTCGGGTTGTGGGTTCGCGTGCAGCACGAGGACGGCACCATCACCGTCTACGGGCACATGAACACCATCGACGTGCCGCAGGGTGCGAAGGTCAAGGCCGGCCAGAAGATCGCGACGATCGGCAACCGCGGTCAGTCGACCGGACCGCACCTGCACTTCGAGGTGTGGGTCGGCGGCTCGCAGAAGATCAACCCGGTGGGCTGGCTCGCGGCGCGTGGAGTCACGCTCTAACCGTCATCAGTTCGGTGCTGCAAGGCGGGCCGGTCGGGCCGACGTGGCAGGTCGACGAAACCGAGTGGTGGCACACGTTCGAGGTGAACCTGCGCGGCACCGCGTTCGCCGCGAACGCCGCGACCCTCACCTGCGACGGATCTCGGAGTGGGCCAGATCTCAGCGCGACGAGGGCAGGTTCACCCCGGTGGAGCAGTCGGCCGATCTTTTGGCCCGAATCGTGAACGGTGAGTTCGATCATCTTCCGGGAGGCCTGATCACGCAGAACGACGGCTGAAAACGGGGCGCACTGTCAACGGGCAACAAGTTCCGCCGCGCGTGTGAACGAGGACAGGATATGTCTTCGGGTAATGCGTAAGGCCCTTCCTCGCCGACAGGTCAACGGGGATCGTCGCGAGAGGCTCCCCAAGTCCCAGGAGGCGTCGTGCCTGTCGGAACATCTTCTGCTGCCCTGAATCTGGCCGTGCCGCTCGAACCCGCGCATCTCGAGCTCGCGCGCGATCCGGTGCACGTGGAGCTGCCCGGCGACGTGAGAGAACGGGTCGTACGGTGCCGTGAGTTCGTGCTTGAAGTCAGCGGTTCCGGGCGCGCCATCTACGGTGTCACAACGGGTTTCGGCCCGCTCGTCGAGTTCGAGGGCCGCGCGGACAGTGCCGGCCAGAGCGACAACACGATCATTCACCACATCGTCGGCCATGGCGAGCTGTTGCCACCCGCGGTGGCCCGCGCCGCGGTGTTGGCGCGGCTGTTCTCGTTGGCACAGGGACGATCCGGCGTGTCAGAGCAGGTCGTGACGTCGCTGGTCGCCATGCTGGACACGGAATTCGCTCCCGCGGTGCCACGGCTGGGGTCTGTCGGTGCGAGCGGTGATCTCCAGCCGCTCGCGTACGTCGCACATGCTTTGCGCGGCAACGGGAATGCGTTTTTCCAGGGCCGGCTCATGCCGGCGGCGGAAGCCCTGGCCGAAGCCGGGCTGGAGAAGCTCGTGCTCGACGGGCGTGACGCACTCGCGTTGGTCAACGGCGTTTCGGTGACCGCCGCGGCACTCGGGCTCGCCGTCGCGCAGGCGGTACGCGCGCGTCGCACAGCGGAGTTGTTGTCCGCCTTGATGACCGACGTGCTGGGCTGCGGCACGGAGTTCACGTCGGTCGGGCTGCTGGCGGCGTTCGGCCATCCCGACGTCGCGGACACCGGTGCCGCGCTGCGGACCTGGCTCGCGGGCAGCACACCGTCCGGCGAGCGCCCGCTCCAGGAGGCCTACAGCATTCGTTGCACGCCGCAGCTGATCGGCGCGGCCGGCACGAGCGTGCGGCACGCGGACGAGGTGGTGCGCCGCGACCTCAACGGGGTGAGCGACAACCCGTTGTTCTTCCCGGAGACGAACGAGGTCGTGCACGGCGGCAACTTCTTCGGTCAGCCCAGCGCCTTCGCGGCCGACCAGCTCAACGTCGCGCTGGTGCAGCTGGGCAACCTGGCCGAACGTCAGCTCGACCTGCTGGTCGATCCGCACCGCACCAACGGGTTGCCGCCGATGCTCAGCCCGGTGCCCGGTCAGCACCACGCGCTTCAGGGCGTGCAGCTCTGCACGACCGCCACCGTCACCGCGATGCGCCGTGCCGCCACTCCCGCCTCGGTGCAGAGCCTGCCGACGAACCTGCACAACCAGGACGTCGTCCCGTTCGGCACGCAGGCCGCCTTCACAGCGCTCGATCAGGCCCGGCTGCTGCGGTACCTGCACGCGGGGCTCGCGATCGGACTGCGCCAGGCCGTCCACGTCGGTGCGCGCCGTCCGCTGGCGCCGCGGCTCGCGGACGTGTTCGACCGGATCTCGGAAGAAGTGCCACCAATTGTGGAAGATCGGCCTCTTGACACCGCTCTGGGAAGCGTGGCGGATCTCCTCGACGCCATTGCGTCCGAAGTGGACGGTGTGCGATGAGTGCCCCCGTTTGTCTCCCCACGTGGGGGCACACCAGGGTCGGACTGCCGGTCCTGCGCATGCCGATGCCGGGTACGGAATTGATTCCGTGCGCGACCGGCTGTTATCAGATTCCGATCGGCATCAGCACCCCCGAAGACCCGGTGGCGCACGCCGTGCACCGGTGGTTTCTGGGCCATCACGGTGCATTTCTGGTCTGGAGGTTTCTTTCGGCTTCACTCGATCGGCTGATACGCGAGCCTGATTCGCAACTAGTCCGCCTCGCTGCGCTTGGATACGACGCGTACTCGGTGATGCTTGCCTATTCGGGCAGTTGTTCCCGTGAGGTGTACGAGGACGTCATCCGGCCCATGATGGTGGCGTTCGACCCGGCGTTCAGCGGGCGGTGGGCGCGTGATTACGAGCCACTGCCCGGTCTGCTGCGCAGGGCGCGTACCGCACTGGGGCCCGTGGCTGCCGAACCGCTTTCGTCCGCGAGCAAGGCGAACCTGTTGGCACACATGGAGGTCATGCGCAGGCTCGTGCCCGGCGGCCCTTCGCTGCTGCGCGAGTCGGGGCGTACGAACGTGCCCACGACCGACGCCGAGCGTGCACGGTTCGACGAGTTCTTCCTCGTCAGCCGGGAGAACGTGTGCGTCAGCCGCTATCGCGCGCACCGCGCCGCCGTCCTGTCCGCCATCGACCACGACCTCGCGAGTCACCCGCTGCGGCCCGAGTACCACGACACACTCAGGACGTTCATCACCCGACTATGAGAGAAGGCCGCGCGTGAACGACTTCAAGACCGTGGTCATGACCCCGCAGATCTACCGCTACGTGCGCGAACAGGCCGGCCAGCCCAATGCGGCGCAGGAGAAGCTGATCGCGCGGACGCTGGAGCTCGGCGACTCCGCGGAGATGCAGATCCCGCACGAGCAGGCGGTGCTGCTGTCCCTGCTGGTCAAGCTCACCGGCGCGCAGACAGTGGTCGAGGTCGGCACCTACACCGGGTACTCCACGCTCGCGTTCGCGCAGGCACTTCCCCCGCACGGCAAGGTCATCACCTGCGACGTCTCCGCCGAGTGGACGGCGATCGCCGAGGAGGCGTGGCAGGCGGCAGGCGTGCGTGACCGGATCGACCTCCGCCTCGGCGCGGCCGCGCAGACGCTGGCGGAGCTGCCGGACGAGCCGGTCATCGACCTGGTGTTCATCGACGCGGACAAGGTCGGGTACGCCCACTACTGGGACCTGCTGGTGCCGCGGGTCCGTCAGGGCGGCCTGCTGCTCGCGGACAACACCCTTTACTACGGCGAGGCCGCGTCGGAGCAGCCGGAGGGCAACGCCGCCGCCATCGACGCGTTCAACACGTTCGTGCTGAACGACTCACGCGTGGAGTCGGTGCTGGTGCCGATCGCCGACGGTCTCACGATGGCGCGGAAGAAGTAGACGTGTGGTTGTGAGCATACCGACCGGTCGGTAGGGTGTCTCCAAGTGGCTGACTTGGAGGCGTTCATGGCTCGTTGGGGAATCACGCTGCCGCTGCTCGGTGTGCCGGTGCTGGAGCACCGCGCCCTGGTGTCCGAGCTCGCCGGCCTCGGCTACACGGACGTGTGGTCGGCCGAAACGACAGGCACGGACGCGTTCACGCCGCTCGCGCTGGCCGCGCAGTGGTCCTCCGAACTGCGCTTCGGCACGGCGATCGCGCCGGTCTACACCCGTGGACCCGCGACATTGGCGATGACCGCCGCGACGCTGGCCGAGGTGACCGGCGGCCGGTTCGTGCTGGGCATCGGCTCGTCGTCGCCCGCGATCGTGCAGCGCTGGAACGCGATCCCGTTCGAGGAGCCGTTCAAGCGGACCCGCGACACGTTGCGCTTCCTGAAGGCCGCGCTGGCCGGCGAGAAGGTCACCGCCGAGTACGACACGTTCTCGGTGTCGGGCTTCAAGCTGGAGCGCCCGCCCGCCGAGAAGGTGCCGATCATGCTCGCGGCGCTGCGCCCGAACATGCTGCGCCTGGCCGGTCGCGAGGCCGACGGCGCGATCACCAACTGGCTGGCCGCCTCCGACGTGGCGCAGGTGCGTTCCGAGCTCGGGGACGCGGAGCTGGCCGCGCGGATCTTCGTGTGCCCGACCGAGGACGCGGACGCCGCGCGCGCGTTGGGACGCATGCTGATCAGCACCTACCTGACCGTGCCCGCGTACGCAGCGTTCCACGACTGGCTGGGCCGCGGCGAGGCGCTGCGCCCGATGCACGAGGCGTGGGCCGCCGGCGACCGCAAGGCGGCGTCGAAGTCCATCCCGGACGAGGTCGTGGACGCACTGGTCGTGCACGGGTCGCTGGAGCAGTGCCGTGCGCGCGTCGCGGAGTACCAGGCCCAGGGCGTCGACACCCCGATCATCGCCCTGCTCCCGACCGGTGGCGACCAGGTCGAGCAGGTACGCGCACTGGCGCCCAAGGCCTAGCGATGCCCAGCGCGACCGAGCAGAAGATCATCGACGCGGCCGTGCGCCTGTTCGCAGCGCAGGGCTACGACGCGACCTCGGTGCAGGAGATCGTGGCGGCCGCCGAGGTGACGAAGGGCGCGCTGTACCACTACTTCCGCGCGAAGGACGACCTGCTCTTCGAGATCTACCGGCTGCTGATCACGTCCCAGTCGGCCGACATGGACCGGATCATCGGCCTCGGGTTGCCCGCGGCAGAGACGGTCCGCGAGATCCTCGTGTCGCTCGTCGTCTCGACCGCGGAGCGGGTCGACGAGACGGCCGTGTTCGTCAGGGAGCTGCACCGGCTCGGCGAGGAGCGGATGGCCGAGTTCCGCGCCGAGCGCCGCCGCTATCACGAGACGTTCCTCGCCGTGATCGAGAAGGGGCAGGCTGACGGAGAGTTCAGCTCCGTGGTGCCCGCGGACACGGTCGGGCGGATCGTGTTCGGCGTCGTGAACCAGCTGCCCATGTGGTACCGGCCGGACGGGCCGAAGCCGCCCGCGTCGCTGGCAGGGGAGATCGCGGACTTCGTGCTGGCGGGCCTGCGGTAACGGCGGGCGGCATAAGATCGATTTTCCTTGTGGGGGAGGGGATCTCATGTCGCAGCTACCGCCCGAGTACGGCGTCGCGCCGCCCATGCACGAGATGCCCAGGTCGCCGAAGTGGCCCTGGGTGTTGCTGCTGATCGTGGCCCTGCTGACCGTGGGTGGCGTGGTGTACGGCCCGAAGGTGAACATCGGGGGCATGGCCCCCGAGGAGTCCACCGGCGTGGCCTCCCAGGAGCCGGTGTCGTCCCCACCGCCGAAACCGGCCACACGGACAGTCGTGTTCGAGGTGACCGGCACCGGCAAGGCGTTCAACATCACCGCCACCGTCGGCGCGTCCGTGCAGAACGAGTCGAACGTGACCCTGCCGTGGACGAAGACCGTCGAGGTGCCCTCCGGCGAGACGGCCAAGTCGGTGATGCTCGTGGTGGTGGCCGGCCCTGACGGCGCCGAGGTGCACGGCAAGTACACGGTCGACGGCACGACTGTCCGCGAGGGCAAGGCTTCCGGGCCCTACGGCGTGCTGACGATCACCGATTCCTGAGCGCCGCCAGCGCCTTGTCCGCGTGCGCGTTCATGGAGAACTCGCTCTTGATCACCTCGATGATCTCGCGGTCGGTGTCGATGACGAACGTGTGCCGCTTGACCGGGATCGGCCCGAACCGGCGCTTCACGCCGAACTGCTCCGCGACCTCGCCCTCGACGTCGGAGAGCAGCGGGTAGTCGAAGTTGTTCAGCTCCGCGAACTGCTTCTGCTTCGCCACGTCGTCGGTGGAGATCCCGACGCGCTGCGCCCCCGCCTCCGTGAACTCCGCCGCGAGGTCGCGGAAGTGGCAGCTCTGCGCGGTGCACCCGGCCGTCATCGCGGCGGGGTAGAAGAACAGCACGACCGGGCCGTTCTCGAGCAGTTCGGACAGCTTGCGCTCGGCGCCGTCCTGGTCCGGCAGGGAGAAGTCGGGGGCGATGTCGCCGGGCTTCATGGAACTCCAATACGCTCGGGACCGTGACCAGCATGTCCGACGTGGCCAAGGCCGCAGGGGTGTCAGCTGCGACCGTATCGCGTGCCCTGCGAGGCGAACCGGGCGTGTCCGAGGCGACCAGGCAGCACGTCAGCGAGGTCGCGCGGCGGATGAAGTACGCCATCGCGCGCGATGCCTCCTCTTTGGCCGGTGGGCGCCGGTACGCGATCGCGGTGCTGACGTCCGAGGTCAGCCCGGTGCTGGCGGGGGCGGAGGGCGCGCTGCGGCAGGCCGGTTACGACGTGCTGCTCTACGTTCTGGGCAGCCAGGACGCGCGGTCGAAGTTCTTCGACGAGCTGCCGCTGGGCCGTCGCGTGGACGGTGTGCTTCTTCTTTCCATGTCCATGACAGATGCCGAACAGACGGCGCTGGAGTCGCTCGAGGTCCCGCACATCACCGTCGACGACACCGATCTCCGGCGTGCGCTGCAAACCGCTATCTCGCACCTGGTGGCTCTCGGGCATCGCGACGTCGCGCTCGTGCTGTCCGACGGAGAGGACGAGTCGTACGACGAGATCCTGGCTTCGGCGGGGCTTTCCGTTCGTCCGGAGTGGACGGTCTGGTGCTCGCCGACCGTCGACGGCGGCGAGCAGGTCGTGGACGTGCTCCTGGACGGTGAACGCCTCCCGACCGCCGTGATCAGCTCGAACGGCGCAGCGGCGCTGGGGATCTTCCTGCGCATGCAGCGGGACGGGCGCGCGGTGCCGGACGAGGTGTCGATCGTGTCGCTGGACGGGCAGGAGCTCACCCGCGTGGTGGGGCTGACCGCGGTCGAGGGTGCGGCGAAGGAGCAGGGCGAGCGCGCCGTCGCCGACCTGTTGACGCTGATCAGGGGCGGGGAGATCGAACCGGCGGAGCACCCGTTGCGGCTGGTCGTGCGCAACTCCAGCGGGCCTGTCGCCTGAGTACTGTGCACCGCATGCCCGCCGAAGAACGTTTGACCGAACTGCCCGCGCTGCCCACCACCCCCGGTTACGCCCACGCGGTCACGGTCACCGGGAAGCTCGCATTCATCTCCGGCCAGGTGGCGGTCGACGCCGAGGGCCGGGTGGTCGGCTCGGACGACCTGGCGGCTCAGACGCGGCAGGCGTTGAGCAATCTTCATCACGTCATCAAAAATCTCGGCGCCGACTGGTCGGATGTCGTCAAGTTCACCTGGTTCGTCCTCGACGCCTCCGAGGTTCAGACCATTCGTGACGTCCGGGACGAGATTCTGCGACCCGCACTGGGAGAAGTGCCCAACCCGGCCAGCACGCTGGTTCAGGTGGCGGCGTTGTTCGGGCGCGAATTCCTTGTCGAGGTGGAGGCCGTCGTGTCGATTCCCGACGAAGCATCGGATGTCTAAGCAAATGCATCTCTCGGTGTGCGTCCCAACCGGCCTGCACCCATCGGGTGACCAGGGACCATTGCTCTGGTAATACGCACCGAGCTGTGACATAGCTTGTAGTTGTGGAGGAGTCGGTGGCGCGACTGGCGGACGCTTGGGGCGTCGCCACTCGGTACGAGAACGCGGACCAGCAAGAGGTCACCGTCGACACCGAGGTCGTTGTCAAGGTCCTCGCCCAGTTCGGCGTCGACGCGTCCACTGAGGACTCCGTCGCCCGCGAACTCCGCAAGATCGAGCAACGGCGCGCGGCCGAGATCCTTCCGCCCACGATCGTGATCCGCGAGTACGAGACGTACGACCTGCACGGTCCCGCGACCGTCGAACTCGAGGACGGCGGCACCTTCGACGTCGAGCGGCACCTGCCCGACTCGCTCCCTCTCGGCTGGCACCGCGTCGTCACGGCTTCGCAGACGATCACGCTGGCCGTCGCGCCCAGGACGCTGCCCGACGTCCCGCACACGTGGGGCTGGATGCTGCAGCTCTACGCCGCGCGCTCGCACGACTCGTGGGGCATGGGCGACTTCGCCGATCTCGCCACGATCGCCAGGCGCTCCTCGCTCGAACTGGACGCCGGCGTCGTGCTGGTCAACCCGGTGCAGGCACCTTCGCCGACGCATCCGGTCGAACGCTCGCCGTACTCACCGACGAGCCGCCGGTTCGCGAACCCGCTGTACCTGCGCATCACCGACACGGCCGAATTCCTGCAGGCCTGCCCGCGCACCCGCCAGCTCATCCGCGACCTCCGGCCGGAGAACCGCGATCTGATCGACTACGACGCGGTCTGGGACGCGAAGAAGCAGGCCCTCGAGCTGCTCTTCCCCGGCGGCGACGTCGAGATGGACGCCGAGCTGGAGAAGTTCGCCACGTACTGCGCCCTGGCTGAGATCCACGGCAAGGACTGGCGCTCGTGGCCGGCCGACCGTTCCGAACCGCCTGCCGAGCGGATCGCGTTCTACGCCTGGCTCCAGCACCTCTGCACCCGCCAGCTGCAGGACGTCCGGCTGGCCGCACACGAGGCCGGCATGGCCGTCGGCGTCATCCACGACCTCCCGGTGGGCGTGGACCCCGGCGGCGCGGACACGTTCGCCGACCCCGACGCGTTCGCCATCGATGTCACGGTCGGTGCGCCACCCGACGCGTTCAGCGCGGACGGCCAGGGCTGGGGCCTGCCGCCGTGGCGCCCGACAAGCTCGCCGAGACCGGCTACCGCCCGTTCCGCCAGGTGCTGCGCAGCGTCCTGAAGCACGCGGACGGCATCCGCATCGACCACGTCGCCGGCCTGTGGCGGCTGTGGTGGATCCCGCCGGGCGAGCCCCCGTCGCGCGGCACCTACGTCCACTACGACGCCGACGCCATGCTCGGCGTGCTGGCGCTGGAGGCGTACCGGGCAGGCGCGGTCGTGGTCGGCGAGGACCTCGGCACGGTCGAGCCGGTCGTCACGAAGACGTTGCAGGAGAACGGCATGCTGACCAGTGCCGTCCTCTACTTCCAGCGCGACTACTACGCGGAGGGCCACCCCCTGATCCCGCCGTCGCAGTGGAACCCCAAGGCGATGGCCAGCATCTCCACGCACGACCTGCCGACCGCGGCGACCTTCTTCGCCGGTGCCGATGGCCCCGACTTCGACTCGTTGATGCGCCAGGAGGGCATCGACCCCTCTGACCGGGTCGCGGGCGCCCACGAACTGCTCGCGCAGGCACCCTGCGCGTTGGTCCTGACTTCACCTCAGGACGCTCTGCGGGAAACCCGGCAGCCCAACGTGCCGGGCACGATCGACGAGCACCCGAACTGGAGAATCCCCCTGCCCGTGCCGTTGGAAGATTTCTTTCCACGCGTACGGGACATCACCCGTCCACTACGCAGCCGCGGAAGATGAAACTTTTGCGTAACAGCAGGTCATGGACTTGCGGAGTACTGTAAGGCCGTCACCCGACGGCGGACGACGAACGTTTTGGAGGTGGCGTACCAGATGAGCTCAGCCGTGAGCACGCGGACACCAACCGGCGTGCTTGAACTGGCCGTCGAGCAGGTTCTCGCTTCGGTGAGACCCGCCGCGCTCGGCGACCCGGTGGTCGGGGCACGGCGCGCGGAGGAATCCCTGCGTGACGCGCTGAGGGACGCGGGTCCCGTGGAGGACAACATCGCCCTGCAGCACGCGCTGGCTTGTGCGGAGGCTGCCTGTGAGCACCTGAAGTACTGCGAGATCCAGGAGGCGCGCACGTTGCTGACGGCTGCCCGCAGCCAGCTCGTGCTTGCACACGAAGGAGTGTGACTGCATCCGGTAGCCACCGGTCGGTGACGATCACACGATCGAATTAAGCCGCTCCCACTCTCGTGAGAACCTCTCTGTAGCGGGCCCGGAATTGTCGGTGTCCGCTCGTAGGGTTCGAGTGTGATCGTCCACCAGGCCTACCGGTTCGCATTGGACCCGACCGCGGCACAGGCGCGGCCTCTGTCCGCGCACTGCGGTGCCGCGCGGTTCGCGTACAACTGGGGCCTGGCGCTGGTGAAGGCCGTGATGGACCAGCGCAAGGCCGAGGCGAGCTACGGCATCGCGCCCGAGGAACTCACCCCGGCGCTGCAGTGGTCGTTGCCCGCACTGCGGAAGGTCTGGAACCAGACCAAGGGCGAGGTCGCACCGTGGTGGGCTGAGTGCTCGAAGGAGTCCTACAGCGGCGGCCTCGACAGCCTTGCTCGTGCGTTGACCAACTGGGCCGCATCGCGAAAGGGCAAACGCGCCAGCCGTGTGGTGGGCTTTCCGAGATTCAAGTCGAAACGGCGTGCCAGCCGGTCGTGCCGTTTCACCACTGGGGGGATCCGCGTCGAACCTGATCGGCGCCACGTCAACCTGCCCAAGCTGGGCCGGATCCGGACACACGAGTCGACTCGCAAGCTCGCTCGCCGGATCGAGGCGGGCACGGCCCGCGTTCTGTCGGCGACGATCCGCTATGAGGGTGGCCGGTGGTTCTGCTCGTTCACCTGCGAGGTAGCGCGGACGGACCCGCCACCTGCCTTGCCGGACGCGGTGATTGGTGTTGATCTGGGGCTCACGCATCTCGCGGTGCTGTCCCGGCCGCTCCTCGGCGTCACCGACGCGGCCGGGTTCGTGTCCAACCCCCAGAACTCTGTACTCGCCCGCTGAGCTGTGGTGATCGGGTTCTGGTGTTCTGACGGCATGATCATGGGCGTGGCGCTGCGACTGCTGTACCTCGTATT
>NZ_VSRL01000262.1 GCF_012184385.1 Lentzea indica
AGCACTTGGCCGGATCCGTCTGGTACAGCAGGCCGAACTCGGCCTCCTGGTCCGCCACGGACTGCTCGGCCGCGGCGTTCACGATGCGCACGTCCGGGTCTGAAATCGGCTCCCTGAAATCGGCACTGACCTTTCGCAGCACTCACTCACCAGCGCGAGGAGCGCCCGCATGCCCACGCACTTCCGAGACCTCGGCAACGCACTCGAATGGCGTGCCCAAGGCGAGACACTCCGCGTCGAGGCTTGGGGTCCGCACGCCGTCCGGGTCCGGGCCACGCCAGGCGGGCCGTTGCTCGAGGACCTGCCGGGGGCACTGCTCGACACGCCACCGTCCGGCGGCGAGGCGGAGATCAAGATCGCCGAGCACCACGCGACCCTCGTCAACGGCAGGCTGACCGTCCGGATCGACGCGGACACCGAAGGCAAGCTGACCCCGGAGCTCGGCGCGTCCGCGGGAAGGCTGACGTTCCTCAGCACGGAGGACGGCACCGAGCTGCTCGCCGAGCAGCCCGCCCACTTCTGGTGGCCGGGACCGCGGCTGGCCACCGCGACGGGCAACGGCCACCACCGGCTCGAGCAGCGTTTCCGTGCCTACGAGGGGGAGCGGCTCTACGGCCTGGGTCAGCACACCCACGGCATGCTGAACCAGAAGGGCGCTGTCATCGACCTGGTGCAGCGCAACGCCGAGGTCACCATCCCGCTGCTGATCTCCGACCGCGGCTACGGCCTGCTGTGGAACTCGCCCGCCATCGGCAGGGTGGAGCTGGCGGAGACCGGCACCCGGTGGGTGGCCGACAGCGCACGCCAGATCGACTACTGGATCACCGCGGGCGAACCGGCCGACGTCCTGAGCTCCTACGCGGACGCGACCGGTCACGCGCCGGAGCTGCCCGAGTGGGCTTCCGGTTTCTGGCAGTGCAAGCTGCGCTACCGCACCCAGGACGAGCTGATGGAGGTCGCCCGCGAGTACAAGCGGCGCGGGCTGCCGTTGTCCGTGATCGTCTGCGACTTCTTCCACTGGACGCACCTCGGCGAGTGGAAGTTCGACCCCGCCGAGTGGCCCGACCCGGCGGCGATGGTGCGCGAGCTGGACGAGATGGGCGTCAAGCTGATGGTGTCGGTCTGGCCGTCGGTGAGCCCGGCGAGCGAGAACTACCACCCCATGCTGGACCAGGGTTTCTTCATCGGCACCGAGTTCGGGCCGATGGCGCACGCGGACTGGCCGGACAAGGGGCTCGGCGCCTACTCCGCCCAGGTCGCCTTCTACGACGCCACGAACCCGGAAGCCCGCGAGTTCGTGTGGGAACGCATCCGGCGCGGCTACCACGAGCTCGGCATCAAGGTGTTCTGGCTGGACGCCGGCGAACCCGAGCTCAAGCCAGGCCACCAGTACAACCTGCGCTACCACGCCGGTCCCGGGCTGGAGGTCGGCAACCTCTACCCCCGCGAGAACGCGCGCACCGTCCACGACGGACTGCGCGCGGCGGGGGAGAACGAGATCATCTCGCTCAACCGTTCCACGTGGGCGGGCGCGCAGCGGTACGGCGCCGCGTTGTGGTCCGGTGACATCGCCACGGACTTCGCCTCGCTGCGCACCCAGATCAAGGCGGGCCTGAACGTGATGATGTCGGGCATCCCTTGGTGGACAACGGACATCGGCGGCTTCCACGGCGGCGACCCCGACGACCCCGCCTATCGCGAGGTCCTCGTGCGCTGGTTCCAGTACGGCACGTTCTGCCCGCTGTTCCGCCTCCACGGTTTCCGCGGTGACGAGCAGGTGCTGGAGCCCGCGATGACCGGTCTGGCCAACGAGGTCTGGTCCTACGGCGAGGAGGCCTACGGGATCCTCGCCGAGCACCTCCGTCTGCGGGAACGCCTGCGCCCCTACGTGATGGAGCAGATGCGCACGACCTCCGAGACCGGTGTGCCGCCGATGCGGCCGCTGTTCCTGGAGTTCCCCGGCGACCCGGTGGCGTGGCGGGTGGAGGACGCGTTCCTGCTCGGCCCCGACCTGCTCGTGGCTCCGATCACGGAGGCGGGCGTCCGTGAGCGCGAGGTCCATCTGCCCTCCGGCGCCCGGTGGACCGACGCGTGGACCGGCGAGGAGCACGAGGGCGGGCAGACGATCACCGTCGTGGCGCCGATCGAACGCATCCCGCTGTTCTTGCGCGATGGCGCCCGTCTGCCCGTCCGAGAGGAGGAGGCATGACGACACGTCGTCTGGCCGAACAGCTCGGCGGGCTCGCCTTCGGTGGCGACTACAACCCCGAGCAGTGGGACGAGCAGGTGTGGAAGGAGGACGACGAGCTGATGCGCGAGGCCAGGGTCAACCTGGCCACGGTCGGTGTCTTCTCCTGGGCGCTGCTGGAGCCGGAGGAGGGCCGCTACGACTTCGAGTGGCTCGACGCACAGCTGGATCGCTTGCACGCCAACGGTGTCCACGTCGATCTGGCCACGCCGACCGCCTCACCGCCGCCGTGGTTCACGCTGGCCCACCCGGACTCCATGCCCGTGACCCCGGACGGCACCAGGCTGGTCCACGGCAGTCGTGACACCTACTGCATCAGCGCCCCGGCCTACCGCACGGCGGCGCGGCGCATCGCCTCCGCTCTCGCGGAACGGTATGGCGACCATCCGGCGCTGGCGCTGTGGCACGTGCACAACGAGTACGTCACGTTGTGCTGGTGCGACCACACCGCCGCCGCGTTCCGGGTCTGGCTGCGTGCGCGGTACGGCTCGCTGGACGCGCTCAACGAGTCGTGGGGGACGGCGTTCTGGAGCCAGCGGTACGGCAGCTGGGAGCAGATCCTGCCGCCGCGCGCCACCCAGTGGCACCGCAACCCCGGCCTCACGCTGGACTTCAGCCGGTTCTCCTCCGACGAGGTGATCGCCGCCTACTCCGAGCAGCGGGACGCGATCCGCGCGCACAGCGACCGGCCGGTGACGACCAACATGATGCAGCCCGGCTACCAGAACATCGACCTGTGGGCGCTGGGCCGCGAGGTCGACGTGGTGGCGATCGACCACTACCCGGACCGGCCGGGCCTCGGGGCGGCCGCGGACGTCGCCTTCGCCGCCGATCGGGCCCGTTCGTTCGCGGGTGGCGGGCCGTGGCTGCTGATGGAACAGGGCACCAGCACCGTCTACGAGCAGGGCCGGACGCTCGCCAAGGAACCCGGCGAGATCCTCCGGCACTCGCTCGGCCACATCGCGCGCGGTTCGGACGGGGCGCTGTTCTTCCAGTGGCGCCAGTCGAAGGCGGGCGCCGAGCAGTGGCACTCGGCGATGGTCCCGCACGCCGGGCCGGACAGCCGTGTTTTCGGTGAGGTGACGGCGACCGGCGCGGCCGTCGCCCGTCTCGCCGAGCTGGCGGGATCGACCGTCACGGCCGACGTGGCCGTGCTGCACGACTCCGACGCGTGGTGGGCGCTGAACTCGGACGGCCTGCCCTCGTCCGAGCTCGACTACCACTCCGCACTGCGGAGCGCCCACCGCGCGTTGTGGGACGCCGGAGTGGTCGCCGACTTCGCGCACCCGGAAGAGGACCTGAGCCGGTACCGGCTCGTGCTGGCCCCGGCGCTGTTCTTGCTCTCCGACACCGGCGCGGAGAACCTGCGCCGCTACGTCGAGAGCGGCGGCACGTTGCTCTTCCAGCACTTCGGCGGGGTCGTCGACGACCGCATGCACGCCCGGCTCGGTGGTTATCCCGCCGCACCGTTGCGCGAGGCGCTGGGCATCAGCGTCGAGGAGTACCGGCCACTGCGGCGCGACGAGCGGATCGCCCTCTCCGACGGGTCGCACGGCACGGCATGGAGCGAGTCGGTGCGGGCGCAGGGTGCCGAGACGGTCGCCGCCTACACCCACGGCATGCTCGCCGGCTCCCCGGCGCTCACCCGGCACGGTTTCGGCGAGGGCCACGGCTGGTACCTGTCCACCCGTCTCGACGACGCGGACTACGCGGCGCTGGTCGCCCGGCTGTTGGACTCCGTCGGTGTCGGCCCGGTGCTGCCGGGACTGCCGTCCGGCGTCGAAGCCGTCACCCGCCAGGGCGAGCACGGCCGCCGCTGGCACGTCGTGCTCAACCACCGCGCCGAACCCGTGTCTCTGCCAGTACCTGGGCACGACCTGTTGACGGCCGGACCGGTGGAGGAAGTGCCGGCCGGCGGGTGCGTGGTGCTGCGGGAAGGACATCCGCTGTGACCACGATCCGCTGGGGCCACGAGGCCTTCGACTGCGAGCTCGGCATCGCCGACGACGGCGTGGTCAGCCTGACCCTGCCCGGCGAGAGCGGTTCCGGCACTCCGCTGCCGCTGGCGGAGGTGACGACCGCGGACCACGGCAGCGTCTGGTCGAGCAGCCGCCTCGTCCTCACGGCCATCGGCGAGCGGCTGCGGTACCGGGCCCACCGCACACCGTCCGAAAAGGACTGGCGGGTGCTCGTCGTCGAACTGCGCGACGAGGTGAGCGGCCTGGCCGTGGAGGTGACCTACCGTTCGCCGGACGGCATTCCCGTGCTGCGCAGCGAAGTTGTCGTGCGGAACGAGGGGAACGCTCCGCTGCGCCTGGAGTCGGTCACGTCCCTCGTGGCGGGCAGCCTCATGGCGTTGGACACCGCCGACGTGCTGTGGGCGGAGAACGACTGGCTCGCGGAATGCCGCTGGCGGCGTGAGCCGGTGCGCCTGACCTCACCGGACCGGGACGGACGGCACCGCGCCGCCCACTCCAAGGGCGCGTTCGTCGTTGCAGGACAGCGTGTCTGGTCCAGCTGCGGTCATCTGCCGATGGGCGGGCTCACGGACCGCACGACGGGCCGAACCTGGATGTGGCAGATCGAGCACAACGGCGGTGGCTGGCGCTGGGAGTGCGGTGAACACGACGGCGCCGGTTACGTGGCGCTGCTCGGCCCGGAAGACCACGATCACGGCTGGAGCCGCGTGCTTGCACCCGGTGACGAGTTCCGCACCGTGCCCGTCGCGCTGGCTTTCAGCGCGGACGGCGGACCGGATGACGCGTTCGCCGCGCTGACCCGCTACCGCCGCGCGACCCGCAGGCCGCACCCCGACCACGACGGCCTGCCGGTCATCTTCAACGACTACATGAACTGCCTGATGGGCGACCCCACCACGGCCAAGCTGCTGCCGTTGATCGACGCCGCGGCCGGCGCGGGCGCGGAGTACTTCGTCATCGACGCGGGCTGGTACGCCGAGGAGGGCGAGAACTGGTGGGACACGGTCGGTGCGTGGCAGCCGTCCCGCACCCGTTTCCCCGGTGGCCTCCAGAAGGTGCTGGACCGCATCCGGGAGCGGGGCATGGTTCCCGGTCTGTGGCTGGAGCCGGAGGTCGTCGGAGTGCGCAGCCCGCTCGCCGAAACCCTGCCGGAGGAGGCGTTCTTCCGCCGTGACGGCGTGCGGGTCAACGACTGCGTCCGCTATCACCTGGACCTGCGTCACCCCGCCGCCCGCGCCCACCTGGACGAGGTGGTGGACCGCCTCGTCGGGGAGTGCGGCGTCGGCTACCTGAAGCTCGACCACAACATCAACCCCGGTTCCGGCACCAGCTCGCATGCCGGCGAGACCCCTGCCGACGGCCTGCTCGGCCACAACCGTGCCCACCTCGACTGGCTCGACGGCGTGCTGGACCGCCATCCGCACCTGGTGCTGGAGAACTGCGGCTCCGGCGGCATGCGCATGGACCACGCGTTGCTGTCGCGCATGCAGCTGCAGTCCACGAGCGACCAGCAGAACCTGGACCGCTACGCGCCCATCGCGGCCTCCGCGCCGACCGCGGTCACCCCGGAGCAGGCCGCGGTCTGGGCCTACCCGCAACCGGAGGACTCGCTCGACGAGGTCGCCTTCACCATGGTGAGCGCGCTGCTCGGCCGGATCCACCTGTCGGGGCGGATCGCGGAGCTTCAGCCAGAGGCACGTGCGCTCGTCCAGGAGGCCGTGGCCGTCTACCGGATCATCCGCGCCGACCTGCCACAGGCGGTTCCTGCCTGGCCGCTGGGACTTCCTGGCTGGGAAGACCCGTGGCTGGCCCTCACCCTGTCCACACCCGCCACGACCTACCTGACCGTCTGGCGCCGTGGCGGCGACGACACGACGACACTGCCGTTGCCTCGTCTGTCCGATGTGGACGTTGTCGTGGAGAAGCTCTACCCGGCCACCGGTTCGGCGGAGGCGCGGTGGTCTCCCGGCGAGCTCGCGGTGACCCTGCCCACGGCGCCGTCCGCCGTGCTGTACCGGCTCACGACCAGAGGAGTTGACGGGTGACCA
Source organism: Lentzea indica (assembly GCF_012184385.1). Classification (GTDB taxonomy): domain Bacteria; phylum Actinomycetota; class Actinomycetes; order Mycobacteriales; family Pseudonocardiaceae; genus Lentzea; species Lentzea indica. The sequence continues at coordinate 6,276 of NZ_VSRL01000262.1, forward strand.
CCCCTGTGATCCCGGGAATGCATCCCGACCCCAGCGTGTGCCGGGTCGGCGAGGACTACTACCTGGTGTGCTCCAGCTTCGAGTACTTCCCCGGCATCCCGGTCTTCCACAGCAGGGACCTGGTGAACTGGACGCAGATCGGCAACGCGCTGGAGCGCACGAGCCAGCTGCTCCTGACCGCGGAAACACCGTCGTCGGCCGGAATCTACGCGCCGACGCTGCGTCACCACGACGGCCGCTTCTGGCTGATCGTCACGAGCGTGAGCCACGGCGGCGGCAACATGGTGTTCACCGCCACCGACCCGGCGGGCCCGTGGTCGGACCCGATCCCGCTGCCCGAGGTCCACGGCATCGACCCGGATCTCGCCTGGGACGACGACGGCAACTGCTGGTGCACGATGGCGGGGGTGCACCAGTATCGCATCGACCTGGCCACCGGTGAGACTTTCGGTGAGTCGCAACGGCTCTGGTCCGGCACGGAACGGGCCAAGGCCCCGGAAGCGCCGCACCTGTACCGGATCGGCGACCACTGGTACCTGCTGATCGCGGAAGGCGGCACGGAACGGGGCCACTGCGTGTCGGTCGCCCGCGGCCCGTCACCGAACGGTCCGTTCGAGCCGTGCCCGGCCAACCCGATCCTGACCCACCGCAGCACCTACGAGCCCGTCCAGAACACCGGCCACGCCGACCTGGTGCAGGGCCCGGACGGTTCGTGGTGGATGGTGCTGCTCGGCGTGCGGCCCGGCGGTGGCACCCCCGGCTGGCACGTGCTCGGCAGGGAGACCTTCCTGGCGCCGGTGAGCTGGGTCGACGACTGGCCGGTGGTCGGCCCGCTGACCGTCACGCCCCCGTGGCCGTTGCAGCCCGGTCCCGCGGAACCGAGCCGGGACGACTTCGACGACAACGCGTTGCGGCCGTCCTGGGTGTCCCTGCGCGACCGTTCTGCACAGCACTGCACGACCAAGGACCGCGCCGGATGGCTCACGCTGCACGCGCGCGGGGCCGGCCTGGACGACCCCGCCGTCGTGTTCGCGGGCCGGCGTCAGCAGCACCTGTCGTGCCGCGCCCGCACGTTGGTCGATCCCGCGGAGGGGACTGGCGGGCTGGCGGTCAGGTTCGACGAGGAGCACCACTACGAGATCGAGGTGGCGTCCGGAGAGGTGAACGTCCTCGCCCGCATCGGTCCACTGAGGACAGTGGTGGCGTCCCGGCCCGCATCGGACGGACCACTGGTCCTCGGTGTCCAGGTGGACGAGGCCAAGGAACTCCGGGACGCGCGTTCCGGGCCGGACACCATTTCCTTCGGCGTCGAGGAACCCGACGGCACGTTCACCGTGCTCGCCGCGCTCGACGGCAAGTACCTCTCCACGGAGGTCGCGGGCGGCTTCACCGGACGGGTCATCGGCATGTACGCCGCGAGCGGCACCGTCCACTTCGACTGGTTCGACTACGAACCGCTCGACTGATTCATCGAATCAGTCAGACATCTCTGCCATTGTCGTCTGAGATTGTGGGGCGCTTTCATGTTCACACCGATCGGTAAAACACGCTCACTTCGACGGAGGATCGGCGCTGTCGTGGCCGCGGTCACGACCGTCGCCGCGGGCCTCACGGTGGCGATGGCGGACGAGGCCGCCGCGGCGGAGGCGGGCTGCAAGGTCGGCTACACCGTGACCGGCCAGTGGCAGGGCGGCTTCAAGGCCGACGTCGCCGTGACCAACCTCGGCGCCGCCGTCGACGGGTGGAAGCTGAGCTGGGAGTGGCCGTCCGGCCAGCAGACCGGGAACGCCTGGAACGCGAAGATCACCGAGTCGGACGACCAGGTCACCGCGACCAACGTCGCCCAGAACGCCAAGATCGCGCCGCAGGCGACGGTGAAGTTCGGCTTCATGGGCACCTGGGACCACGCCAACACGGCGCCGTTGTCGTTCTCGCTCAACGGTGTCACCTGCGTCCACGGTGGGAAGCAGCTCACCGCGATGGAGCACACCGCGGCGATGCAGCCGGGGTGGAACCTCGGGAACACGCTCGACTCGACCGGCCCCGACGAAACGTCGTGGGGCAACCCGCGCATCACGGAAGCCTTGCTGGACAACGTGAAGGCGCAGGGCTTCAAGAGCGTCCGCATCCCGGTCACGTGGAGCGCGCACCTGGGCCAGGGACCGGACTACACGATCGAGGCCGACTACCTCGCCCGCGTCAAGGAGGTCGTGCGCTGGGCGTTGGCGCGCGACCTGTACGTGATGATCAACATTCACCACGACTCGTGGCAGTGGATGTGGAAGATGCCGACCGAGCACGACCGCGTGCTCGACCAGTTCGACAAGATGTGGGTGCAACTGGCGGGCGCCTTCACCGAGTTCGGGCCCAAGCTGACGTTCGAGAGCTGGAACGAGCCGCAGTTCACCGGCAGCACCGGCAAGCCCCAGGAGATCGCGCTCAACGCCGAGCTGAACGCCTCGTTCCACGACATCGTGCGCAGGTCGGGCGGCAACAACGCCACCCGCCTGCTGGTCCTGCCGACCCTGCACACCTCGACCGACAAGGAGTACGTCGACCCGCTGGTGGAGCAGATCCGCGGGCTGAACGACCCCAACCTGATCGCGACCGTGCACTCGTACGGCTACTGGCCGTTCAGCGCGAACGTCGCGGGTGGCACGCGCTACGACGCCACCGTCGAGCAGCACCTCACCGACTCGTTCGACCGCGTGTACGACAGCTTCATCGCACGGGGCATCCCGGTGATCCTCGGCGAGTACGGGCTGCTCGGGTTCGACCGGCACACCGGCACCATCGAGCAGGGCGAGAAGCTGAAGTTCTTCGAGTACATCGGCTACTACGCCCGCACCAAGAAGATCACCACCATGCTGTGGGACAACGGCCAGCACTTCGACCGAAACGCGTTCCAGTGGAAGGACCCCGAGCTCTTCGCGCACATCAAGTCGAGCTGGACGATCCGCTCCGCCACGGCCTACACCGACCAGGTGTTCACCGCGAAGCCGAGCCCCATCACCGCGAGGACGATCAAGCTGAACCTCAACGGCACGTCGTTCACGGGGCTGTACAACGGAAACATCGCCCTGACCCGCGACCGGGACTACACCCTCAACGGCGACCAGCTCACCCTGACGGCCTCGGCGCTGACCCGGCTGAGCGGCTCGCGGAACTACGGCACGAACGCGGTGCTGACGGCCCGCTTCTCCCAGGGCGTGCCGTGGCGGTTCTACGTCATCACGTATGACACGCCGGTGCTGTCCAACGCCACGGGGACGCCGGAGAAGTTCGAGATCCCGACGAACTTCCGCGGCGACCAGCTCGCGACCATGGAGGCCAAGTACGACGACGGCACCTTCGCCGGTCCGCACGAGTGGACGGCGTTCAAGGAGTACGACGTGGCGTTCGCGCCCAACTACACCGACCGCCTGACCACCTTGAAGGCGGAGTTCTTCAAGAAGAATCTCAAGGACGACCAGCGAGTGACGCTCACGTTCCACTTCTGGAGCGGCGCCAAGGTCAACTACTACGTCACCAAGTCGGGTAGCGCGGTCACCGGCACGACCGCCTGATCGATCCATTTCGGACAACTGCCACCGACGGCCGCGAACGGCCGTCGGTGGCAGTTGTCGTCTCGGGAAGCCGGCGTGGCCGCTGCGGTTCCCTCCGTGGCCGCGTCGGCCAGTTCCAGGCCCGTGCCGCGTCCATAGCCTCGACGTAACGCGAGAACGAGTGAGCGCAGGGGATTCGCTCGCCGCTGTTACGAAGGGCACCCGTCATGAGTTACGACTTCCGGGACAAGGTCATCGCCGTCACGGGAGGCGCGGGCGGCATCGGCAGCGCCCTGTGCCACCGGTTCGCCTCCGCCGGCGCCCAGTGCGTCGTGGTCGACATCGACGAGGCCCGCGCCGGGAAGGTGGCCGGTGAGCTGCCGGGTGGCGGGCATCTCGGCGTCGGCTGCGACCTGATGGACTGGGCGCGGGTCGAGCAGCTCTTCGAGCGGATCGGCACCGAGTACGGCCGGCTCGACGTGCTGGTCAACAACGCAGGCATGACCAGCACCGAACGCTTCGACGAGCGCGGGATTCCCAGCATCGAGAAGGAGATCGGGCTCAACCTGGTCTCGCCGCTGGTCACCACGCGGCTCGCGATCGGGCTGCTGTGGGCATCGCGCGACCCGCGCGTGATCAGCACCGTGTCGCTCGCCGGGCTGTTCCCTCAGGGTGAGACGCCCGTGTACTGCGCGTCCAAGTTCGGGTTGCGCGGCGCGATGCTGTCGATCGGGCTCGACCTGCGCGAGAAGGGCATCCTGGCCGGATCGGTGCTGCCGTCGGCGACCGACACGCCGATGCTGCGGCGGGAGGCCGTCGAGGGCGGAAACTCGATGCAGTTCCTCGAGCAGCCGCAGCAGCCGTCCGACGTGGTGGCGGCCGTCGTCAGCATGCTCGACAAGCCGCGGCTGGAGGCTTACCCACGGCCGAGCGAGTCGTGGAGCGCGCGGCTGGCGATGCTGGTGCCCAACCTGCTGCCGAAGATCCTGCCCTTCTTCCGCAAGCGCGGTGACCGCGGGATGGCCCGCTACCTGGAGGATCTGGAGCGCCGCGGCCTGGCCCGCCGCAGCGGGAGCCGCTGGGAGCTCGTGCACGAGCGCTGACCGAGATCAACAGGCACTGTCCCCGAACCCCGCGAAAGGCACAACCAGCGATGACGCACGTCCCCGCGACCGAACCCGACGTCCCCACCGGCATCGACGGCCTGCCGCACGTGATGGCCGAGGGCTGACCGGTGGAGAAAACGAGCGGTGCGGCGCTGTCCCTCGGTGTCGCGGTGGCGCTGATCTCCGGGGTCGCGATGGGGAGCGCGGGCACGAACGTGATGCCGGTGTTCATCGACGACTTCGCCTCCAGAGCCGGGTTGTCCGGCACGGGAGCCGGTCTGGTCGGCGCGGTGCAGCTGACGGCGACCGCCGTCGTGACCCTCCTGTTCGCGGCCCGCGCGGCCAGGACGGGCCGGGTGGCGATGGCGCGCCTGGGCCTGGTGCTGACGGCGTTCGCGGCGGCGTGGGTCGCCGTGGCTGACGACCCGGTCATGTTGCTGCTGACCAATGTGCTGCTGGGGGCCGCCATCGGGCTCGTCTACGCGGCGGCCACGGCGGCGCTGGCGGCGGTCGAGAACTCCGACCGGGCGGCCTCGGTGGCCGTCGCCGGCACGGTGGCGGTCGGGGCACTGATGATCATGGTGGTGCCGGTCGCGAACGAGCAGTGGGACGGAGCGGGGTTCCTCGTGCTGGCGGTGTGCTGCCTGCCGGCCTGGTTCCTGGTCGGCAGGCTGCCGGACAGCCCCGTGGCGGTCGTCACCGAGCAGCAGGACGGTCGCCCCTCGGCCGTGCTGCTGCTCGGCACGGCGGTGTTGTGGACGATCACCCAGGGCACCTGGGCCTACGCCTCGGTGCTCGGTCGTGAGTACACCGGCCTGGACACCACGACGGTGTCGGTGGTTCTGGCGGTGTCGAGCGTCGTGGCGCTGGCCGGAGCCGTGGCGGGCACACCCGCGGCCAGAAGGTTCGGCCGGCTGCGGTCGATGGTCGTCTTCATCGTCGTGGAGGCCGTCGCGATGGCGGTGGTCGTCATCAGCGGCGAGCCGGTGCTGTTCATCGCGGCGGCGGTGGTCTGGCAGGCCTGCCAGCTGGCCGTGCTGGTGCAGATGGTGGCGGCCGCGGCGGTGCTCGACCGTCAGGGCGGCGGGTCGCGTCG
>NZ_VSRL01000263.1 GCF_012184385.1 Lentzea indica
CCCGGCCAGGCGGGCACCTTCACGCTGAAGAGTCCCTCCGCCAACGGTTTCCGCTACCGGCTCGGCGACGGTCCGATCACGACGGTCGCGGCCACCGGTGAGGCGCAGGTCCAGCTCACTCCGTCGACCAGCGGCACCCACACGCTCACCGCGTGGGCGCTCAACGGCCAGACGTCCGCTCCGGCAACGCACACCTTCACCGTCGGCGGTCTTCCGGTACCCGCGCCGGACGCGCCGGTCGTGACGTCCACGGACTTCCCAGCCGACGGACAGCCGCACGGCAGCATCGGTCAGGCCGGCACTGTCACCGCCCGACCGCAGGGCAGCACCGCCGCGGACGTGATCGTCCACCAGCTCGACACCGACGCGGCACCGAAGGAGCAGCCGGTCGCGAGCGGGGCAGCGCAGTTCTCGGTCACTCCGGTTCGATCCGGCAAGCGCACGCTCACCGTGTGGTCCAAGGTGTCCGCGACCGGCGCGTTGTCCGCGCCCGTCCGGCACGAGTTCGTCGCGGGCGCACCCGCCGGGCCGAGAGACTTCTTCTACGACGCCGCGGGACAGCTCGCCGGTGTCGCGAACAATTCGGGTGAGGCGGCGGCCTACCGGTACGACGACAACGGAAACCTCCTCGCCACCGAACGGTTCGTGCAGGGTGACGCGACGGTGTTTGCGATCGTTCCCGCACGCGGCCCGGTCGGAAGCACGGTCGAGATCAGCGGTGCCGGGTTCGCCGCGCAGGGCACGACCGTGACGTTCGACGGCGTCACCGCACCGGTGACCGCCGCGTCCGCCAACCGTGTCTCCGTCACGGTGCCGCAGGGTGTCAAGGAAGGCGTCGTGCGCGTCACGGCCAACGGAAAGACCTCGGTCAGTCTGCGGCCGTTCCAGCTGGCACGAGGCGTCACCGCGCCCGCGGTGGCTTCCGTGTCAACGGATCGCGGCGACCCCGGTGACGTCGTGACGATCACCGGCACGGGCTTCGACCCCGACATCGCACGCAACGTGGTGCGGTTCCACCAGACCGTGGCGCGGGTGCGCGAGGTGTCGCCGACCAAGCTGGTCGTGCAGGTGCCCGACGCCGCGTCGTCGGGCCGGATCACCGTCCGCACGCCAGGGGGCGAGGCCACCAGCGTGGCCGACTTCCTGGTCGCGCCAAGGGGTTTCGTGACCTCCAAGCTGGTCTACGGCGGCCGGCTGCAGCTCGGCCAGGCCGTGAACCTGGACGTCCCGGCAGGCAAGGCCGCAGTGGTGCTGGTCGACGGCAAGATCGGCGAGCAGCAGAACCTCAAGCTGGAGAACAACACCATTCCGGTGCGCTCGGCGATGTGGATGTTCACCCCGCACGGTGGTGACTTCGCCCGTCGCGCGCTCGGCGACCCGCTCGACCTGTGGGCGGGCAGCAAGCTGCACCAGGACCTGCCGGCGTTCAAGCACAACGGCACCTACACGATCGTCGTGGCGCCGGACGACGCCGCGGCGGGCAAGGTCAGCGTCACCCTGTCCAAGGACCTGACCGGCGACAGGCTGACCCGTGACGGGTCCGGTGTGCCGTTCGACATCCGGCAGGGCCAGCCGGTGAAGGAGATGCCGTTCACGGCGACCGCGGGTGAGTGGATGAGCTTCGGCCTCACCGACATCAGCGAGCCGGGCAACCACTTCAACGTCACCGTCGTCGACCCCGACGGCGTCCGGCTCACCTGGCGCGCGCGGCTGGGTGACTACATCCCGACCATGGTGTTCCAGGCGAAGAAGACGGGCACCTACAAGGTGATCCCGAACTTCGACCCCAACCAGCTCGGCTCCGGCCGGGTCTGGCTCTCCAGTGTGATCGACGCGGGACCGCTGGCGGTGAACGGGAATCCGACGTCCTACCAGGTGCTGCGGCCCGGCCAGTCGGTGCGGATGCAGTTCCAGGGCACCGCGAACCAGCCGCTGGTGCTGGGCCACACGGACAACACCATCAGGGAGAACGGTCGCGCCGCCTACCCGGTCAGCATCATGTCCGAACCGGACGGTCAGCAGGTCGAGCTGCGGGACGGCACAGCCGAGACGCGGAACCTGAGGATCCGCAAAACCGGCACGCACAACCTGTTCATCAGCGGCTGGGAGGCGGTCGGCGCGGCCAAGGCATGGTTGTCGACCGTCGCAGAGGGCGGCAAGCTGCCGGCGAACGCCTCCACCAGGGTCACCGTCGACCGGCCGGGCCGTGAGATGTGGCTCGACTACGACGGCGTCAAGGACAAGCCGCTGACGATGGTGGTGCGCAAGAGCGTGCCCGGTGAGGTCGTCATCAGGCTCTACCGGCCCAACGGCACCACGTCGGTCGGCGCGGTCACCGATGGCAAGCTCGACGTCCCCGCACTGCCGGAGACCGGCAAGTACCGGATCTTCGTCGACCCAGGCTTCGCGGTCACCGGCGACCTGACGTTCCACCTGTCCGAACCCGCCGATCTCGGCACACTCGTCCCGGACGCGGCACCGTCGAACATCAACATCACGGTGCACGGCCAGAAGATCATCGCCAAGATCGCGGGCACGCAGGGGCAGCGGCTGACCATCGGCACGGCGTCCGAGCGCATCCCGTTCCTGAAGTGGAGGGTGACCAAGCCGGACGGCACCACATTGGACACGTCCGGCAACAGCGCGTTCCAGAGTTCGCTCGGCCTCGATCTGACCCAGCTACCGGTCACCGGTGAGTACCGGGTGCAGATCGAGCCGGTCGACCAGGACGTGCAGCCCATCGGCGGCCAGCTGACGGTGATGCTGAACTCGGAGACCGACGGCGGCAAGATCGAGTACGGGGGAGCGGCCAAGACCGTCACGTTCAACCGGCCGGCGCAGAACGGCAGGCTGACGTTCGACGGCACGCTGAACGACCTGCCCAAGCTGAGCATCCGGCGCAACATCGGCAACAACGGCACCTACTACACGCTGTACGCGCCGAACGGCACGGTCGAGACGACCAGGCGGTTCGTCAGCACCGAGCCGTACGAGTTCTTCGCCCGGCTCAAGGCGACCGGCACGTACACGCTCGTCTTCGACCCGGCCAACAGCCCCGTCGGTTCGATCGACGTGTCCATCACCAAGCGGGCCACCGCGGCCCCGACCACGCGGGTCGACCCACCGGTGGTGCAGGAACCGACCTGTCCGCAGGCGGATCGGCGTCCACCCGCGGCTGCGGTGGGAGCCGCGCCGCAGGGCGGTGAGCAGCCGGAGCAGAAGGAGCTGGAGAAGCCGACGTCGACGCCGTGCAGCTCGTCCAGTGGCTGGCGGCCGGACGCCGCGAACCTCGGCGGTACCGACTGGAACACCCGCTACGACCCGCGTCCGGTGCGGGACCGCCCGCTGCAGTTCGCGGTCGGCTTCACCGGCGTGGTCGGCACCGTGCAGTCCACGGACGGTCAGCCGCTGGCCGGTGTGACGGTCAGCGCGCGGGACAAGAGGACCACCACCGACGCCGACGGCAAGTTCACGCTGATCGGTCTGCCCGAGGGCCACGTGTCGCTGCGGGTGGACGGCCGCACGTCCGGCCGTGCGTTCGGAACCTTCGACATCGGCGTGGACGTCAAGCAGGGCCAGGTGCTCGTGCTGCCGCACACCGTGTTCCTACCGGAGATCGACAAGAACTCCGTGGTGCACGTGCCGAGCCCGACGATCACCGAGACGGTCCTGACCACGAAGTCCATCCCTGGCCTCGAGGTCCGCATCCCGGCGGGCACGGTCATCCGCGACGCCGACGGCAACGTGGCCACCGAGCTGTCGCTGACCCCGATCCCGATCGACCGCCCGCCGTTCCCGCTGCCGCCGAGCAAGGTGCCGGTGTACTTCACCGCGCAGCCGGGTGGCGGCTACCTGTTCCCGCAGGGTGCGACGATCATCTACCCGAACTACACCAAGGAGGCGCCGGGCACCCGGACGCAGTTCTGGAACTACGACCCGGACGGCAAGGGCTGGCACGTCTACGGCCACGGGACCGTCTCGAAGGACGGCACGCAGATCGTGCCGGACGCGGACGTGAAGTTCTACCGCCTGACCGGCGCGATGACCGTGGTGCCGGGACTCAACCCGCCAGGCAGGGCGCCGTCGCAGAACAACAGCTGGCAGGGCGACCCGGTCGACCCGGCGACGGGTCTGCTGATCGACGAGCAGACCGATCTGGTCGTCGACGACATCATGCCGATCGAGGTCAAGCGGACCTATCAGCAGGGCGACGCGTTCGTGCGGTCGTTCGGCGTCGGCACGAGCTTCGAATACGGCGTGTTCCCGTGGGCACCGCTGGTCGACGGATTCCCGACGTTCAAGGAGTTCGACCTCGTCCAACCGGACGGCAGCAAGATCCACTTCACCCGCACGACGCCCGGTCAGGACTATGCAGGCGCGGTGTTCGCCGCCGACCCGACGACCACGAAGTTCGAAGGTTCGGTCGCGGTGTGGAACGACGCGGGCTGGGACGTCAAGCTGCGCGACGGCACCGTGTACGTCATCGGCGAAGAGGCACCGCTCCAGGAGATCCGGGACAAGTTCGGCAACGCGACGACGATCACCCGGGCTCCCGCGCCTCCTGGCGTGGACGGCAAGGTGCGGGCGAACGGCCCGGTCACGCAGGTGACGACGTCGAGCGGTCGCTGGGTGCGTCTCGCCTACGACGAGTCGAATCCGCCGCGCATCAAGTCGGTCGAGGACAACCTGGGCCGCCGGTTCGGCTACACCTATCTGCCCACCGGCCACCTCGAGACGGTGACCGACGCGGAAGGAGGCGTCACCCGCTACGGCTGGGACGCCAAGGGTTGCTGAAGACGATCACCAACCCGCGCGGTGTCCAGCAGTTGCTCAACGAGTACGACGACAAGGACCGGGTCAAGCAGCAGACCGCTGCCGACGGTGGTGTGACCAAGTTCGAGTACACCGATGTCAACGGCAAGATCACCGAGACGCGGATGACCGACCCGCGCGGTTCGGTGACCCGGTTCGTCTTCAACGATCGCGGCCAGGTGGTCAGCCAGACCGAGGCGTTCGGCACTGATCTCGCCCAGAGCACCACGACGGAGTTCGAGGAGAACGGAGTCCGGAAGAAGTCGTCGACCGACGCGCTGAACCGCAAGACCACGTACTCCTACGACGCCAAGGGACACGTCAAGGAGAGCACTGTTCTCGCCGGCACCCCGGAAGCGCGGACGGAGAAGTGGGAGCGCAACGGCCCGAACGGCGAGCTCACCAAGTACACCGACCAGTACGGCAAGAGCACGGTGTACGAGCTGGACGCACGTGGTGCGGTCAAGTCGAAGACGGACGCGGCCAACCGCAAGCTGACCTACGTTGTCGATCCACGTGGCCAGGTCACGTCGGTGACCGACCCGGCGGGCAAGACGAGCACCACCGACTACCTCGGTTCGGACGCGGTGCGCACGACCGACCCGCTCGGCAGGACGAGCACGGTCGGATACGACGCGCTGGGCCGGAAGGTGATCACCACCGACCCGCGTGGCGTGGCCACCGAGACCGCGTTCACCCCGGAGGGCAAGACCGCCTCGGAGACCGACGGGCTCGGTCGGACCGTGAGGTTCGAGTACGACCGCAACGGCAACCGCACCAAGGTGATCGACCCGCGTGGTGGCGAGACCGTCTTCCACTACAACCAGATGGACAAGATCAGGTCGATCACGGACCAGCTCGGCGTTTCGTGGGCCGAGGACGCGAGGTACGACCGCAACAACAACCTGGAGAAGGTCACCAACCGGCGCGGCGTCGTCGTCGAGCACAAGTACGACGCGCTGAACCGGCAGTACGAGTCGACGTACGGCACCGAGAGCAAGGTGACCCGCACGTTCGACCTCGGTGACCGGGAGAAGTCCGTTGTGGACACCGCGGTGGGCAACTCCTCCAACGACTACGACGGCCTCGACCGGATCAAGCAGGAGGTCACACCGCACGGCACGGTGTCGTACGGGTACGACACCGCGGCCGGTGTCCGGGACCGCACGGTGACCTTGGCCGGGCGTCCCGTCACGCGGCACCTGCAGGACGCTGCCGGTGGCCTGCAGGAGATCCAGCAGGGCGGCACGGCGGCGAGCGTGGTGACCCGCGACAGGGCCGGCCGGGTCGACCGGGTCGGCGCGACGGGCAACGGCGTCGGTCAGACCTACACCTACGACGACGCGGGCAACGTCAAGTCGATCACCTACAAGGCGGGCACGACCGTGCTCGGCGACCTGAAGTACGACTACGACGCACTCGGGTTGCCGATCAAGGTCAGCGGCACGTGGTCCCGCACGATGCTGCCCGAACCGTTCGGCCCGGCGGTCTACGACAAGGCCAACCGCGCCACTTCGGTCGGTGGTGTCGCGCTGCAATACGACGCGGACGGCAATCTGCTCTCCGACGGCACGGCGACCTACACCTGGAACGCCCGCGGTCAGCTCGCGACCGTGGCCAAGCCGGGACAGGCGGCGTCGTTCAGCTACGCCGCCGACGGTCGCAGGCTCGGCCGGACCGTCGCGGGGGTGACGACGAACTACCTGTACGACGGGGCGAACCCCGTGCAGGAGAAGGTGAACGGCCAGGTCGCCGGAAACATGACGAGTGACGGCGTGGACGGTCACCACCTCCGCGACGGCAAGCGGTTCCTGACCGACGCGCTCGGCAGCACCGTGGGCCTGGTCGACCAGGCAGGTGCGGGCGCGGCCTACACCTACGAACCGTTCGGTCGTACCTACGGCGGTACCGGCTTCGCCTACACCGGCCGAGAGGACGACGGCACAGGGCTCTACTACTACCGCGCCCGGTACTACAGCCCGGTGCTGCAACGGTTCCTCAGCGAGGACCCGATCGGCATCGCGGGTGGCCTGAACCTCTACGGCTACGTCGACAACGGCCCGACCACGCAGACCGACCCGACGGGGTTCGCGCCCGGCTGGCTCAAGAACTGCAACATGGGAGGCAACCGCAACAACCCCGCGATCGAGAAGGAGACGATCTACCCGAAGCCGGTCAAGCCCGGCGACGCGATGCAGCGGTGGGACGACTTCCTCGGCCCCGGCCCGCACAGCAACCTCAACCCGCGGACCGGCCTGCCCGACCCCAACCGGATCACCTCGGCGGACGGCTTGCGGTCCATCCGCTTCGGCAACCACGAGATGGGCAGCAAGCCGACGAAGTTCCACTACCACGAGGAAACCTGGCGCCGGGACAAGAGCAACCAGTGGTACGTGGACAATGTCCAGGTCCGGGTGCCGTTCCCGAAGGGATCGTGGTGATGAGGATCGAGGTGTCCGCCGTCGGTACGGACGACGTCGTGTCGTTCCGGTGCTCGGCCGGTGACGGTGCGGGCGTGTGGAAGGCGGCGGAACCACCGGTGGCCGGCCGGGAGTACGACGTGGAGGTGGACGTCGACGACGTGCGGCTCAGGCCCGGTGGCGTCGCCGGGGTGCGCCTCGACGGTACGTCGGTGGTGCTCGGCGGACTGTGGCAGGTGACGGAGGATGGCGCGACCTACCTCGATGTGGCGGGCACACCGGTGTCGGTGGAAGTGATCGACGGCGGTGCGGCTGTCTCCGGCGAGGTGGTCGAGGTGGTCGCGGACAGGACGGCCGTTCACCTGTTCCCCTACACCGTCTGATGCGGGAGGCCGGTGCCTCCACGGGAATCGTGGAGGCACCGCACCCCAGGGGCTGCGAACGGAGCGCGGTGATGAGTGACCGGGTCTTCCTGCTCTGGCACGTGCATCACGTCGCTGAAGATGAGAGCGGGGCGGTCCGGCACTTCGACGCTGACGGCGACTTCCGGGCCGACGAGGAGGAGGGTGACGACGTGAAACTCCTCGGCGTCTACTCCTCGCGGGAGAACGCGATGGCGCGGATCGAACGTGCCAAGGAGCTCGACGGGTTCCGCGACGAGCCGGAGTGCTTCTACGTCAGCGAGTACACGCTGGACGAAGACCAGTGGACCGACGGGTTCACAACGATCTGACGAAGGGTCAGCTCGCCTGCAGGATCGCCGCGAACTGCTCCCGGAGCTCAGGCCCGGGATCCAGCCCCAACTCCTCGGACAACAACTCGGAAACACTCCGATAGGCGGCCAGAGCCTCAGCCCGCCGCCCGGAACGCCGCAACGCCAGCATCAACTGGTGCCAGAACCGTTCCCGCAACGGGTGCTGCGCGGTCAACGACCGCAACTCCGACACCAGAGCGGCATGCCGTCCCAGCTCCAGATCGGCGTCGATCCGCATCTCCACCGCGTCGAGGCGGAGTTCTTCCAGCCTGGGCACCTCGGTCCGTTGCAACGGCGGAGAAGGAATTCCCTCCAGCGCGGGTCCGCGCCACAGCTCCAACGCCGCCGTCAGCAACCGGGCCCTGGTGGCAGGACCGGCGGCGGCAGCCTCCGCGGTCAGCTGGGAGAACCGGGTCAGGTCCAGCTGCGCGGGCGACACCGAGATCGAGTAGCCACCTGGCGTGGTGCGGATCAGCGACCCGCCGAGTGCGTGGCGCAGCCGCATCACGTAGTTCTGCAACGCCGCCACACCGCGCTGGGGTGGCTGCTCGCCCCACACCTGCTCGATCAGCGTCGTGGTCGGCACCGTGCGGTTGGGTCTCAGCAGCAGCGCGGCCAGCAGCGTGCGGAGCTTGGCGGCGCTGATCGGCACGGGTTCGCCGTCCGCTCGAACCTCCACCGGGCCCAGGATTGCGAACTCGAACACGATTCCCCCTGTGGTCACGACGACTCGACCATGGCCCGGCCGAGGTAGTCGTCCTTCGAACCGTCCACTCCGGGCAGCACGAAGAAGTAGCCGCCGCCGAACGGCAGCAGGTACTTCTCCAGCTCCTCCCCGGCAAGACGGCGTTGTGCGGCGGCGAAGCCTGTTTCCGGATCACGCTGGTAACAGACGAAGATCTGACCGGGCTCGGTGACGAACGGGTAACCGCGGCGCAGGATCTTGTGCTTCTCCTCGGCTGGCCGGGCGCGTCGCACGTGCGAGTCGAGCATCGCGGGCAGCTCCTCGCCCGATTCCTTGCGCCTGCCGAAAACCCGCTCCTGGTCCTCTGTGGACTTGTGGTCCCACGTCGGCATCGCGAGCTTGATCAGTCGCACCACCTGGTACGTGCCGCCCCGGTAGCACGCGGGTTCGTCGTCCCCGGCCCACACCTGGGGCGTGGCCGGGTTGCCCGCGCCCTCCTTGAACCCGAAGGCGTTGCGCTCTTCAGGCAGCTGATGCCCGTTCATTCGCCAGCGAAGCGTCAGACCAGGCACGTCGGCCAACTGGAGATCCACCTGTGCCGGTGTGTCCGCCAGCGCCTGCAGCAGCAAGTCTCCATGGCACCACTGCTCTTCCAGCACGTCGCCGGCGAACTTCGGCATGGTCGTCAGTCGTCGTGGTGCGCGCAGGCCGAACCTGTCGCCGAACAGAGACGCGCCGACGGCCACCGTGACCCCTCGCGAGGTAACTGTGCGCAGTACCGCGATGAGCTCGGTGCGGGTGCGCGCGGTGACGCCGTACGCGGCCACCCCCGCGGCGGGCGGGCTCGGTGCCAGCACGCCGGGTTGGTGGTGGACAGGAGCGACGGCGGCGGGCTGAGGCGTGTCGCATGCCGTCAGACCCGCCGCCGCCAGCCCCGCCAGAAAAGCCCGTCTGGTCAGAGAGTGAGCGTCCACCCGGCCAGCGATCCCTCGTCGATGCTGAAGTTGTCGCGCACGACCAGCTTCCACGTCCCGTTCGCGTCCAGAGTGGACAGCGAGAGCGGGAACGTCTGGTCGAGGTTGACCGCGTTGTCGGCGGCGTTCGCCTCGCGCAGCACGACCTCGGTGCCGCTCGGCGTGATCAGCCGCACGGACAGGTCACCGCGGAAGGGGTGTTCCGCCTGCACCCGCACGGTGGCGTTGCCGGCCACCTTGCGCCCGCACGCCGTCACGTCGAGCGCGACGGTGATGCTGTCCTGGTCCGGCACGGCCCGCCGGGTCGCGTCGGAAACGGTGCAGACCGGCTGTGCGATCGGTCCTGTGTGGAGGAACCTGTTGGGCGACTTCTGCGTGGTGGGTGGGTCCATCGGCGGTTCGAGGGTGGCGGGGGCGAGCACGCCGGTCACCGACCGGTTGAGGATCTCGGCGTGCACCTGCGCGGGCGTCAGGTTCGGCGACTGCGACAGCAACAACGCCGCGGCACCAGCGACGTGCGGCGAAGCCATCGACGTGCCCTTGAGCACCACCGTCGAGTGGTCGGTGGCGTTGTGCGCGGACTCGATGGACTCGCCCGGCGCGAACAGGTCGAGGCACGGGCCGTAATTGGAACCGGTGTCGCCGAACTTGGCCCAGCCCCTGGCGCGTTCGTTGACGGGATTGGCCGCGCCCACGGTGATCGCGGCCGGCACGTTGGCCGGGCTCTTCGAGCAGGCGTTCTGCTCGCTGTTGCCCGCAGAGACGACGTAGGAGATCCCGGCCGCGATCGACGCCTTGACAGCGTTGTCCTCGGTCGTGCTCTGGCCGCCACCGAGGCTCATGTTCACCACGGCGGGCCTGGCCGCGTTCGCGGTGATCCAGTCGATCCCGGCCACGATTTGGCTGATCGTGCCGCTGTTCTCACAGCTCAGCACGCGCACCGACGCGACCTTCGCCTTGCTGGCAACGCCGAACGTCTTGCCCGCGATGGTGCCTGCCACGTGCGTGCCGTGGCCGGTGGTGCTGCAGTCCTGACCGTTCCAGCCGTCGCCGATCGCGTCGAACGCGACGCTCGCCCGTCCTTCGAACTCGGCGTGCGCGGTGCGCACACCGGTGTCCATCACGTACACCGTGACGCCCTGACCAGCCTGATCCGGGTAGTCGTAGCGGTTGTCCAGAACAGTGCCACGCTGGTCGATACGATCGAGGTTCCAAATCGGGTTGGTCCGCACCGCGTCACCACGCACGACCGAGTCGGCCTCAACCCGTTCGACCCGCGGGTCAGCGGCGAGCCGGCGGGCCTGCTGCTCGGTGGCGGTCATCGCGAACCCTTGGAGCGCCGCGCTGTAGACGCGGTCGACCTGACCGCCATGACTCGCGGCGACGCCGAGTGCGTTGACCTGGCTGGATTTCTTCAACGTAACCACGTACTTGCCCGCGATCACTTCAGCCCCCACCGGTCTCAGCACCTCGCCGACAGCCGCATGGGCGTCGGCGGGGACGACGGTGGCGGCGAGAACCAAGGCAGCAATCAATCCGCGCATGCGAAACAGAGCCCCCAAAAATGACCGGCGGACGTGGAATGTCCGCACCCCCAGGTGTCGCGTGGCCCCACGCTCGCTCGAGACTGCCACGGCATAGGAGGTCCTTATACCGCCGAAAGGGCGTGCTGAGACGCACCTCCTGCGTGTGCAACTGAGGCCCCCATCACTGCTTGAAGAGTCAAGGGGCCAAATACTTTTGTTGCGCGGTCGACTTGCCGATCGTCGGACATTCGCTGCGGGCGCACGCTGTCCAAGGCAAGCTGTGCGCGCGGTGAAAACGATCCATCAGGCTGACTCGGTAACGGCGGAAGTCGTCGATTCACACTGACGATTCGGCGCTCGGCCTGAAGCGGTCCCGGAAGGCGGCCGGGGTCGTGCCGGTGCGGTGCTGGAAGTACTTGGAGAAGTTGGACGGATCGTCGAAGCCGAGTTGTCCGGCGATCCGTGCCACCGGGTCGGGTCCGTGAGCGAGGAGGCGTTTGGCTTCGAGCACCACGCGCTCGTCGATGAGCTGCTTGGCGCTGAGGCCGGTGTTCTCACGGGCGAGCCGGTTGAGGGTGCGGGTCGAATAGCCCAGGCGGGCCGCGTAGTCGGCGACCTTGTGCCTGGTGCGGAAACTCGCCTCCAGCTCGTCGCGGAACCAGACGAACACCTCGTGCGTGGGCAGGCGGCGGCCGCTGCCCTCCGGTTCGGCCATGACGAGCAGGAGCAGCGCCGCGGCGAGGGCGCGGGCCAAGGCGGCG
>NZ_VSRL01000264.1 GCF_012184385.1 Lentzea indica
CTGGTTCGGTGGCGGAGGCGGCGCGTCCGGCTTCCACGCGCCTACCCCGTTGGTCCTCGCGGTCCACGGTGGTGCTGGCGGCAACGGCTCCGGCCGGGCGGGTGCCGGTGTGTCGAACTTCGTCCTTGAAGAGACCGGCGACGAGCCGTCGGTGACCATCAGCTACCTCGTCGAGTCGACGACGATCACCTACACCGGTCCGGCCTTCGGCTTCACCGGTGACCCGGTCACGCTCTCCGCACGCCTCACCGCTTCGAGCGGGCCGGTGCCGAACGCCTCACTCGTGTTCCGCCTCAACGCCAACGAAATCTGCGTCGGCACGACCAACGCTGCTGGCGTCGCCTCCTGCTCGATCACGCCGAACGAGGTCGCGGGCATCTACCCGTTGGCGATCGGCTACGGCGGCGACGTGGTGCACCAGCCGTCGAGCACCGAGGTCCAGTTCGAGGTCGCCCGCAAGCCGGCCACGCTCACGTACATCGGTGCTGTGACCGGGGATTTCCACGACCCCGCAACGGTTTCCGCCCGCCTCACGCTCACCGGGAACGGCGCACCGGTCGGTGGCCAGCCTGTGGCTTTCAAGCTCAACAACGTCGAGACCTGTGCGGCCACCACCAACGTTGATGGTGTGGCGTCCTGCTCTCTCACGCCTGGCGGACCTGCGGCCAAGTACCCGTTGACGGTGTCGTTCGCGGGTGGCAAGGCCCTGCTGCCGACTGATGTCAGCGTCGATTTCGTTGTGACCAAAGAAGAAACCAGCCTGGCTCACCTCGGTGACGCCACCGTTGCCAACGCGGAACCCGCCCTGCTCGCGGCCACGCTCACCGAAGACGACGGCACGCCCGTCCCCGGACGCGGCGTCCAGCTCACCCTGGGCACCACGCAGTCCTGTGTGGACACCACCGACGCGTGGGGCACGGCGGAGTGCACGATCGCGTCCGTCGACCAACCGCTGAACGCGGCCGGCACCGTGCCCGTGACGGCGACTTTCACCGGCGACCAGTTCTACGAACCGAGCCAAGCGTCCACCACGGTCGGCCTGCTGCACATGACCGGCCGCGGCTTCGGCCTGTCCGGCAAAGCTCTCCGCCAGACCGTGGCACCCACCTCCGACACCGGTGAGGTCCGCGTCGCCGGCGCCACGACCACCGCACCGCCCTGCACCGCGACCGTGTCGGCACCGCTGAGCACCTGGGCGCTGTGCACGTCGGTGATCACAACGCTGGCACCCGGCACGTCGACCGCACGCACGTCCGTAGCGGAACTCGGCATCGGCACCGTCGCCCTGCGAGACGTCGTGGCGACGTCACGCAGCACGTGCGGCGGCGCGACCGGCAACGTGACGATCGGCTCGCTGACCGTCGCCGGCGTCCCGATCGCCGTCACGACGGCCCCCAACACCACGATCCCGCTGTCCGGCGGCAAGATCGTGATCAACGAACAGGTGCCGGTGCCCGGCGGCCTCAAGGTCAACGGCGCGCACATCACCCTGCCCGGCGTGGACCTCGTGGTGTCGTCCGCGACGTCCGGCATCCACAACTGCTAGCGAGCTCCCGGCCACCACGGCGCGTCGGTGCGCAGCGGATAGCCGCGCACCGGCGCGAGCTCCCGGCGGGACGCACGCACCAGGCTCACCAGCCAGACCACGCCGATCACCGAGATCAGCGCGAGCCCGAGCCAGGTGAAGACCGTGTACAGCTGCACCTGTACCGCCGTCGGCTGCGGCAGGTAGCCGGCCTCCAGCGCCTGCTCCTGCCACGGCTGGTCGGTCAGCACCATCGTGATCAGGACAGCGATGCTGTTCATCGAGTCCCACAAGGCGTGCAACAGCGACACACCGAGGTAGGCCCAGAGCAGCCGCCCGGTGAGCATGAAGTGCTCGCGAACACTGCGCGAGAACAACACCCCGCCGAGGATCGCCGTCCACAACCCGTGCCCGAACGGCGCGAGCAGGCCGCGCAGCAGCTCCGTGGTGACCAGGTCCATCAGCGACAGGCCGTTCTCGGTCAACGTCGCCGTGAGCGCGTACCCGGCCGACTCGAACGCGGCGAACCCGAACCCGACACTCGCACCCAGCACCAGCCCGTCTCGCGTGGACTTGTGCACCAGGTGCCGCGTGAGCAGGGCCAGCGCGGCGAGTTTGACCGCCTCCTCGATCAGCCCGACACCGACGAACAGCCAAGGCGACGGGTGCAGCAGGTACGTCTCCAGCAACGACGCGCCCAGCACACCCAGCACGCCACCGACGGCGAACGTCCGGAACACGATCTCCCCGGTCACCTCGCCGGAGTGGCGGTGCTCGAACGCCCACGTCACGAACGTCGCCGGCACCAGGAAACTGCCCAGCAGCACGATGGTGGGGATCAGGTTGGCGTTGCTGGTGAGGTACGTGATCACCACTGTCGCGACCCACAGCGCCAGCCCGACGACGAACATCCGCAGCCACGACCTGCGCCGACGCGTGGTGGGTTCCATAGGCCGGAGTTTCTCGCTCGGCGCCGATCACGACAACTCGGGGGTGAGCGTCACCTCAGTTCGTGACGGCCAGTGCGAACGGCAGCACCGCGGGCACCCCCTCCTTCCGCAGCATCCGAGCGGCCACGGTCATCGTCCACCCGGTGTCGATGTGGTCGTCCACCAACAGGACCGGTCCGTCCACACCGGACAAGTCAGGTGCCTCGCCCGACCGCACGAGCCCGGCCAGGCGCTGGGCGCTGTTGGCTCGGTGCGTCGACTCGCCGAGCCACACCGTGCCGAGCAACGGCAGACGGCCGATGGACGCGATCTTCTGGCCGAAGCTGCCGACCAGGGCGGGGCGCCTGCGGGAGCCGACGGTCACCACGCCGACCGGCCGGTCGTCCCAGCCCCATGCCGACAGCACCTTCACACAGGCTGCGAAGACGTCGTCGGGGATCTCGCGGTCGGTCCCGTCGGCGAGCAGGTCACGCAGCTTGGTGCCCCAGCCGATGTCGGTGAGGCGGCCCAGCGCCCTGCCCGTCACCGCGATCTCCGACGGCGGGATCTTGCCCGACAGCGGAACGCCGATCGCGGCCATGCCCGTCGGCCACATCTTGCGCGGCGCCACGTTCAGACCCGGTCGAAGCAGCCGTTCGCGAGCTGCTCCCGCCGCCACCTCGGACACCTCGACCGACAACCGCTCGCCCGTGCAGTTGTCGCAACGGCCGCAATCGTGTGCCGTCGGGTCGTCGAGCTGGTCCTGCAGGAACTTCATCCGGCACAGCGGGGTCTTCAGGTACTCGATCATCACTTGCTGCTCGGCCTTGCGCGCCTCCGCGATGCGCGCAT
Organism: Lentzea indica; assembly: GCF_012184385.1. Lineage (GTDB taxonomy): Bacteria > Actinomycetota > Actinomycetes > Mycobacteriales > Pseudonocardiaceae > Lentzea > Lentzea indica. The sequence goes on from NZ_VSRL01000264.1 coordinate 3,307, forward strand.
ACCGGTCGCTGTCGTACTCCCACGGCCGGCCGGTCGCTTCCCAGCCACCGCGCACGCGCCTGACCGCGCCGTCGACGTCCAGCACCTTCAGCACGACCTCGAGCCTGCTGCGGGACAGCTCGACCATCGGCTCCAGCGCCGCCGTCGAGAGGGGCTTGCCCGCTCCACCGAGCGCGGACAGCACCTGACGCACCACGACCTCGGCGGGGAAAGCCAAAGACGCGAAGTAGGCCCAGATGTCGCGGTCCTCGTGGCCGGGCAGGAGGACCACCTCGGCGCGTTCGACGCCGCGGCCCGCGCGGCCGATCTGCTGGTAGTAGGCGATCGGGGACGAGGGCGCGCCGACGTGGACGACGAAGCCGAGGTCCGGCTTGTCGAAACCCATGCCCAGTGCCGAGGTGGCGACGAGCGCTTTGACCCGGTTGTTCAGCAAGTCCTCTTCGGCGCGTTCACGTTCGGCCGGCTCCGTCTTGCCCGAGTACGCGGCCACCGGGTGGCCGCGGTCGGAAAGGAACGCCGCGATGTCGTCCGCCGCCGCCACCGTGAGCGTGTAGATGATCCCGGAGCCGGGCAGCCGGTCGAGCTGCTCCGCGAGCCACCCGAGGCGGGATTCCGCGGTGGGCAGCAGCGCGACCGAAAGACGCAGGCTGTCGCGGTCCAACGGCCCGCGCAGCACCAGCGTGCCCTCGTCGGCACCGAGCCCCAGCTGCTCGGTGACGTCGTGGACCACCCGGTCGTTGGCCGTGGCCGTCGTCGCCAGCACCGGCACGCCCGCCGGCAGCTCCGTCAGCAACGTCCGCAGCCTGCGGTAGTCCGGGCGGAAGTCGTGGCCCCAGTCCGAGATGCAGTGCGCCTCGTCGACGACGAGCATGCCGGCGGACGCCGTCAGGGAGGGGAGCACGGCGTCCCGGAAATCGGGGTTGTTCAGCCGTTCCGGACTCACCAGGAGCACGTCGACGTCGCCGGCGGCGACCTGCTCCTGCACGGCACCCCACTCGTCGCTGTTGGCCGAGTTGATCGTCACCGCGTGCACGCCCGCCCGTGCCGCCGCGTCGATCTGGTTGCGCATCAACGCGAGCAGTGGCGAGACGATGACCGTGGGTCCCTCGCCGAGCTGGCGCAGCAACGCCGTCGCGATGAAGTACACCGCCGACTTGCCCCAGCCGGTGCGCTGGACGACGAGCGCTCTGCGGCGCTGGGCGACGAGGGTGTGGATCGCGGTCCACTGGTCCTCGCGCAGCACCGCCTCCGGGCCCGCCAGTGCCCGCAGCCGTTCTTCGGCCAGCTCCCGCAACGCGATGTCGTCCATGGGAGGAGCTTGCCACCCAGGTCTGACAATCCCGATTGCCGCAGGTCGTAAGCTGTGCAGCGTGACTGATGACCTGCGCGACCAGGTGCACGCAGCAGCCCGCCGCGCCCGCGTCGCCGCCGACGAACTCGTCCTCGCCACCCGTGAGCGCAAGGACGCCGCGCTGCACGAGATGGCCGCCGCGCTCCGGCAGCGCGCGCCAGAGATCATCGAGGCCAACCAGAAGGACCTCGAAGCCGGCAAGGCAGCTGGTCTCCCGGAAGGCATTCTGGACCGCCTCGCGCTCACCGAAGCCCGGATCGAAGGCGTGGCCCAGGGCCTGGAAACCGTTGCGGGACAGGCCGATCCGGTCGGTGAGGTCATTCGCGGCGGAATCCTCCCGAACGGACTGGAGCTGAAGCAGGTCCGCGTCCCGATGGGCGTCGTCGGCATGGTCTACGAGGCCAGGCCGAACGTCACGGTCGACGCCGCCGGGCTTGCGCTGAAGTCGGGCAACGCCGCGCTGCTGCGGGGTTCCTCGACCGCCGAGCACTCCAACACCACGCTCGTCGCCGTCCTGCGCGACGCACTCGAAAGCGTGAACTTGCCGGCCGACTGCGTGCAGCTCCTGCCGTGCCACGACCGGGCGTCCGTCACGCATCTCATCACCGCGCGTGGCCTGGTGGACCTGGTGATTCCGCGTGGTGGCGCGGGTCTGATCAACGCCGTCGTCGAGCAGGCGACGGTTCCCACGATCGAGACCGGTGTCGGCAACTGTCACGTCTACGTGGACGCGCACGCCGACCTCGACATGGCCGAGGCCATCGTCCTCAACGCCAAGACGCGGCGCACGAGCGTGTGCAACGCAGCAGAGTCGCTCCTGGTGCACAAGGACGTCGCGAAAGAGTTCGTCCCGCGCGTCACCAAGGCGTTGCAGCAGGAGAGCGTGACCATCCACGGCGACGAGCAGTTCGCGCAGCAGGACGGCGTTCTGAAGGCGAACGACGACGACTGGGGCACCGAGTACCTGAGCCTCGACATCTCGGCGAAGGTCGTCGGCTCGCTGGACGAAGCGGTGAAGCACATCGCGACGTACGGCTCCGGCCACAGCGAGGCCATCGTGACGAACGACGTCGCGGCAGCACGCAAGTTCACGGCCCGTGTGGACGCGGCAGCGGTGTTCGTCAACGCCTCCACGGCCTTCACCGACGGCGCGGAGTTCGGCATGGGCGCGGAGATCGGCATCTCCACGCAGAAGCTGCACGCACGCGGGCCGATGGGCCTATCCGAGCTGACGTCCTCGAAATGGGTCGTGTGGGGCGAAGGACACACACGCCCGAAGGCGTAGTTCTACCTTCGGAGACATGGCTCCCACCTACCCGTTCTCCGAAACCGACGGCCTAGCCCTCGATCCGACGTACGAACGTCTACGGCGTGACGAGCCCGTCACGCGCGTGACGTACCCGTACGGCGGCGAGGGCTGGCTCGTCACGTCCTACGAAGAGACGAAGTTCGTCCTGGGCGACCCGCGGTTCAGCCGAGCGCGAACGATCAACCAGGACGTGCCGAGGATGCAGCCCCTCATCGCGCCCGGCGGGTCCATCCTCACGCACGACGGCGAGGACCACGCGCGCATGCGCCGGTTGGTGTCCAAGGCGTTCACGGTGCGGCGGATCGAGGAACTGCGGCCGCGCGCCCAGCAGATCACCGACGAGCTGCTCGACCGCCTGGACAACCCCGGCGACCTGGTCGAGGGCTTCACCATGCCGTTCCCGATCACGATCATCTGCGAGCTGCTCGGGGTGCCGTTCGAGGACCGCGGCGAGTTCCGCAAGTGGTCGAACCAGGTGCTGTCCACGGTCGGCGGTTACACGCCTGAAGAGGCGATGGACGGCATGATGAAGCTGCACGCCTACTTCACCGAACTCATCGCTCAGCGCCGTGCGCATCCCACGGACGACCTGTACGGCGCACTCGTCGCCGCCCGTGACAACGACGACCGGCTGAGCGAGGACGAGCTCGTCCGGTTCGGCATCACGTTGCTGGTCGCGGGACACGAGACGACGGCGAACATGCTCGCGAACAGCGTCGTGACGCTGTGCGAGCACCCGGACGCCATGAAGCGCCTGCGCGAGAACCCGGACACGCTGCCGAACGCGATCGAGGAGCTGCTGCGGTTCATCCCGCTGGGCAGCGGTGCCGGCTTCACGCGCATCGCGACCGAAGACGTGCAGGTCGGCAACGCGCTGGTGAAGGAGGGCGACGCATTGCTGGTTGTCGTGTCGTCGGCGAACCGCGACGAGTCCGTGTACCCGAACGGCGACGAACTGGACCTTGAGCGCGAGGTGGGCCAGCACATGCAGTTCGGGCACGGCATCCACTTCTGCCTCGGCTCGCAGCTCGCGCGGATGGAACTGCAGGTCGCGCTGGGCACGTTGCTGCGCAGGATGCCAGGTCTGCGGTTCGCGGAACCCGTCGAGTTCCGCAAGGGTTCGCTGGTCAGGGGCCCTCTGAAGCTCGTAATGGCCTGGTGAGAAAAAATCTTGGCAGAGCCGCGTAATGGGGCAGGGGCGGGAGCGTTCCTCCATCGCGCGGCTCTGCTTCGGGGTGGGCCGCGACCCGCACGGCCCGTCCTCCCCCTGGGCCGTGCGGTGTGATCAGCACGACCGGCGTTGGGCCATGGGAGCGGCCTGACGCCGGTCTACGCTGGTTCGATGCGCATCGGCGTCATGGGTGGCACGTTCGACCCCATCCACCACGGTCACCTCGTGGCCGCCAGTGAGGTGCAGGCCAGGTTCGACCTGGACCGCGTGATCTTCGTGCCGACGGGTCAGCCGTGGCAGAAGGCGTCGCGGGAGGTCTCACCCGCCGAGGACCGCTACCTGATGACGGTCATCGCCACCGCGTCCAACCCCCGGTTCTCGGTCAGCCGGGTCGACATCGACCGTGACGGCCCCACGTACACGGTGGACACGCTCACGGACCTGAAGAAGCAGTACCCGGACGCGGATCTGTTCTTCATCACCGGTGCCGACGCGCTGGAGCAGATCCTGTCGTGGAAGCGCGCTGCGGACGCGTTCGATCTGGCCCACTTCATCGGTGTCACCCGTCCGGGCTACACGCTGAACGACCACCACCTGCCGCCGGGTGCGGTGTCGCTCGTTGAGGTCCCGGCGATGGCGATCTCGTCCACCGGCTGCCGCGCAAGGACTGCGTCCGGCCAGCCCGTTTGGTATTTGGTTCCAGACGGTGTGGTCCAGTACATCGCGAAAACGGGCTTGTACTCCGAGTCGTGACCACGTTCGAGTGGATTTCGCGTGCATCCGTGGTCTCGGGGAGCAACAATCAGCGGGTTGTTGCTGGTTCGTGGAAGGCAAGACTTTGGCTACAGGCACCGTGAAGTGGTTCAACGCCGAGAAGGGGTTCGGCTTCATCGCCCCCGACGACGGCTCGGCTGACGTCTTCGTGCACTACTCGGAGATCCAGTCCAAGGGGTTCCGCTCGCTCGAGGAGAACCAGAAGGTCGAGTTCGAGGTCGGACAGGGCCAGAAGGGGCCGCAGGCCCAGCAGGTCCGCCCGATCTAAGCATCGGCGCAGATGAAGGCCACCTCAGGGCGCTGGGGTGGCCTTCGTCATGCTTGCGCGCGAAGTACCCGTTGGCGCGCGCCGGTACCCTCAGTAACTCGTGTGGGCGTATCGACGCCCGCCGGAAGTCAGAGGAGTGACGTGGCAGCCACCGACGAGGCACGACGGCTGGCGCTGGTCGCGGCGAACGCAGCGGCCGACAAGAAGGCGCACGACGTGACGGTGCTCGACGTCTCCGACCAGCTCGTGATCACGGACGTCTTCGTGATCGCGTCCGCTCCCAACGAGCGGCAGGTCGGCGCGATCGTCGACAACATCGAGGAGAAGCTGCGGGAGGCCGGCACGAAGCCGGTGCGCCGCGAAGGGGCTCGCGAGGGCCGGTGGGTGCTGCTGGACTTCGTCGACGTCGTGGTGCACGTGCAGCACGTCGAAGAGCGCAGCTTCTACGGCCTGGAGCGGTTGTGGAAGGACTGCCCGCGCATCGAGTTCGAAGCGGACGTCCCCGCCGACTCCACGGCTGAATGAGGTAGCTGATGGCCCTGAGCCGGCTCGTGCTGTGGCGGCACGGTGAGACCGACTACAACGCGACAGGTCGTCTGCAGGGTCATCTGGACTCGGCGCTCACCGAGACCGGCTTGAACCAGGCCAGGTTCGCCGTGCCGGTGCTCGCCGGGTTCGAACCGGAGATCGTGGTCGCCTCCGATCTGCAACGCGCGCGAGAGACCGCGCGGGTGTTCACCTCGTCGGCCGACGTCCCGTTGCGGATCGACGAGCGGCTGCGCGAGACGCATCTGGGCAAGTGGCAGGGGCTGACCACGGCCGAGGTGGAGCAGGAGTGGCCAGGCGCGATCACCGTGTGGCGCACCGATCCGACCTACACGCCGCCGGACGGCGAGTCGCGCGTCGAGGTGGCCGAGCGGGCCATCAAGGTCGTCAACGAGGTGGACGCGGAGTTCTCCGACACCGTCCTGTTGTGCGCGCACGGAGGACTGATCAGCGCCTTGACCGGGCGGCTGCTCGACCTGCCCGTGAAGAACTGGTCGCAGCTCGGCGGCATCTCGAACTGCCACTGGACCGTGTTCACGCGGCGCAACGACCGTTGGCGTTTGTCGTCGTACAACGCGGGCACCACGCGTTGAGACTGCTCGTCCTCGGGGACTCGCTGTCGTTCTTCGGCCCGGACGGGCCGTTACCCGCTGATCACCCGCGGTTGTGGCACAACCTCTGTGCCGCTGCTCTGGGTGGGTCCGCGGAGCTGGCGGCCGGGTTCGGGTGGACGGCTCGGGACGCCTGGTGGGCGTTGACCGGGGACCCGCGGATCTGGTCGTTGCTGCCTCGCACGGACGTGCTGGTGTTCGCGGTGGGCAGCATGGACACCCTGCCGTCGCCGTTGCCCACTTACCTGCGTGAAGGGCTGCGTTACGTGCGGCCGGACTGGTTGCGGCGGTGGGTGCGTAAGGGCTACACGGCGGCTCAGCCTCTGTTGGCGCCCTACGCGCGCGTGGCGTTGCCTCCTGCGTTGACCGCGCGTTATCTGCGTGACTCGCTGCAGTCCGTGCGCAATCTCGAGTACACGATGCCGGCGGTGGGAATCGTGCCGTCGGTGCATCGGGCGCCTTCGTACGCATTCGTGCATGGCGGGCACGCGGCTGCGGCTGCTGCTGTGCGTGGGTGGGCCTCAGGTGCGGGTGTGCCGTTGCTCGACCTGCCGACCGTGATCGGGAAGCACGTGCGGTCCGGCGCCGGAAATCCGGACGGGATGCATTGGGGCTGGGAGGGGCACGAGCTCGTCGGCAAGGCCATGGCCGCTCTCATCTCGTCCGTGGCGTTGAGTCCTTCGGAGGAGTGAGCCCCGTAGGCTCGTCGCTCGTGCGCATCTCCATCGTCACCGACTCCACGGCATACCTGCCCGAAGGGTTCGCGAAGCGCCATTCGATCACCGTGGTGCCGTTGCACGTGGCGGTGGACGGTGCCGGACGCCTCGATGGCGTCGACTTCGGTCCTTCCGAGCTGGCCGGTGCCCTCGCCGAGCACCGCCGAGTGACCACGTCGCGTCCCACACCTGGCGAGATGGCTGACGTGTATCGGGAGGCTTTGGCGTCGTCCGATGCGATCGTGTCCGTGCATCTCTCTCGTGAGCTGTCGGGGACGTGGGAGGCGGCACGGCTGGCGGCCGAGGAGATCGATCCCTCCTGCATTCGCGTGGTGGACTCGCGCTCGACGGGCATGGGACTCGGTTTCGCGGTGCTGCGCGCGTGTGCGGCCGTTGCCGCCGGGCGCTCGCATGCCGAGGTGGAGGACGCCGCGATGTCCGCTGCCCGGCAGACCCGGATGTTCTTCTGCCTCGAGACGCTGGAGCACCTGCGCCGGGGTGGCCGGATCGGGACGGCGGCCGCGCTGGTGGGGACCGCGCTGGCCGTGAAGCCGTTGCTGCACATGGACGACGGCAGGATCGTGCCGCTGGAGAAGGTGCGCACGATGGGCCGCGCCGTGGGCCGTCTGGTCGATCTGGCGGCGGCCGCGGCGGGTGACGGCCCTGTCGGCCTGGCCGTGCACCACCTGGCCGCTCCCGAGCGCGCCGCCGAACTGGCGACCAATCTGGACGAACGCCTGCCCGGCTCAACGGGGTGCGTGATCTCGGAGGTGGGAGCGGTGATCGGCGCGCACACGGGCCCAGGGGTGCTGGGCGTGGTGGTGCTGCCGGGAGGACCCGACAGTCTCCCATAGACCCCCGACAATTCCCCGTCCCCGAGGCGCGAGTGATCGCGACCTGTCCACAACCCGCGAGTAATCCACAGCTTCGGAGTTCACCCCACCTCCCCACCCATCCCGCTCCGTAACGTCGCCCGCATGTTCCCCCGCCTCCCCGATCCGGACACGCCCGAGCGAACGCCTGGCCGCCCTGGCCGACAAGGTGAGAGCCGACCCGACCCTGGTCTTCGCGCGATCAGAGGACTCGGACGAACACGGCCCGCCCCGCCGACGCTTCCGCCCGCCACGGCTCCCACGCCGAGGCCTCCTGGCTCTCGGCATCGCCGTGGCGTGCACCGTGATCGGCCTCGGCAGCTGGTGGCAGAGCCCTGCCGCGGAACCCGCCCCCGCCCTCGCTCTGGTGAGCACAACGGCCCCGGCTCCCGAACTGGTCGTGAACGTGATCGGCGAGGTCGCGACCCCAGGCCTGGTGACGGTGACGTCCGGTGCCCGCGTGGCCGACGCCGTCCGCCTGGCAGGCGGTGTGAAGCCAGGCGCCGACCTTCACGACCTGAACCTGGCCCGCAAGCTCACCGACGGCGAACAGATAGCGGTCGGCATCCCACCTCCAGCTCACGGCGGCGCCGTCCCGTCCAAGCTGAACCTGAACTCCGCCACCGCCGCCGAACTGGACGCCCTCCCCGGCGTAGGCCCGGTGACGGCCCAGCGCATCGTCGACCACCGCACCCGCAAAGGCCCGTTCGCCTCGGTCGACCAACTCCGCGAGGTGGAAGGCATAGGCGACTCGAAGCTCGCCACGCTGGCCGACCTGGTCCACACATGACCCTCGCCACCACAGCCCTGGCCCTCTACCACCGGACCAAGGCCCAGTTCCGCCAACTGACCCACCCCACGGCCCCGTCCGCCGACCACAACCACCCCCAACGCGCCATCACGGTCGCCTTCCCCCTCCACCGTGTCCGCGCCGCTCGACGCCGTCGCCCACGCCGGCTGACCACCGCCATCCGCCGCCTGCTGACCGCCTACCCGCCTGCCCCG
>NZ_VSRL01000265.1 GCF_012184385.1 Lentzea indica
CACCCGCAACACCGCGACGAAACACGAGGCGCCCGCCGGGAACACCCTCGTGGGCGCCTCACCTTGCCCCTTGACAAGAGGCCACTCCATATCAGTCCTCGTCGGCGAACGCCAGCTTCTTGCCCCGCCGCACGTACGGCAGCACCAGCGACACCACCGCCAGCACCAGGATGACCAGTGTCAACGGCCGCGTGACGATCGCGGTGAAGCTCCCGTCGGAGATCACCAGCGCCCGCCGCAGCTGGGTCTCGGTCATCGGACCGAGAATCACCCCGAGCACCACCGGCGCGATCGGGAAGCCGTACCGCCGCATGAAGTACCCGAGCACGCCGATGCCGTAGGCGAGGAAGACCTGCAACACGTTGCCGGACAACGAGTACACGCCCAGAGTCGCCAGCACGAGAATCCCGCTGTAGAGCACCGGGCGCGGCACTTCCAGGACCTTCACCCACACCTGGATCAACGGCAGGTTCAGCACGAGCAGCAGCACGTTGCCGACGAACAACGACGCGATCAGCGCCCACACCAGGTCAGAAGACGTCTGGAACAGCTGCGGACCGGGTTGCAGGTTGAAGATCTGGAACGCCGCCAGCATCACCGCCGCCGTCGCCGAGGTGGGCAGACCGAGCGTCAGCAACGGCACCAGCACACCGGAGAAGCTCGCGTTGTTCGCCGCCTCCGGCCCGGCGACACCCTCGATGGCGCCCTTGCCGAAGTCGTCGCGCCCCGCACGTTCGGCCCGCCGCTTCTCGAAGGTGTACGACAGGAATGTCGGCACCTCCGCACCACCGGCCGGCAGCGCACCGAACGGGAAGCCGATCGCCGCCCCGCGCAGCCACGGCCGCCACGAACGCCGCCAATCCTCACGCGACAGATAACCGGTGCGCAGCGGGGCTTTCTCCAACGGAGCGATCTCATCGGAACCGTTGCGCACGCGAGAAGCGGCGTACAGCACCTCGCCGATCGCGAACAACCCGACGATCACGATCGTGATGCCGATGCCCTCGGTCAGCACGGGTGCGCCGAACGTGAACCGCAGCTGCCCGCTCACCGAGTCCAGCCCGACCAGACCGAGGAAGAGCCCGAGCACCAACGAGATCAGGCCGCGCACCAGCGATGTGCCGAGCAATGCCGTCACCGACACCATCGCCAGCACGGCCAAGGCGAAGTAGTCGGCCGCCTGGAACTTCACCGCGAGCTCGCCGATCGGTTTCGCCACGAACGCCAGCAGCAGCGTCGAGATCACGCCGGCCACGAACGAGCCGATCGCCGCCGTCGCCAGCGCAGCGCGTGCCCGGCCCCGTTTGGCCATCTCGTGGCCTTCGATCGCGGTGGCGACCGACGCCGATTCTCCTGGCGTGTTCAGCAGAATCGACGTGGTCGACCCGCCGTACATGGCGCCGTAGTAGATGCCGGCGAACATGATGAACGCGCCGATCGGGTCGTCGAAGTTGAACGTGATCGGCAGCAGCAGCGCGATGGTGAGCGCGGGCCCGATCCCAGGCAGCACACCGACCAGGGTCCCGATCGTCACGCCGACCGCCGCGAACAACAGGTTCAGCGGCAGCAACACGGTGGCGAAGCCGTTCAGCAGGTCCATCACAGCGGCAGCACCCCACGCGGCAAGCGGATCGACAGCAGAGAGGTGAACCCGAGGTAGAGCGCGAGCGCCAGCAGCACACCGATCACAACGTCACGCAGGAGAGACCTCGAACCGAGGATTCGCGTGGTCAGCACGAACGACAGTGCCGTGGAAATGATGTATCCCAACGGAATCACGATGTACGCGTACCCGATGAGCGTGGCGATCAGGTACAGCGGCGTGCGGTCGAAACCCTCACCAGGCGCCGACGAACGCACGGTCTGCGCCACGTACACCGCCGCCAGCAGCACCCACGCAGTGCAGACGACGAGTGGCACGAGCCGCGGCCCGCTCACGCTCCAGTCGCCGCGGATCACCCAGACCTGGGTGAGCGCGACGACGCCGAGCGTGACGAGGACGAGCCCGAAAACCGGCTCACCGGAACGAAACCGCGTCACGAGAGGCCCAATTCCTTGACCAGCTGGCTGATCCGCATGGTCTCGTTCGCGATGAAGTTCCGCGCCTCGACGTCCTTCTTGTAGAAGTCGGTCCAGCCCTGCTTGGCCAGCGTCTCCTGCCACTTCGGCGAGCTGTGCAGCTTGTCCACCAGCGCGACGACAGCGGTGCGGTCGGCGTCGGAAAGCCCAGGCCCGGCGACGACACCACGCCAGTTCATCAGCTCGGCGTCATATCCGGCTTCCTTCAACGAAGGCGCGTCCGACGCACCCTTCGGTGAGGTCACCGCGAGCAGCCGCATCTGGCCGGCCTCGATGTTCGCCTTGAACTCGCTGACCCCGGCGACACCCGCCGTGACGTCACCGGAGAGCACGCCGGCCTTGGTCTCGCCGCCACCGGAGTAGCCGACGTACTGGATCTTCTTCACGTCCGCACCGGCGGCTTTGGCGAGCACGCCGACCACCAGGTGGTCGCTGCCGCCCGCCGAACCGCCGCCCCATTTCACCGAGGTCGGGTTGGCCTTGAAGTCGTCGACGAGCTGTTTGATGTTCTGGTACTTCGAGTCCGACCGCACCACGATCGCCTCGGCCTCGGCGGTCAGCGTCGCGATGGGCGTGGCCTGGGTGAGGTCGCTGCCGTTCTTGGCGCGTTCCGTGGCGCCGATCATCACCAGCCCGGTGACCATCCACTGGTGCGCGTCGCCCTGCCCCTTGCTGAGCAGCTGCGCGAGGCCGGTGGCTCCACCGGCGCCGACGACGTTCGTGACCTCGATCGCCTTGTCGTACAGCTTGTCGTCGCGTAGCGCGGCCTGCATTGCACGGGCGGTCAGGTCCCACCCGCCACCGGCCGCGGCCGGCGCCATGATCTCCAGGTTTCTGCTGGGGAACGCGGACCCGCCACCCGCGGCGGGGTCGGTGAACTGGCCGCAGGCGGACACGGCGACCACAGCGGTGACAGCGAGCGCTGATCTGAGCGACGGCCTCATTGCACGTCTTCCCTTCGATCCATCTAGTGGTACCTTTAAACCGCCTGGCGGTTTTCGGCGACTATAGGTCGCCCGTTCGGCGGTGGCAAGGTTCACAGGGAGGTGTCCGTGCTCCTCAGCGGAATTCGCGTGCTCGACCTCACGAACGTGCTGGCAGGACCGTTCGCGAGCTACCAGTTGGCGCTGTTCGGCGCCGACGTGATCAAGGTGGAGGCGCCGGGGACGGGCGACCTCGCCCGCCAGCTCGGCGCGGACCCCCGGCTCAACGACGCCCTGCTCGGCGCCTCGTTTCTCGCCCAGAACGGCGGCAAGCGCTCGGTGACGGTCGACCTCAAGTCCGACGAGGGCAGGCAGACGTTCCGCGAGCTGGTCGCCGAGGCCGACGTGGTGCTGGAGAACTACCGGCCGGGCGTCCTCGCCCGGCTCGGCTTCCCCTGGGAGACGCTGAAAGCCCTCAACCCGCGGCTGGTCTACTGCGCGATCTCCGGCTTCGGCAAGACCAGCCCCATGCGCGAGCGGCCCGCCTACGACCAGGTGATCCAGGGCATGGCCGGGATGATGAGCGTGACCGGCAAGCCGCAGGACGCGCCGCTGCGGGCGGGCTACCCGATCGCGGACACGATGGGCGGGCTCGCCGCGGCGTTCGGCGTGTGCGCGGCGCTCGTGCAGCGGGAACGCACCGGCGTGGGCTGCGAGCTCGACGTCTCGATGCTCGACACGGCGATCACCGCGCTGGGCTGGGCCGTGTCGAACTACCTCATCGCGGGCACGGAACCACCGCGGCGGGCAACGACAACATGACCTCCGCTCCGTCCGGCACGTTCCGCACCGCCGACGGCGAGCTGAACATCGCGGCGAACAAGCAGGAGCAGTTCGTCGCGCTGTGCCGGGCGCTCGGCCGGCTCGATCTGATCACCGACCTCCGGTTCGTCACCCGGGAGGACCGCAAGGCCAACCGCGAGGCGCTCCAGTCCGAGCTGGAAGCAAGCCTGCGCAAGGGATCCGCGCTGGAGTGGGAGGAACTGCTGGCCTCCGCCGGGGTTCCCGCGGCGCGCGTGCTGACCGTGCCCCAGGCGCTCGGCCTGGTGCCGGAGCTGATCCACAGCCTGCCGTTCCCCGGCGCGCCCGAACGGACGATTCACGTGCTGGGCAACGGAATCCGCGTCAACGGCCGCGCCGCGGCCCCCTGCTCGCCCCCACCACTGCTCGGCGAGCACAACGACGACATCCTCGAGGAGCGGCGATGACCACAGCGAGCGAATGGTGGCAGACCGCGCTGGTGCGCATCCAGCCCGGCGAGATCGCGTTGCGCGGCTACCCGATCGAGCAGCTGATCGGTGAAGTCACGTTCCCCCAGACCATCTGGCTCCTGCTGCGCGGTGAACTGCCGACTCCCGGCCAGGCGAAGCTGCTGGAGGCCGCGCTCGTCGCCGCCGTCGACCACGGCCCGCAGGCACCCTCGATCGCTGCCGCGCGGATGGCCGCGACGTGCGGCATCGGGCTGAACAGCGCCGTGGCCACCGGCGTGAACATGCTCGGCGACGTGCACGGAGGCGCGGGCCAGCAGGCGATGACGATGCTGCGCGACATCCGCGACAGCGGCCTGCCGTTGGCCGACGCGATCGCGGAGTACCGGCGGTGGCACCTCTTCCTGCCCGGCTTCGGGCATCGCTTCCACCCGCGCGACCCGCGGCGCGACCCGTTGCTGCGGCTGGTGGCCGAGGCCGTCGAGGACGAGGTGGTCTCCGGCGACTACCTGGTGATCGCGTTGGCGATCGAGAACGCGATCGCCCCGGTGCCGATGAACATCGACGGCGCCACCGCGGTGATCTACGCGGAGCTCGGCTTCGCGCCGGAGCTCGCCAGGGGCCTCTTCGTGCTGTCCCGCTCGGTCGGCATCCTGGCGCACGCCTGGGAAGAACAGCAGTCGGGCGCCCGCATCAAGGGCCCGATCCCGCGTCCGCTGCTGGCCGGCTACACGGGGCCGTCGCTGCGGAACCTAGACAACGGACGGCAGGCCCAGCTGTGAGATCTCCTGTGCTGCCCTGGCGAGCGCTTCGCGGAACGACGGCACGCGGTCCTCGGTGAAGCGGGTCGTCGGGCCGCCCAGCGCGAGTGCGGCCACGATCCGGCCTTGCGCGTCGACCACCGGCACGGCGGCACCGGACGCACCGGACTCGCGTTCCCCGTGGCTCACCGCCGAAGTTCTCCGTCTGCGCGGCGACGACCTCGGCTCGCAGTCCCGCTCCAGCACGGGCCACCATCGCGTCCAGCACGTCCGCGGGCGCGTCGCCCAGCAGGATCTTCGACGCCGCGCCCGCCCACAGAGGCATCTCCTCGCCGACCCGCACGACGTGCCGCAACGTCTGCGGACCTTCGGCCTGCGCCACGCACACGCGGGCAAACCCTTGGCGCACATAGAGATTCACCGTCTCCCGGTTCGCCGCGGCCAGGGCCTCCAGCACCGCCCGCACCTCGAACGGCAGCTCCCACGCCACCCGCGCCAACCGCGCCCACCTCAGCAGACCGGCGCCGACAGCGACCTGACCATCCGGGCGCTCCCACAGCATTCCCGCAGACGACAGGGTGGCGACCAGCCGCACCACGGTGGTCTTGGGCAGGCCCGACTCACGCGCGAGTTCCGCTACCGGCCACACCATCCGCCGCTCGGTGAAGTGAGCGAGGAGGTCGAGCGCTCGGGTCACACTGCGGACCGCACCATCTTCTGCCACCACTACACGGTACCGTCGAACCGTCAGGTGGAGCGACATAGAACCACTGGCCGGTCGGCACGCCCGCCGCACCGCAGTCCTGCAGCGTGTTGTCTGCGGTTGCCTTGGCGTTGGGCAGCCGTGCTGGTGCGCGGCCTAGCCGATCCCGAACCACCCACGCCTCGGGTACTCGGGGTGGACGACTTCGCCCTGCGTCGCCACGACTACGGCACGTTGCTGATCGACATCGAGGCCCGGCGACCTGTTGACGTGCTGACGGATCTGTGGGCGGTACGAGCGCGGGAGCGGCACGCCGCGTGGATCGGATCCGGGTCTGATCCCGCGGCGGTGACCACCACACCGTGTCGGCAGCGCGGATGGCGTGTGGTTCGCTCGTTGTCACCGCTCAGAGCGCTGCCGCGGACTCCGGAGTACCGGTGAGAAGGCTGAGTCGAGCTGCTGCACCGGCTCAGGACAGCGTGGGCGGCTGACGTCCGCTGCTCGCTGGTGCAGTGGGCCGGTGGTGTGGGTGAGTCGACGTCCGTCGCGTTCCGCAACAAGGGCGATGATCTCCGCGGCGATGGACACCGCCGTTTCCTCGGCCGTGCGTGCCCCGAGGTCGAGCCCGATCGGGGAGGAGAGGGCGTCCAGCTCGTGCTCGGTGGGCCCGGAGGTGCGCAACCGTGCCAGCCGGTCGTGGTGGGTGCGGCGTGAGCCCATGGCGCCGACGTAGCCGAGCCCGGCGCGCAGTGCGATCTCCAGCACGGGAACGTCGAACTTCGGGTCGTGGGTGAGGACGGCGACGACGGTCCGCCTGTCCACCCGTCCTGCCGCGAGTTCGGCGGTCAGGTACCGGTGCGGCCAGTCGACCACGACCTCGTGGGCTTCCGGGAACCGGGCCGTGGTGGCGAACACGGGCCGGGCGTCGCACACCGTCACGTGGTAACCGAGGAACGCTCCCCAGCCGTGCGGTCGCACGGGCGAAGTCGATCGCGCCGAACACCAGCATCCGAGGGGGTGGTTCGAAGGTGTTGACGAACACTGCCGTCCCTTGGTCGTCCGGCACCACGCCGTGGCGTCCGGCGGCCACGACGGCCTCCGTAGGTGTGGCAGGAGCGGAGAAGCCTCAGTTGTGCGCCTCCGGCGTCTTGAACGCAAGCTGGCCGGGTGATCCATCTCGGGTACTGCCAGGCGAAGGCGTGTTCTTGCGCCTTGAGTGAATGGACACCGAGGCCCAGTCCTGTCACGTGATGCTGCGCCACGAGCTCGGCATGGATCTGCGGCGTGACCTAGGCGCCCGCAGACTCATCGTGCACCTCGACGATCTTGTCGGCTCGCTACACCGCCTCGTCTTGCCGAAGCGTTCTTGTGAAGAGTCCTTGGTTGCCACGGTTCGGAGTGTTCAACTTGATACGTGCGTGCCGGGCGAGGCCGGCAGCGGCAGCCGTGCTGATGCCGAGACCGCCAACTGCAGGCGAGCCGAGGGAGAGCATCAATAAGCCGATTGCAGCAGCCAGCACCAGCAAGAGGAGAGACACGCGCGCGAACCTTGCCCAGCTGCCTTCTAACGCATTGGTGACGAGCAGGAAGGCTGGGCGCCAGCCGGGCGGATCCTGGCTGTCTGACCAACCTGGGAAGGCTGGTGTACTGGTGGGTGCTGGGCAATCGGGCTGCGGGGTGATGAACATGGAGACGGATGGGATGTGTCCGTCGCTGGTGGGGTAGCGGACCCGCCAGGCGTGCTTGCCAGTCCGTTCTGTCCAGGCCGTATCGCGCAGCTTCTGTGCCAAAGTCCATGCCGAGATGGCGTTACGGATGTGGAACCTGCGCCGCGAGTTGTGAGAGATTCGGCCGCGAACCTAGGCCTAAAGACGATCTTCTTCGATCCGGACGCGGATGCCCTACGCCGCTGCCGACCGGTTCTCTCCTCCGAGAGCTCGCAGCGGAGACGTGTTTGGGCAGCAAAGGTCGGGCGCTCTTCTCCGTGCACGTGACGCGAGGTCGGCTAGGTGATCTTCAGTGTCGCCAGCTCGGTGCCCCTGTCGCGTAGCCGGATTGGGAATGTTCCTGGCGTGGTCGCGGTGAACTGCAGTCGTGCGGAACCTCCGGAAAGCGTTGTGCTCAACTGCAAAGCCTCGATGATCACCTGGTCATCCACATCGGACAGCACCGTCAGGTCGACCACCGTTCCCTGCGTGAGCGCGGTGTTGCCGTTGATGCTGGTTTTGCCTGCGCGGTGGTCGATCTGGACGGCGGTCACCGGGCGCTGGTCGGGTGTGCTCGGACCGGATTGGTTCAGCGGTGCGGCGACCGTCTGCGTCACGGGTGGTGGGGCGGGCTCGTCGGAGGTGCAGCCAGTCGCGGCGAGGACAAGTGGGAGGGCGCAGGCCAGAAGTCGGAAGCGGAGCATGGTGCCTGGTTCCTCTCGACGGGCGTGGGGACGTCGATGATGCCTGATCGATACGCGTGGGTCTTGTGCTTTCGAACACAGGATGCTGGATGTTGACCAGCGCGTTTTGGTGGCTGAACATGTCGCGGACGATCTGAGCTTGGGGGTCTGCGATGTCTGGTCGGGCGATGGCGCCTGCGCGCCTGAGACACACCGCTGTGCGCGTGTTGGTGATCTTTCTGGTGATCGCTACGGTGTCGCGGCGTTGCCCGCGACGCCGCAGGCGTACGCGCAGGGACGGCCCGTCGGGGCGGTTCCCGAGCAGCCGGGCGGAACAGCGGACGGTCGTTCGCACCGGGCGTCCTCTGAGGACACAGATGCCACGAGGGATCGGCGTGAGGACGTGCGTGTGCCCCGGAAGCCGGCGGCGCAGCCGATGCCGAGGCAGCCGCGCACGGAGGTGAAGACCGGAGCTGCGCCGACGGTGGCGACGAACTCGTTCGACCCGAGGTTCAGCAAGGAGTTGGTCGGGGAGCGAGACGCGCGGACGAGGGTGTTCGCCAATCCGGACGGCACGAAGACGGCCCAGATCAGTGCGCAGCCCGAGTTCTTCCGCACGTCCGACGGCAAGTGGGAGCCGATCGACACCACCCTCGTCGACGACGGGAGCGTGGTGCGCAACAAGGCCGGCGCGATCGGGCATCGCTTCGCCAAGAAGGCCGACTCGACGGCGCTGGGCGAGTACCGAGTCAACGACGGCGTGTCGGTCGGCTTCGGGGTGGTGGGTGCCGCTCCCGTCGAAGGTAGCCGGGACGGCGCCTTGATCAACTACGCCGACGTTCGTGCCCATTCCGACGTCGAGCTTCAGTCCACCACGACGGGTATCAAGGAAACGATCGTCCTCAAGTCGAAGGACGCGCCCACGGAGTGGGATTTCCCCTTGGAACTCAAGGGTTTGACTGCCTCTCTCGACGAGAAGGGCGCGGTGCTGTTCAAGGACCGCGGCGGTCAGGTGAAGGCGCAGATCCCGCACGGCTTCATGGAGGACTCGGCCTTCCCTCAGGCGGGGACAGGTGCCTACTCCGCGGGCGTGAAGTACTCGCTGAACGAGCGGGACGGCAAGACGGTGCTGCAGGTCAGCATCGACAAGGCGTGGGTGAACGACCCCGCCCGCGTGTTCCCGATCAAGGTCGACCCGAGCGTCGAGGACCAGCAGGCCGACACGTCTACGTTCGTGCAGACCGGGTTCGTGACCTCACAGCACACGATGGCCGAGCTGCGGGCGGGCACATGGGACGGTGGTGGCAACAAGGCCGCGACTTACCTCAACTTCGGCAGCGTCTCGTCGCGTTTCGCCGGCCAGTACGTCCTGGGCGCGCAGTTGTGGCTGGCCAACATCCACTCGTTCTCGTGCGGTGCCCGGGACGTGAACGTCTACCAGGTCACGCAGCCGTGGTCGGCGAACGGGATCGCGGGCTTTCCCGGTCCCGGTTATGGCGCGCTGGTGGGATCGTCGAGCTTCTCCTACGCCTACAGCTACCCTGGCAGCACCTGCCCCGACCCGCAGTGGGCAGGCATCACGCTCAACCAGGCGGGCCGGGATCTCGTGCACTCGTGGGTGCACGGTGGCGCGAACTACGGCCTGACCGTCCGCACGTCGGAGTCCGACAGCTACGCGTGGAAGAAGTTCGCCAGCCGCAACAGCGCGAACCCGCCCAAGCTCGCGGTGACCTACAGCCCGTACTGGGCCACCTACCAGATCCCGCAGGGCATGACGACACCGATATCGTCCACACAGGACGGTGTCATGCCGGTGACGGTCACCAACTGGGGCAAGGACGTCTGGACGTCGTCCAACAACTACCAGCTGACCTACCACCTCTACGACGGCAACGGCGTCGAGCAGTCGCAGAGCATGACCTACCACGTGGCTATGCCGCACAACGTCGGCTACGGGCAGTCCGCCACGATCAACATGCCGATCAAGAAACTACCGCCGGGCAACTGGACCATCCGGTTCGACATGGATCTGTACGGCACAACGATGTTCGCCTGGCAGGGCGTCCCGACCTCGGGCACGGTCGCGATCACGATCGGCGACCAGTACCCGATCATCGACGCGATGTCCCCAACACCGGGCACCGCAGCCGACTCGCTCACCCCCGTGCTGCGCTTCCAGGGCCACGACCCGGACAACTACCCGTCGACCGGCACAGCGGGCCGTTTCTGGGTCACCGACGAGAACGACGTGCAGGTCGCCGACTCGAACTGGGTCGGTGACGGGCAGAGCACCGGCTTCGGCGGCGAGGTCAGTTGGCAGGTGCCCGCCGGCGCGCTCAAGTGGGGCAAGACCTACAAGTGGTCAGCCAGCATCGGCAGCTGGGGCAACAGCGGCCCGGTGGTCCCCGCCGGCACGTTCACGACGGTGATTCGCCAGCCTGCCGTGCTCAGTCACGCCGGTGCCGCGGCGATCGAGGCCGGTCGCGGCTTCGACCCGGCGACCCGAAACTACACCTCCGAGGCCACCGACGCCGTGGTGAAGACCGTGGGGCCAGACCTGTCGGTGGTCCGCACGTACAACAGCGTCGACTCCCGCAGGAACCTTGCGTTCGGCATGGGCTGGTCATCGCGTTACGACGCGGCTGTCGCGGTGGACGGCGACGGCAGTGGCAACGTGGTGGTCACCTACCCGGACGGTCAGCAGGTGCGGTTCGGCAAGAACAGCGACGGCACGTACGCTCCGCCGCCGGGCCGGTTCGCGACGCTGACCTCGCAGGCGGGCGGGTGGAAGCTGATCGACAAGTCCGCCACGTCCTACATCTTCGACAGTGCCGGCAAGCTGACGTCGCTCACCGATGGGTTCGGGCGTGCCGTGACGCTCACCTACACCCAGGGCAAGCTGGCTTCTGCGACCAACGCCCAGGGCGGGCGCAGCCTGAGCTTCCAGTGGACCGGCAACCACGTCACGTCGGTCAGCACCGACCCGACCGGTGGCACGGGAACTCAGCTGACGTGGACGTACACCTACGACGGCGACCACCTCACGAAGGTGTGCGACCCCACTAACGCGTGCACCGATTACGCGTACAACCCCGCGTCCAACTACCGGGCCGACGTTCTCGGCAACGCGACGGACTATCTCCTGCTCGACGACGCTGGCTCGGGCACGACAGCGGCCAACCAGAAGAGCGGACGCCCCGGCGCGACCTACACGAACGTCACGTCGTCCACTGATAATCCCTTCGGTCCCGGAGGGACGAGCACGGCCGTGTTCAACGGCACCAGCTCGGTCGTCACCAGCACCGGCGCCCCGCTTTCGTTGACTGGTTCCACCAACTACAACCTGCGGATCAGCGCCTGGTTCAAGACGACCACTGGCGGTGGTGTGCTGATCGGCAACTCCACGGGGTCTTTCGGAGCGGCCAATCCGCAGAACGTGTTCCCGGTCGTGTACGTCGGCACGGACGGCAGGTTGCGCGACAGCCTGGGCTCCGTCTCGCAGAACCCGGTGACCGACGGCAACTGGCACCACGTCGACCTGGTGCTCAAGCCGTTTGACGACAACCGCGCGTGGTTCTTCCTCGACGGTCAAATGGTCGGCGAGCCGTCCAACGCCTTCACCCCCGGTGTCACCACGAATCTGTCCATCGGCGCCGGCCCCTCGAAGTGGAGTTGCCCCCGGATGCCGGACACCTTGAGTCCTGACAGCGGTGCTGTTGGGCGAGAGGATGTTTGTTATGGCTCGTCCGTCGAAGTATCCGGAGTC
>NZ_VSRL01000266.1 GCF_012184385.1 Lentzea indica
CGTGGTCGACCCGAGGCCTCGGCGGCCGGGACCTGCGGCACGTCCGGTGCCGAGGTCGGCGTCCATCCCGCCAGGCGCAGGTTCTCGCGCAACGGGTCGCTCAACGCGTCCGCCGCGGACAGGTCTTCGGCGAGACGGCGCAGCAGCCGCAGCACGTTGTCGACGGACGCGTCTTCCTGGGCGCGCTGGCGGTGCGCGGTCTCCAGGGCGGCGACCGCGGAGGAACGCTTCTCCGCCACCAGGTTCTCGCGCGTCTTGAGGTCCTGCAGGTCGCGGAACGCGGGCAGTTCCTTCAGGGCCGCGATGGTCTCCTCGGCCTGTTGCTCGCCGGTCTCCATGTCGACAAGTGCCTGCTCGGCCGCCGCGCGCTCCATCCGCGTGACGTCCAGCTCCTGCGTGAGCTTCGACTGCTCGCGCTGCAGCTTCGTCACCGACTTCTCGGCGGACTCCAGCCGTTCGGCAGCGCTTCGAAGCCCGCCGAACGCGTAGTCGCTGTAGGTCTTGAGGAACGTCGACAGTGCACTGTCCGCAGAGGACAGTCGCACGATGTTCTCGCGGATCGACTCCAGGTCGTCGAACGACGTCGCGAGCTGCTCGACCATCGTCTGGTCCAGCGGCGGCAGTGCGTCGCTGAGGATCTGTTCGAGCTGGCCTTCCAGCACCTTCAGACCGACGTCCGGGTTGCGCAGCGTCCGCTGGAGGTGCAGCAGGTCGCCGTACCGCGCGGACGGAACGCCGTAGACGGTCTCGGCGATCTTCGCGCGGAACGCCGGCTCCTCGAACATGCAGTCCGCGCCGATCAGGTCTCTGAGCTGCGCCGGACCGTGCGGAACCCGCTCAGGACCTGCGAGCTGCAGTTCCGTGCCGACGCGCATGGGCGTGACGAAGCGCCACGAGTCCGTGATCGCCTGCGAGGTCTTCGACGCCTTCACGCCGAGGCCGCACGTCAGGTACTCGTTGCCCGAGTGGTCGGCCGCTTCGCGGATCAGCTCGATCCAGGCGTAGCCGATGCGGTTCGGGCCGCCGTCGTAGTCGTCCAGCATCAGGCGCCGGATGCTGACCGTGTCGAAGCCCTTCGAGCCGAGCTGGCGCAGGTCACCGTCCAGGCACAGCGGGAGCAGCAGCTCCAGCGTGCGGGACTTGCCGGAACCGTTGGTGCCCTGGAAGATCGCGCGGCCACCGGAGAAGTCGAACGTCTGCTCGGTGTACTGCCAGATGTTGACCACGCCGCCGCGGTGCAGCCGCCACCTGCTCATGAAACGTTCTCCTCGTCGAACAGGGACCAGCTCGGTACTTCGGGCACCACAACGGGTTCCGGTTGTTCACGGTCGGGATCGCCGTCGGGCGAAGGCAGCCAGCGGTTCGCCGCCGCGCTGATCGACCACGCGCCGTCTTCCGCCGGCACCGCGAGACCCATGCGGCGCAACAACTCCGTCACCTCGGCGACCAGCCGGTCGAGGTCGTCGGTGAACTGCTTCGACCACGCGGCAGGGTAGTCCTCGACCAGACCGGCGCAGACCTCGTGGATCCGTTCTGTGGAAACGACGTGCCGCGCGGGCGGGTCTTCCGACTCGCTCTCGACGAGGTCGGGCAGCGCGAGCAACGTGATGCGCGCGACTGTCGAGACGCCTGGGAACGACAGGTCTGTCAGGAAGTCCTCGGGGTCGGCGGCGAGCACGCCCTCGACCCGGCACTCGGTGTGGAGGCCGAACGCCTGCTCCAGCAACGCGGTTTCCTTGCGCTGGTTGCGCCTCAGCCACTCGGCCTGGTCGTCCGGCAGGTCCGCGTAGAGCACCAGCGGTGTCTCCACGAGCTTGCGGCGCACCGCGTGCTCGATACCGCGCGGGCCGGGGCGGGCCGCCAGTTCGACGAGGTGAGCAGGACTCCTGGCTTCACCGACCGGGCCCGTGACGAGCTGGCCGAGCAGGTCCGTGTCGATGGTGATCAGGGCTTCCTGCGGCAGCATGTCCTGCGCGACCGAGCCTTCGGTTTCCTGCAGCACACCAAGGGAAACGAGGTGGCGCAGGGCCGCGGTGAGGGCGCGTCGCTCGGTGACGTCGTCCGGTGCGTCGATGCCCGCTTCCACCGCGGCGGAGCGGATGTCCGCGACGAGCCGCGACAGCAGCGTCTGGCGGCCGATGCCCGTGAGCACGGCGAGGGTGAGGGCCAGGTAGGCGTAGCCGCGCGGGGACATGCTGAGCACGCCACGGGTGTCGTCGTGGCCGGGACCGGACTTGTAGAGGCGCGCGAAGCGGCGTTCCACCACCAGCCGGTAGCCGAGCAGGCTCGCGAACAGGTCCTGCAACACCGCGCGGTGCCGGTAGACGAGGCTGAGCAGTTCGCCGTCCGGGCCGTCCGACCGCAGCAAAGGCCTGCGCAGCAACGTTCGCGCGCACCGCACCACGTTGGCGGCGTCGATGTCGGAAAGGTTGTCGAAGTGGTTCATTGCTTCAGTGCCACCGTCGCGTCGTGCAGGGTGAGCGTCCCGGCGGCGGACCTGATCTGCGTCGTGGTGCCGTGGGCGATCTCGAGTTTGAGGCCGCGCACGGGGTCGCTGGCCGATCCGCTGTCGTGCGGAGAGTCTCGCTGAGCCATCGCGAGCGTCAGCAGCTCGCAGAAGACCTCCAACGCGCCGTGCGTGAGCGAGGCGTTCTCCAGGTTTCCGGCGGCCTTGGTCAGTTCAGCGACGTGCCTGGCGCGGATCTCGTCGGCCTCACGGGCTTCCGCGAGCAGCGACTGCTCGGTCATCGGGTCGTCGAGGATCCTGGACGGCCTGCCGCGCGCTCCCCGGTCGCCCCTGCTTCTGACGCTGACCGTGACGTCGCAGACCGGGCCGTCGCGCCACGGCGTCCGCTCGTTGTCCGAGTCGTGTTCCGGTGCTGGGGAGAGGTGGCGCGCGCTGTAGAGGCCGAACGCGGCCGCGTAGATCTCGTGGGCTTCCTCGCGGCTCGAGTTGTCGAACCAGCTCGCGAGCTTCAGCAGTTCGGCGCGCCGGCCGGGCAGCAGGCCGCCACCGGACGTCGCCCGCTTGACGCTGGCCAGGAGGCTGCCGATCGCGCGGGCCGTTGCTTCGCGCAGTGCCGTGACCTGGCTCGGGCGGCCTGGACGGTCGACGAACCAGTCCGTCAGCTCCTGCCAGTCCTCCGGCGTGCGGCCGCGGGCGCGTTCGACGTTGTGGCCGAGATCGGTGCCCAGGAGACGGAGGAGTTCACCACGCGCTTTCGTGAAGCCGGCCAGGGCCTCCGCGATCGGCGGCGTGTACTTCAGGACGTCCTCGACGACCCGCTGGATGTACTCGACCAGCAGGTTCCGGAAGCCCGCGATCTCGTCCGGCGCGAGGTGGTTCCGCGTCACGACCTGGCCGAGGTAGGCGTAGAAGTCGCGGACGGTCGCCGCGAGCTCGGCGTGCTGCAGGAACAGGGTCGTGACGCGCTCGGCGAGGAGCTCCTTGGTCTTGTCGCCCTCGTTCAGCAGCGCGACCGACA
This sequence comes from Lentzea indica, assembly GCF_012184385.1. Taxonomy (GTDB): domain Bacteria; phylum Actinomycetota; class Actinomycetes; order Mycobacteriales; family Pseudonocardiaceae; genus Lentzea; species Lentzea indica. The sequence goes on from NZ_VSRL01000266.1 coordinate 3,486, forward strand.
GCGATCCGCCCAGCTCGTTGAGGCCGCGTTCGATGGCGGGCAGCAGTTCGCGGGAGACCTCGCGGGCGCCTTCCGGGACCCTGAGCAGCTCGTCGACGTCGCGCTGGACGCGGACGGCGAGCTTGGAGACCTGGTACCGGACGCTGCCGTGCTGGAACTCGGCGATGCTCGCCGCGACCACCTCGCGACGGCCCTGGACCAGGTTTCCCCACTCGACCAGCTGCTTGAGGCGGTTGATGACGTTCTCGATGCGGCTTTCGCCCTGCTCGACCCTGCCCTCGCGCTCCAGCCCCGCCAGCGCTCCAGCGACCTCGCCCGCAGACAGGTCGGCCAGCAGCGTGGAGGTGAACAGCCGCATGATCGCCAGGTACGTGCGCTGGTGATCGCGCGCGTCCAGATAGGCGTACAACTTCAGCCGCTTGTGCTCCACGACCGGCCACCCTAATGCGCGCGCTGGTGTGCTGCGCCGCTACCGTGCCTACGTCGACCTGGGGAGGATGCTGTGGGCGCGGGGCGCGCGTTGGGGTTGTTGCTGGGCGTGGCGGCGGACGCGGTGTTCGGTGACCCGCGCCGATTTCACCCGGTAGCGGCATTCGGAAACTCTGCCGCGGCACTTGAGAAGCGGGTGTACGCGGACTCCCAGGCCGCTGGCGTCGTGTATTCAGCGGTGCTGGTCGGCGGGACCGTCGCGCTTGGTGTGGCGGTGGAGCGCGTCGCTCGTCGCCACTGGCTGGCGCAGGCGTTGACGACCGGTCTGGCGACCTGGACGGTGCTCGGCGGCAACTCGCTCGCCGTCGAGGGCACGTCGATGGGCCGTGAGCTCGCTGAGGGTGATCTCGAATCCGCTCGTGAGCGTTTGCCCAACCTGTGCGGCCGTGACGCGTCCCGCCTGGACACGATGGGCCTGGCGCGCGCGACCGTGGAGTCCGTGGCCGAGAACACCTCCGACGCCGTCGTGGCGCCGTTGTTCTGGGGCGCGGTCTTCGGCGTTCCCGGGCTGGTGGGCTACCGCGCGGCCAACACGCTGGACGCGATGGTGGGCCACAAGTCCCCGCGCTACCTGCGTTTCGGCTGGGCTTCCGCACGCTTGGACGATCTTCTGAACCTGCTGCCCTCGCGGCTGGCGGCGTTGCTGACGATCGGCGGCGCACCGGTGGTCGGCGGATCGGCTTCGCAGGCGCTGGAGACCTGGCGCCGTGACGCCTCAGCGCACCCGTCGCCCAACGCGGGTCAGGTCGAGGCGGCCTTCGCCGGTGCACTGGAGATCCGGCTGGGCGGCCGCACCGTCTACTCGCACGGCGTCGAGGAACGCCCGGTGATGGGCCACGGCCGCAACCCGGACTCAGGTCACGTGACGCGTGCGGTGGAGCTGTCCCGCGTCGTCGGCTTCTCCGCGGGTCTCGTCAGTGCCTTCGTCGCTCTCTTCCGCAAGTAGCTCGGCGATCGACTTCTTCTTGGGGCGTTCGCTGAGCACACCACCCGGCCGTGCCTCGCGAATGGTGAAGTACAGCCAGCCACCGACCGCCATGACCCCGAACGCGATCCACTGCAGCGCGTAGGAGAAGAACGGCCCCGATTCGATCCTCGGCAACGGCAGCGCGTCCAGCACACCCGGCTGGCCCTCGACCAGCTGGAAGTAGCCGGGCTCGATGCCGGGCCCGACGGCGTTGTTGTTGATCGAGTAGATCTGCCGGCGCCCGTCCTGCTCGAACGCGGGCTGCTCGTTCGACTCGTTCGGCCTGGCCAGCCCGACGAGGGTGACCTCGTCGGTGGGGGGCGCTGCGAAGTTCGGCGGCTTGATGCCGTTGATCGGCCTCACGTACCCGCGGTCGATGAGGATCGTCTGGCCGCTGGTGGTCTTGAACGGCGTGATGACCTCGAACGCGGCCTCGCCCTGAACGGTGCGGAGACGTGCGAGCGCTTCCAGTTCCGGTAGGTAACGGCCCTTGAGCTCGACCTTCTGCCACTCGTCGTGCTGCTCGCCGAACGGCACCGGTGGGTTCTTCAGCGACTTGGTGATGGCGGCGTTCTGCGCCTGGCGCTCGTCGTTGCGGCCGAACTGCCAGGGCGACAGGAAGTAGATGCAGGCACCCGCGAACACCCAGACCGCCAGGGTCAGCGCCAGCCAGCCCGGCTTGAGGAGGAACTTGAACCGCACGTTCTCACGGTAGATGACTGTTCAGAGCGCCCGGAGTTCGGCCACTGACTGGACCAGGCCACAGCGTTCGAGCGACTCGAGGACGTCCCCGATCGTGCCGGGAGGGTTGCGCCAGGAGTTCGCGATCTGGTGGACGCAGCTCCACACGACCTTGGCGTTGAGTCCGATCTGGTCGCAGACGAAGTCGTCCGCGTCCTTGGGATCGATGTCCCACTGCCGCAGCGCTTCCACCGGGAAGTCTTTGAGGTTGTTGGTCACGATCACCTGCGCGCGAGCCCTGATCGCGGCCGCGAGCACGTGGCGATCGTCCGGATCGGGCAGGTCCAGCGCGGGAATCAGCGGCTCACGACCCGTGACCAGGCAGTCGCGGATCGCGGTGAGCATCAGGGACCGCGTGCGCCTGAGCTGCTCGTCGGAGAGGTCCGGCCTGCTCTTGCGGAGGTTGCGGAACACCTCATCAAGGATCTGCTCTGTCCACTTGGCTTGAACGAGACCTGCCGCTGCGATTCGGATCAGCAGGTCTCGCAGGGTGCTCGGGTAGAGGACATTGGCGTCGTAGAGGACGACGAAACTCACTCAGGCCATGCCCATCTCTTGCGTGAGCGCCGACAACTCGTCTGCGGCTCGCCGCCGCCGTTGGTCGTCGTTGCGCATGTATTCGACCAGTGACACAGCCTTGATGCGGCGGTGCTTGCCCACCTTGCGGTACTCGATCTCGCCTGCTTCGAGCAGGCCGATCAGGTACGGACGTGACACGTTCAGCAAGTCCGCGGCCTGTTGCGTGGTCAGTTCGGCGTCAGCGGGCACGACGGACACGCCATGACCAGCGGCCATGTAGGCGAGGATCTGGGCCAGGAGTTCGACGGCGGCGCGTGGCAGCACCAGCACGTCGTCGGTCTCCTCACCCCTGACGCGGACGTCGCTGTCGTCGTCCTGATGGTTGTGCAGATAAGCCTTGACCGTGGTCAGCGCGGCATGAGCGGTGACAACGTCGTCATCGTCAGGCTGGACAGCTCGTAGTGCTGCGGAACTCATCGATCACCTTCCTTCCGCTATTCGAATTATCCGCAGTATTCGAAGCAAGCGCAACGCCACTATCGGGTGAGCTGGACCTCGTGGAACTGGGTCGCGAACCCCGCACCCACCGGGCTGGCCACCATGATCCCGGCCTTGGCCTCGACCTCCGGCGGGAAGTAGGCGTGGCGCAGCAGCGTGGCCGGCTCCTCGCCGTCAAGGCCGTACCTCACCCACACGGCGTTGCCCTCGCGTTGCGCGCTGATGGTGAACCGCTCGAACGCGCCCGCCGTCACCAGGCTCCAGTCCGAGAAGCCGCGGGTGACGACGGTGCTGGCCCGCAACTCGCCGTCGAACTGCTCGACACCGGCCTTGACCCAGTTCTCGTCGTCGATGACCAGGCCGATGCCCGCCTGGTCGTACTGCGCCGCGAACTCGCCGCTGAAGGTGGCGGTGATGGTGAAGTCGCCGGCCAGCGTCGCGCCGTAGAGGTGCCCGTTGTTACGGACGACGCCGCTGCTGGTGACGCGCCAGAAGTCGGTGTTCGGATCGGCGTGCACGGTCAGGGGATCGGTCGACCACTTGCGCGGCTCGTTCAGCCACGTCCACCCGGTGAGGTCCATGAACCTCATCCTCGCAAAACCGCACGCGCCGCGGCCAAGGCTTCCGACCGATAGCCGCCGCCGAACAGCACGGCGTGCACGAGCAGCGGGAACAGCTGGTGCAACGGCACGCGGGCCTGCCAGCCGTCGGCCAGGGGCGCGATCTCCTGGTAGGCGCCGAGGACGTGGTCGAGGAACGGGCAGCCGAAGAGCTGGAGCATCGCGAGGTCGCTCTCGCGGTGGCCGCCGTGTGCGGCCGGGTCGATCAGCCACACCTGGCCGTCGGCGCCCCACAGCACGTTGCCGCTCCACAGGTCGCCGTGCAGCCGCGCGGGAGGTTCCGGCGGGCCTGCGAGATCGGCGATCCGCTCGCAGACTTCGCCCAGGTCGATGCCCGCCGGCTCCGCGTAGGGCCGGATGCGTTGTGAGGCGAACCACTCCGGCCACGACGGTGCGGGTTCGTTGATCATCGGCGCCATGCCGATGGTGGCCTCGCGCGGGCCGCCGGGTGGTGGAGCACCGAACGCTTCAGCGCCGGCCAGGTGCAGAACGGCGAGACGGCGGCCGAAGGTCACGGCTGCCTGAAGATTTGGCGTGCCGTGCGGGATCTCGTCGATCACCAGCCGGCCGTCGACCGCCTCGTGCACGAACGGAACCGGCGGACCACCCTCGACACGCAGCCACCGCAGACCCGCCGCCTCGGCGGCAGTGGCCTGCGGTGACTGGTGTTTCGTCCTCAAAGCCGCTCGCGAACCCATGCGATCAGCCCCGGCATCGCCGCCTCGATCATGACCAGCACGTCCGTGAACCCGGAGTTGTCGCCGTAGTAGGGATCCGGCACGTCCACGCCATCGGCGTCCGGATCGAACGAGCGCAGCAACCGGACGTGATCAGGATCCGCCATCCGGCGCAAAGCGCGAGCGTGCCCGGTGTCGAGTGCGACCAGCAGATCGGCGTCCAAGTGCAGGTCAGACACCTGCGCGGCCACGTGGTCGGTGGGATATCCGTTGTCCGCCAACGTCTTCAGCGCCCGCGGGTCGGCGGGGTCCCCGACGTGCCATCCACCGGTGCCCGCGCTGGACACGGTGACCAAAGACGACAATCCTTCCCGGAACAGCCATTCTCGGAAGACGAGCGCTGCCATGGGGGACCGGCAGATGTTGCCGGTGCAGACGAAGGCGACCTTCACCGCCACACGGTAACGCTCAACCGCTGTCGCAAGATGTACCGACAAACGACATGGAGGCCGCCCATGCAGACAGGTACCGACGTGCCCCCGCAACGGGAGATCATCGGGTGCACCGACGCTCTAGGGCGCCGTCGTGCGTTCGAGGTGTACCTCAACGAGAAGGGGCGCGTCTGCTTCCGCACCCCGCCCGGTGAGTCTGCGCAGCTCGACGCGTTCCAGCTGGACGAGCTGATCAGCCATCTCACCGAGCTCCGCCGCTACATGCAGTGACGCGGGCGTCTGAGCTGGTCGCCTAGAATCCAGGCGATGACCAGCCCAGACCTGCGCCACCACGGTGACGTCGACGCCGCACCAGGCCTCGCAGACTTCGCCGTCAACGTGCGGGTGCCGCGCCCGCCCGATTGGCTGCGCGAACGGCTGGCCGCGGCGCTCGACGGCCTTGGCTCCTACCCCTCGAAACTGGCTGAGCAACGCGCTCGCGAGGCTGTCGCACGCCGTCACGGGCGCTCGCCGGACGAGGTTCTGCTGCTCAACGGTGCCGCCGAGGGCTTCGCGCTGCTGCCGAAGCTCGCGCCGCGCCGTGCCGCGATCGTGCATCCCGGCTTCACCGAGCCCGAAGTGGCGTTCCGCGACGCCGGAATTCCGGTCGAACACGTCCTGCTCGACGGCGACTTCACGCTGTCCGAGACCTCCGTGGACGCCGACCTGACCGTCATCGGCAACCCGACGAACCCGACGTCGGTGCTGCACGAGGCCGCGAAGCTCAAGACTCTGCCCGGCCTGCTCGTCGTCGACGAGGCGTTCATGGACGCCGTGCCCGGCGAGCCCGAGTCGCTCGCGCACGACCCCGGCGTGCTGGTGTTGCGCAGTCTCACGAAGACGTGGGGACTCGCGGGGCTGCGCGCTGGTTACTTCCTCGGTGACCCGGAGATCCTCCAACGGCTGGCGCACGGCCGTCCGCACTGGCCCGTCGGCAGCCTGACGCTGGAAGCGATCACCGCGTGCTGCTCGCCGGAGGCGCTGGAAGCCTCGGCACGGTTCGCGCTGGAAGCCGCCGAGCACGCCGCGTACGCCTTGGAGCAGCTCCAAGATCTGGTCGTCGTGCCGCCGCGAGCGCCGTTCCTGCTGGTCAGGGTGCCAAGAGGTACGCGGGAGGCGTTGCGGGACAAGGGGATCGCCGCACGGCGCTGCGACACGTTCCCCGGACTCGACGACACGTACCTGCGCGTGGCGATCCGGCCGCCGGAGGAGTTCGCGGTGTTCGTGGACGCGCTGCGGGTAGTGATGGAGGAACTGGCGTGAAGCTCGCAGACGTGATCGCGGTGCTGGAGTCCGCGTATCCGCCGAAGACCGCCGAGAAGTGGGACGCGGTCGGACTGGTGTGCGGTGATCCGGATGAAGAGGTCACGCGCGTACTGGTCTGCGTGGACCCGACATCGTCCACTGTGGACGAAGCGGTCGAACGGGACGCGCAGCTCGTGCTCGCCCATCACCCGTTGCTTCTGCGCGGCGTCAACGGTGTTCCGGCCAACGACCCCAAGGGTGCGTTGGTGCACAAGCTGATCCGGAACCGTGCCGCCTTGTATTGCGCGCACACCAACGCGGATTCGGCTCTGCCTGGCGTGTCGGACGCGCTGGCCGAGGCCATCGGGCTCACGATCACCGGGCCGCTCGACGCCGCGTCGCGCACGCCGCTGGACGTGCTGACGACCTTCGTGCCGGTGCCGGGCGCGGAGCAGGTGCTGAAGGCGTTGACCGACGCGGGAGCCGGTGTGATCGGCGAGCTGACCAGGCACGAGGACACCCGGCTGGAGCTGGTCCTGCCGCGCTCACGCCGCAACGCCGTCCTGGCCGCGTTGCGAGCCACCCACCCGTACGAAGATGCCGGCTTCACGCTGCAGGAGATGGCCGATCTGCCTGGCGACACCGGGACGGGCCGGATCGGCGAGCTGCCGGAGGCGGAGCCGCTGAGGGTCTTCGCCCAGCGGGTGGCCGACGCGTTGCCCGCGACCGTGCAGGGCGTGCGGGCAGCAGGTGACCCGGAACGCCTGATCAAGCGGGTCGCGGTGTGCGGTGGCGCCGGCGACAGCTTCCTCGGCACCGTCGCACGCGCGGGCGTCGACGCCTACGTGACGGCCGACCTGCGGCACCACCCGGCGAGCGAGCACATCGAGTCCGGTGGACCCGCGTTGGTGGACGTGGCGCACTGGGCCAGCGAGTGGCCGTGGTGCGAGCAGGCGGCGGGAATCCTGGGTGAGGCCTTCGGCGGTAGGGTCGAGGTACTCGTCTCCACCCGCCGGACCGACCCGTGGACCGTCGGTGCGACGAGCTCAGCAGTAGGAGGACATGCGTGAAAGCCGATCCCGCAGTGCAGCGCAGGCTGCTCGACCTGGCCGAGGTCGACGCCGAACTGGCGCGTGTCACCCACCGTCGCCGCACGCTGCCCGAAATCGCGGAGATCGCCGAGGCCGAGCGGCAGGTGCGCGCGAAGCAGGACGCGCTGGTGGCCATCGAGACGACGCTCACCGACCTCGACCGCGACGTGAAGCGTCAGGAGACCGAGATCGACCAGGTCCGCGCCCGCGAGGAGCGCGACCGCAAGCTGATGCAGGCCGGCTCGGTCGGCGCCAAGCAGCTCACCGACCTCGAACACGAGCTGGCCACCCTCGAACGCCGCCAGGGCATCCTCGAAGACGACCTCCTGGAACTCATGGAACGCCGTGAGGCCGTCGAAGCCGACGTCTCCTACGCCCGCGTCGCGCTCGACAAGTCCCGCGAGACCCTCGAAGACGCGGCGCGGCGGCGTGACACGGCCCTCGCAGACCTCGAATCCACCGAGACCAGGCGCACCGCCGACCGCTCGATGATGACCAAGGGCTTCCCGGACGACCTGCTGAAGCTCTACGACCGCCAGCGCGAGCAGCGCGGCATCGGCGCGGCCCTCGTTCAGTCCCGCCGGTGCGGCGCGTGCCGGATCGAGCTGGACCGCAGCGCCATGTCGAAGCTCAAGGAGGCCGCGGCGGACGAGGTCGTGCGGTGCGAGGAGTGCGGCGCGATCCTGGTCCGCACCTCGGAGTCGGGCCTGTAAGCAAGCACTCAGGTGAATTGAAAGACGGGGTCGTCGCAACGTTGGACGGCCCCGTTTCGCGTCAGGCAGACGACACTTCCGCCAGTGTCGGAGAGCGTGAACGAAGGACGCCGCCCATCGACGGTGCCGGTCGACCGCGAGCAGGCCCGGGAATCAGTCCTCCGACCAGCCGAGGCCTTTCGCGACGTGCTGCAACCACGCCAAGTTCGCGGCGAGGTCCGTCCCCACGCCGGCCGGCGGAGGACGGCCGTGCTCGTCGGCCGGGTGAGCGCCTGGCCGGACCGCTGTCTGCGCAGG
>NZ_VSRL01000267.1 GCF_012184385.1 Lentzea indica
AGGAGACCTCGGCCACCGGGTCGCCCAGCGCCGGGTCCACGACCGTGAAGGTGCGACCGTCGGCGGCGGGCACCCGCTTGCCGTCGATCAGCAGCTCGGTGACGTCCTTCATGGCGTGATCTCACCTTCGACCGCACCGAAGATCACGACCTCGTCGCCGGGACGCACGGTGCGGATGCGGCGCACCCACAGCACGATGCCGTCCCAGTCCGCGCGGACCTCTTCCAGCGTGTTGCCGTAGTGGTCCACGATCTGGCCGATCAGGTCGCCTTCCTTGCAGTTCTCGCCCGGCTCGGAGTGGCTGACGAAAAAGCCGCCGGCGCTGGAGCGGGCGAACGTGCCGGAGACGGCCGTGTAGGTGTCCCGCAGCTCCACCTCGCCGTCGATCATCTTGAGGCTGCGCAGGATGTTGCGGATCGAGTACATGTGCCGCTCGACGTTGGCCTCGCGGTACGTGGCGCCACCGCACTCGATGGTGATGGCGGGCTTGCCTGCCGCGAGAACGGGGTGGCGGACCGTGCCGCCCCACTTGCCTCCCTTCCAGACCAGCTCGTGCCCGGCGGCGAGAGCGATGTCCGTCGCCAGGTCCTCGTAGCCGCCCTGGAGGATGACCAGCGGGGCGATTTCGCCGTAGGCGCCGCCGGTGTGCAGGTCGACCACGGCGTCGACGACGGGGACGACCTGCTCGACGAAGGTGGCGGCCAGACGCTGCGAGTAGGAGCCGTCCGGTCGCCGGGGAAGATGCGGTTGAGGTTCAGGTGATCGATGCCGCTCGCGCGGGCGGCCGCCTCGAAGGCCGGGGTGTTCATGCAGGGGATGCCGACGACGGTGCCCGCAGGTGTCCGGGTCGATCTCGGCGAGCACACGCCGGATGGCCTCCTGGCCGTCGTACTCGTCGCCGTGCACGCCCGCGTCCACACACAGGACCGGGCCGTCCTGGGCGCCGTTGACGACGATCAGCGGAATGCCGAGCTCCACGCCGTAACTGCTGGTGCCGACCGGGATGAGGCCCTGGGCGCGCTCACCAGGAGAGACGGTCAGCGGACCGATGGAGTACATGTGCGTTCCTTCCGTGGTGGGGCGTGGAGACGTCATCGGGCCAGCGCCCGGGAGGCCTCGTCGAGCGTGTCGGCGATGATCTCGGTGATGCGGTCCAGCAACGGGCGGTCGCTGATCAGCGGTGGCGCGATCTGCAGCAGGGGCGCGGCGCGGTTGTAGACCCTGGCCAGCAGCCCCGCCTCGCGCAGCCTGCGCGGGATGAGGTCGACGACGAGCGCCTGGCGTGCCGCGTCCGAGAAACCGCCGCCCGGTTGGTCACCGGCCAGCTGGACGGCGTAGAAGAACCCGGCGCCGCGGACGTCGGCGACGATCGGCAGCCCTGCGAGCGCCGCCATTCCGTTCGCCAGCCCGCCTTCCAGGTCGCGGACGTTCTGCAGGACCTGGTCGCGTTCCATGATCTCCAACGTGCGCAGGGAGATCGCGGCGCTCAGCGGGTGCCCGCCGAAGGTGTAGCCGTGGTTGAGCACCGCTCCCGGCTGGTTGATCACCTCGGCGACCCGCTGCCCCACCAGCGTGGCGCCCATCGGGGCGTAGCCGGCGGTGATGCCCTTGGCGACGGTGATCAGGTCGGACTCCGCGCCGTAGCGGATGCCACCGAACCACTCGCCGAGCCGTCCGAAGCCGGTGATCACCTCGTCGGCGACGAGCAGGAAGCCGTACCGGTCGGCCAGCGTCCGCAAGCCCTGCCAGTAGCCCTCCGGCGGCGTGATGCAGCCGCCACGGTTCTGCACGGGCTCCGCGATCAGCATCGCGATGGTGTCCGGCCCTTCGGCCAGAACGGTGTCCTCGATCTCACCGAGCAGGTGCGCGGTGAAGACGGCGTCGTTGGCCATCTCCGGGAACAGGCCGTGGCGGTTGGTGTTGGCCACGAACCGGGTGTCGATCGCCGGCGGACCGTACGGCTCGGTGAGGCCGGGGTCGTCGGTGAACGACAGCGCACCGACGGTCAGGCCGTGGTAGGCACCGCGCCGGGCCAGGACCTTGGCACGGCCCGGCTCACCGCGGAGCGCGTGGTAGCGGCGGGCGATCTTCCACGCGGTCTCCACGGCTTCGGCGCCACCGCTGGAGAAGAACGTGTGCTCGATGCCCGCGGGCGCGAGCCCGGCCAGCCGCTGGGCGAGCTCGATGGCCGCCGGGTGGGCGGAGGCCGACCACAGCGGGCTGAAGCTGAGCTCGCGGAGCTGTTTGCCCGCCGCCTCGGCGATCTCGTCGGCGTAGGAGTAGCCGAGCTGGCAGCAGTACAGGCCGGACAGTCCGTCGATGTAGCGCGTGCCGTCGTCGTCGCGGACGTACGGACCCTCCCCGCTGCGGACCACGAAGAGACCTTCGCCGTCGGGCCCGAGCGAGCCGTTCGAGGTCATGTTGAGCAGCAGGTGCTTGGCCGCCACAGCGGACAGGTCGGTGGTCATTTGATGTCACCACCCGAGATGCCCGTCTCGACCGGCAGCAGACCGCTGTCCTTGCCGGAACCGAGCTTGCGGACGACGCTGACGAGCCCCAGTGCCACCACCGCGACGGCGATGAGCAGCGCGGCCACGGCGGTGACCGACGGGTCGACGTCGAACTGCAGGACGTTGAACACCTGCACCGGCAGCGTGATCGTGTCCACAGAGGACAGGAACTGGGAGATGAAGAACTCGTCGAAGCTGGTGATGAATGAGAAGATCGCCGCGGCGATCACACCGGGAGCGGCCAGCGGGAAGGTGATCCGCCGCGCGATGGTGAGCCTGCCGGCTCCCATGCTCGCCGCGGCGTCCTCCAGCCGTTCGTCGATGCCCTTCAGCGTCGCCATGAGGATCATCACCGCGATCGGGGTGGCGAGCACGGTGTGGCCGAGCGCGATCGCGATCGGGCTGCCGAGCATCGCCGCCGGCTCGAAGAGCAGGAACAACCCCAGCGCCACCACCACCTGTGGGATCACCAGCGGCGCCAGCACCAGGCCGTACACCGCGGACCGCATCGGGAGCTCGCTGCGGACCAGGGCGATCGCGGCCATCATCCCGAGCGCCACCGAGAACAACGTGGTGAGCGCGGCGACCGTCGCACTGAGCGCGAGCGCGGCGGGCCACTTGCTGCCGTCGGCGAACAGCTGCTGGTACCAGCCCAGCGTCCACGACTCCGGAGGGAACGAGCCCAGGGCGTCACTGCCGAACGACGTCACGAGGATGAGCACGATCGGCATCCCCAGGAACACCAGGACCAGCAGCGAGATGACGGCGAGGACGACGCGTCCCGCCACGCTGTTGCGCAACCCGATCATGCCGCACCTCGGTTCTTCGCGGCCTCGCTCATGCTCTTCACCAGGCGCAGCAACAACAATCCCGCGAAGGTGAGCAGCAGCAGGATCACGCCGAGAGCGGAGGCGCCGTTCCACTGGTTGTTCTTCATCACCTGCTCGTCGATCAGCGAGGCGACCATCGTCTGCTTGGGACCACCCATCAGCGCGGGCGTCAGGTAGTAGCCCAGGCACAGGATGAAGCTCAGGATCCCCGCGTTGACCAGACCGGGGGCGACCAGCGGCAGGTAGACGCGGAAGAAGGAGACGAGCCGTCCGGCTCCCATGCTCGCCGCGGCCGCCATCAGCCCTCGGTCGACGCCGCGCATGACCGCGTACAGCAGCAGCACCGCGTAGGGCAGCATCACCGACGTGGTGCCGATGACGACGCCGAGTTCGTTGTACAGCAACTGGAACGGGGCACCGGGCACGTGCAGGGCCAGCAGCGTCTCGTTCACCAGGCCGTGGTCGCCGAGCAGGATGATCCAGCCGTAGGTGCGGACCAGGGCGCTGATGAAGTGCGGCACGACGACCACCAGCATCACCAGACCGGCCCAGATCGGCCGCAGCCGGGTGATCCAGTAGGCCAGCAGGAACCCGATGACCAGGCTGATCGCCGACGTCTCCGCCGAGATCCGCAGCGTGATCAGCAGGATGTCCAGGTTCGTCCCGCTGAGCGCGTCGGCGTACCAGTGCAGCGTGAACCCGCCGTCCTCACCCTTCAGGCTGAGCAGGAGGGTGCTGAAGATCGGGTAGATGAACAGCACCAGCAGGTAGATGACGACCGGCGTGGCGTTGAGCAGCCCGAAGCGGGTGCGGCGGCCGGACAGCCGGCGGCGCCATCCCTGCGGATTGCCGCCGGTGGCAGCGGCGACGACCGGTTCCGGCGGCGGGGCGAGGACGGCCACGGCTCACCCTCCCGTTCCGGCGGCGTCGAACACGCTGACGTCGTTCGGGTCGGCGGTGAGCCCCACCCGGTCGCCCATCAGGGGCGCCCGGCCGGCCGGGATCTCCAGCCGGGTGACGCTGTCGGCGCCGTCCGGGCGGATCGTGACGCGCACCAGCGTGCCGACGTAGGTGACGGTCTCGACGATCCCGGTGCAGAACCCGTCTTCCGGCGCGCACACAGCGAGCCTGCCGGGCTGAACCGCGGCCTGCACCCGTGCACCGCTCGCGAGATCGTGCCGGCGGGTGCGCAGGACACCACCGGTGTCCAGGCGAACGTTTTCGTCGTTCTCGACCTTGCCGGGGAGGAAGTTCGCGGCACCGAGGAAGTCGGCGACGAACGGCGTGCACGGACGCTCGAACAGTTCCTGCGGGGTGTCGAACTGGTCGATGAGGCCGTCGCGCATGACGGCGATCCGGTCGGAGAGCACGAGGGCCTCCTCCTGGTCGTGCGTCACGTAGATGACCGTCAGCCCCAGCTCCCGCTGGATGCGCTTGATCTCGGTCTGCAGCTGGTCGCGCAGCTTCTTGTCCAGTGCACCCAGTGGCTCGTCCATCAGGATGACCGGCGGCCGGTAGACCAGCGCGCGACACAACGCGACGCGCTGCTGCTGACCACCGGACAGCTCACGCGGGCGGCGCCGGGCGAAGCGGGACAGGCCCGCCATCTCCAACGTCTCACCCACGCGGGTGCGAATCTCCTGTTTGGACAGACCGCGCAACTGCAGCGGGAAGGCGACGTTCTCACTCACCGTCATGTGCGGGAAGAGCAGGTACTGCTGGAAGACGAAGCCCAGACCACGTTTCTGCGGCGCGAGCCGGGTGACGTCCCTGCCGCCGACGACGATCGACCCGGAGTCGGGTTCGACGAAGCCGGCGATCATCATCAGGGTGGTGGTCTTGCCGGAGCCGGACGAGCCGAGGAAGGTCACGAACTCGCCGGCGCCGATCTCCATCGAGACCTCGTCGACCGCGGTCATGGTGCCGTAGCTCTTGCGCAACCTGGTGACCGACAACGGTTTGCCGGTGCCGGCCCCGGCCGGTGCCGCGACCAGTGGCGACTGCTTCTCCGACATCACATGGAGCTCAGACACGGGCCCACTCCTGCCAGCGCTTGGTCACGACGTCGTCGTTGGCGACCCACCACTCCACGTCGGCGTCGAATCCGGTTTCCAGGTTCTTCGGCGAGCCGAGCAGGTTGGCCGAGACCTCGTCCTTCATGTCCTTGTAGGCAGCGGGCACGACCGGCGCCATCGGGTAGATCTCGGCGAAGTGGGCCTGCACCTCGGGGCGCAGCGAGTAGTCGACGAGCTGGTAGGCGGCGTCGACGTTGCCGGCACCCTTGGGAATCGCCCAGCCGTTGCTCTGCCTGCGGGCGCCCTGGAACACGTAGGCCAGCGGCTGTCCCTGCTTGATCAGGTCGTTGAGCCGGCCGTGCCAGACGGTCGACACGTCGACCTCCCTGCGGCCGAGCAGCACACCCGGCAACGCACCGGTGTCCCAGTACTTCTTGACCGAGCCCTTGATCTCGTCGAGCTTCTTGAAGGCGCGGTCGAGGTCGAGCGGGTACAGCTTGTCCAGCGGCACTCCGTCGGCCAGCAGGGCGAACTCCAGCTCGGGGATGTCCGCGTCGACGTGCTGGAGACCGCGGTTGCCCTGCAGCGCCTTGGTGTCCCAGAAGTCCGCCCACGAGCTCGGCTTCCTGCCACCGAAGGCGTCCGTGCGGTGCGCCATCACGCTGCCCCAGTAGTTCTTGCCGACGGCGGTCGGCGTGAGGAGGTTCTTCGCGATGTCGGCGTTCTTGGCGTTCTTGAGCCGGTCGTAGTCGATCTGCTGGGTCGCGTCCTCCTTCGTGAACTTCACGAAGTCGATCATCGAGTTGTCGATCAGGTCGAACTGCGGGCGGCCCTGCTTGATCTGGGCCAGCATCTGCGCGTAGTTCGCGTTGACGACCTTGATCTCGATGCCGGTCTCCTTCATGAAGGGCTCGTAGAGCGCCTTCATGTTGGCGTCGCCGTAGGCGCCGCCGCTGTTGCGGACAACGAGCGTCTTGCTGCTCGTGCCACCGCTGTTGCCGGCCGAGCGGCTCGTACCGCTGCCGCACGCGGCCAGCGCCGAGGTCGCGGCGACGGCGCCGAGACCTCGGAGGAAGAGCCGGCGGTCGATCCGGGTGTCTTTCACGATGAACCTCCTGGGGGCGGGGAGGAAGCTGGGGGTGGCGGGGTTATCGGGGTGCCGCGATCGCGGCGAGGTCGGTGCCGGGCAGCACGGTGAGGCCGCGCATCCCGTAGAAGACGCGTCCGGTCGCGGTGGCGCGAACCTCGTGTTCGCGGCCGTCGGCCGGGTCGACGACGCGTCCGATGACCTGACCCTCGGTCACGTCGGTGCCGGGGGTGAACTCCGGGTACCACAGGCCGATGGCCTCGGAGGCCACGAAACCGACCCAGAGCCATTCGGTGACCGGCCGCGGCTCGACGTCGTCGCCGTTGAGGAAGTCGAGCACCCTCAGCAGCGCGGCGACGAGGCCTTCGGCCGCCTGCGGGTCGCGCTCTCCGAGCTGGCCGGTCTCGACGAGGATGGCCGGGATGCCGCGACGTGCCGCCGCGGCGTGGCTGTTGCCGCCGTCGGCGTTCAGGCCGAGGATGACGTCCTCGTGGCCGACGACCCTGGCCATGGTGGCGGTCTTCGCGTCGAGTTCCGGATCGCCGGTGAGGCGGTAGCCGACGAAGTTCCGCAGGAACTCGTCGATGCGGCCGGCGTGCAGGTCGATGTACGCGTCGGCGTCCTCGACGATGTTCTCGAAGAGCCAGGCCGCCAGCCGCTCGGTCGGGCTGCCCTCGGGGTCGCCGGGGAAGACGCGGTTGATGTTGACGCCGTCGAGCGGGGACGTGCCGAGCCGTCCGTTGTAGACGGCAGGAGGGTTGGCGACCAGGCAGAGCAGCACCTGTCCGCGCACCTGTTCCGGGTCGAGGCGGTCGGCGAGCCGGTGGGCCGCGTCGATGCCGGTGAACTCGCCGCCGTGCACACCGGCGGTGATCACAACCCGCGGGCCCGGCCTGCTGCCGTTGATCAGGGCCAGGGGGATGTCGGTGGTGAGCGTGCCGAGCTCGGCCCGCACGCTGCCGCGCACCTTGGTCCCCGGTCCGGCGCTCAGCGCGCCGACGGTGAGGGTGGTAGCGGTGTGGCTCGTCATGGCTGCGTCACGCCTCCGTGCGGTTCGAGGTGGAGATGAAGTCGATGGGCTGGGCCGACGTGCCGTCGAGGGCGAGGTCCGCGGCGATGTCGCCCATGGCGGGCGAGAGCTTGAAGCCGTGACCGGAGAACCCGGCAAGCAGCACCACGTTCTCGTTGCCGGGCAACGGACCGACCAGAGGGCGGCTGCTTTCCGTGTAGCCCTCCATGAACACGGACAGCCGGACGGGGTTCGGGTGCAGGTCCGGCAGGTATCGTCCGATGAGCTCGCCGAAGATGTCCAGTTCGGACGGTTGGACCGTCCTGTCGAGACGGTTGGGGTCGTCCACCAGCTGGTGCAGAGTCCTGGACAGACCGAGCTTGACCGAGACGCCGTCCGGCGACGGCAGGCCGTAGCAGTGCGTCGGCGCGGTGCGGATGAACGCCGGCCGTTCCTGCCCGAACCACGCGTCGGTGGTCGGCACGTACCAGGCGCTGACCAGCCGGCGGATCTCCACCTCCCAGGGCAGGTCGGGGAGCAGGTCGTTGACCCACGGGCCGACCGTCACCACGACGGCGTCGAAGTGCTCGCTGCCCTCGTCGGTGCGGACGGTCACGCCGCCGCCCGTCTTGGTGATCTCACGAACGGGTGTGTAGCGGTGGATCCGGGCGCCCAGCTCCTCCGCGCGGCGCGCGGCGCTCTGGACGGTCAGCTCCGGCCGGATGAACCCCGCGTGGCGGTCCAGCACGGCGGCGTCGCCGTCCTCGATGCGGTACTGCGGGAAGCGCCGCGCGAGCAGGTCGGCGTCGAGGACGTCGTGGTCGAGACCGTGCTCGTCGATGGACTGCAGAACGGTGGCCATCTGGTGGTGCGAGGTCGGACCCATGAGCAGGCAGCCGGTGAGTCGGCGCAGCTCCCGCCCGGTCTCACGCTGGAGCTCGTCCCACAGGCCGTCGGCGTGCTTGAGCAGCGGGACGTAGCGGGAGTCCTCGAAGTGGGCGCTGCGGAAGATCCGCGTCTCGCCACCGGCGGCACTGCGGTCGTGGCCGGGGGCGAACCGGTCGTACCCGACGACGTCGGCCCCGCGGGCGGCGAGGCGCCAGGCGACCTGACTGCCCATCGTTCCGACGCCGACTACGGCGACTCGCTTGCTGGCAGGCACGGGGCTTCCTTTCGGCTCACCGGACGGCGATGCTGACGCGTCCGAAGGTGTTGAGATGGTCAACTGACCTGTGCCACAATGTGGCATGCCGTGCTAGAATCTGGCACGAGAATGACACCCGGTACAAGGCGCGTCAAGAGGTGTCTCGAGGCAATGCAGAGGTTTAACAGGGGGTAACGAGTGGAGATGAAAAGCGTGACCAGGTCGCTGCGCATCCTGGAGGCGGTCGCGCACCATCAGCCGGTCACGGTGGGAGAACTGACCAAGCTCTTCGGGCTGCCCAAGTCCACGGTCCAGCGCACGCTCGTCACGCTGCACGAGGCGGGATGGTTGCGCGCCAACAGGAAGGACACGACCCGCTGGGAGATCGGCGCGCGAGTGCTCGCCGTGCGGCCGGCGGCGTTGCAGGGCTCCAGCCTGTTCGCGGCGGCCCGCGACCCGATGATCCGGTTGCGGGACAAGGTCAACGAGACGATTCATCTGTCCGTTCCGGACGCATTGGACTGCATGGTGGTGGTGGACCGCGTGGACTCGTCGCACGCTGTGCGCACGTTCCACGAGATCGGTGACATCTCGCCGTTGCACGCAACGGCGACCGGGAGGGCGATACTGGCCAACTCGCACCGGTCCGATGTGGACGAGGTGCTCGCCAGGCCGCTGGAGAGCTACAGCGACGCCACGGTCACCGACCCGCTGGACCTCAAGGCGGAGCTGGCGCAGGTGCGGGAGAACGGCTACGCGCTCAACCGCAACCTGTTCCGGCCCGGCGTGTGCGCCATCGCCTCGGCGATCCTGGACGAGGACGGCTCACCGCTGGCCGCGGTGGCGATCTCCATGCCGGACTCCCGCTTCGACCCGGACCAGCTACCCGAGCTGGGCCGCCTGGTCGTGGACACCGCCAAGGAGATCTCCACCCGCAGGCTGGGCTCCTAGGCTGAACGCATCTGCAAGTACCACCAACTCTTGATCGAATCGCCCTCAACTACTACCAACCTGTTCGACACCTGCCGAACAGGTTGGTAGTGGAAAAGTGCTTGTTGATGTTGGGTTGGTGGTACTTGCAGACGCCTGGAGCGGTCAGCGCACTGGCACGGCGATGTACTTGTAGTCCAGGAACTCGTCGATGCCGACGCGACCGCCCTCCCGGCCCAGGCCGGACTGCTTCACACCGCCGAACGGGGCGGCGGGGTTGGAGACGAGGCCGGTGTTGAGACCGACCATGCCCGCCTCCAGCCGCTCGCTCACGCGCAGCGCACGGTCGAGCGACTCGGTGAACACGTAGCCCACGAGACCCCATTCGGTGTCGTTGGCCCTGCTCACGACCTCGTCCTCGTCGTCGAACGTCAGGATCGCCGCGACCGGCCCGAAGATCTCCGTCAGCATCAGGTCGCTGTCCGGCGACACCCGGCTCAGCACGGTCGGCGGGTAGAAGCTGCCGGGACCGGTCGGCGTCCGGCCGCCGGCGAGGACTCGCGCACCACGCTGGACCGCGTCCTCGACCAGGCGCTCCACCTTGCGGCGTCCGTTCTCGTCGATCAACGGTCCGACGTCGACGCCTGGTTCGGCGCCGGGTCCGACCACGAGCGCGCTCATGCGTGCGGCGAGCCGCACGGCGAACTCCTCCGCCACGTCCTGGTGCACGAAGAACCTGTTGGCCGCGGTGCAGGCCTCGCCCATGTTGCGCATCTTGGCGACCATCGCGCCGTCGACCGCCTTGTCCAGGTCGGCGTCGTCGAACACGATGAACGGAGCGTTGCCGCCCAGCTCCATCGACGTGCGCACGACCTGTTCGGCGGACTGCTCGAGCAGCAGCTTGCCGACCTGGGTGGATCCGGTGAAGGACAGCTTGCGGATGCGTCCGCCACGCAGCAGCGGCTCGACGACGTCACCTGGCCTGGACGTCGTGACGACGTTCAGCACGCCGTCGGGCAGTCCGGCCTCGCGCAGGATCTCCGCCAGCACGAGGCTGGACAGCGGAGTCTGCGGCGCGGGCTTGAGCACCATCGTGCACCCCGCGGCGATCGCCGGGCCGATCTTGCGGGTACCCATGGCCAGCGGGAAGTTCCAGGGCGTGATCAGCAGGCACGGCCCCACCGGGCGGCGCATCAGCAGCATCCGGTTCCGGCCGTCCGGCAGGGTGCCGAAGCCGCCCTCGATCCGCACCGCCTCCTCGGAGAACCAGCGGAAGAACTCCGCCGCGTACGCGACCTCACCCCTGGCCTCGGCCAGCGGCTTGCCCATCTCCGTGGTCATCAGCAACGCGAGCTCGTCGGTGCGCGAGATGATGATGTCGTAGGCACGGCGGAGGATCTCGCTGCGTGCCCTCGGTGCGGTGGCGGCCCAGTCCTCCTGGACCCGGACCGCGGCTTCCACCGCGAGCTGCGCATCCTTGGTGCCCGCGTCGGCGACGTGGCAGACGACCTCACCGGTCGCCGGGTTGTCGACGGGCATCGTGGCGCCGTCTGCGGCGTCCACCCACGTGCCGCCGATGAACAACTGCTTCGGAACGTCGATCACGGGTTTCCTCCTGGGTCGAGCAGTTCAGCCAGGTGCACGGCGCGAACGCCCGCGAGGTGGCCGACCTGGGTGGCGCAGCTGAAGCCGTCCGCCACGACGACGGCATCGGGGTTCTCGTCCAGTCGCGGCCGCAACGACCGGTCCGCGACGGCCATCGAGGTGTCGTAGTGCTCTGCCTCGAAGCCGAAGTTGCCCGCGAGCCCGCAGCAGCCTTCCGCCTCGGTCACCGTCCGCACGCCGAGCCCGCGCAACAACTCGCGTGGGCGCCGGCTTCCGAACGTGGCGTACTCGTGGCAGTGCGTCTGCAGCACCACCGAGTCCGGCAGGCCGGCTTCCAGTCCGAAGTGGACAGATCGGTCAACGCGGACGTGAGCGTGTGCACACGAGCCGCGACGCGCCGGGCGGCGTCGGTGTCCAGCAGTTCGGGCACGTCGCGCTTCAACGCCGCCGCACAGCTCGGTTCCGCGACGACGATCGGGAGGTCGCGGTGCGGTCCGCGGTCGAGCCGCGCGACCGTACGGGCCATCACCCGGCGCGCCATCGACAGCTGGCCGGTGCTGACCCACGTCAGCCCGCAGCACAGTCCGCTGCTCGGCGTGCAG
>NZ_VSRL01000268.1 GCF_012184385.1 Lentzea indica
CCCGTGCCCGCAGCTGGGGTGGCGGCGGGAAGTCGACCGCCGCGCCGAGGCGGGTGGCCGTGGCCGCGAGCTCGGCGACCTCGGTGGCACAGCTCTCGCAGCGGATCAGATGTGTCTCGAACGCCGCGCGTTCGGTGTCCGACAGGGCGTTCACGGCGTAGGCGCCGGTGAGCGTGTGCAGGTCGGCGGAGGTGCTCCTCATCCGGTCACCCCCATGCAGTCGCGGAGTCTGATCAGGCCGTCGCGCATCCTGGTCTTGACCGTGCCGAGCGGAAGTCCCAGCAGGCTCGCGACCTCGGGATAGGAATAGCCCTGGTAGTAGGCGAGCAGCACGGACTCGCGCTGCAGATCGGTGAGGAAGCTCAGGCACCGGCGCACCTGACGTCGTTCCAGGCGGCCGGAGACCTGTTCGCTCACCTCGTCGAACGGCCGGTTCGGGTCGAGCCGCGCCACGTGCTCCTCGCGGTGGGTCGCCGCCTGCGCGGAACGGACACGGTCGACGGCCCGGCGGTGCGTCAGCGTCATGATCCAGGTGTTGGCGCTGCCCCTGGCGGGGTCGAACCTGGTCGCGGTCCGCCACACTTCGAGCATCACCTCCTGGAACACCTCCTCCGACTGCGCCTGATCCCGCACGACCCGTCTGATCAGGCCGAACACCAACCCGGACACGACGTCGTACAGCCGCTCGAACGCGCTCTCGTCGCCGCGTGCCACGAGGGGCAGCAGATCGTCGGCAGTCGGCTCGGCCGGGTGGCCGGCGTCGCGCGGCTGGCTCTGCAGCGACCGCTCGAGCTTCGGCATCGGGCGTCCTCTCCTCAGCGTTGTCTCCTGGTGTTCGGAGCGGGAGCGCCGTCGGATCGGTGCTGGATGCGTCGTCACCGCGGGCACGCTCAGCCGAACGTGAAGGAATAGGCCTGAACGCCGGGGCTGACGGTCGCGGTGAGCGCACCCGTGTCGATCTCTGCGGTCGCGAGGAGCTGGTACGAGTCGGGCGTGCCGTCGACCTGAACGGTCCTGGTCCGGCCGTTCTGCTCGTAGGTGACGGTTCCCTTGCCGGACAACACCATCCGCAACTCCTTGGCGCGGTAGTCGAGCCGGATCCGCGCCGCTTGCCCGGTGGGGGAGATGTACTGGCTGGTCAACGTCCAGTCGCCTTCGAGCGCGAAGCTGTCCCTGGCCTGGTTCTCCGGGAACCGGAAGGACTTCTCGCCGCTGGTGTAGGTCTCGGTGCCGGCGAAGTTCACGCGTTTGGTGGACCCGAGGTAGGTCTCCCTGGTGATGTCGGCGACGACCGGTGTGTCGTCTTCCAGCTCCGTGGCCGGTGGCAGCTTCACGCCGGCGTTGGCGTCGCTCAGCAGCTGCCTGATCAGTTTCTCGGTGGTCCGGTAGTCGCCCTCACCGAACTTGATGTGCCGCACGGTGCCCTGGGCGTCGACGAGGTAATGCGCCGGCCAGTAGCGGTTGCGGTAGTTGGTCCACGTGGCCAGGTCGTTGTCCAGCGCGACCGGGTAGGTGATGCCGAAGTTCTTCGCGGCGGCCTGCACGTTGGCCGGTTCCTTCTCGAACGCGTACTCCGGTGAGTGCACGCCGATGACCTGCAGGCCGGCGTCGCGGTAGGCCTTGTCCCACGCGGTGACGTGCGGCAGGGAGCGCTGGCAGTTGATGCAGGAGTAGGCCCAGAAGTCGAGCAGCACCACCTTGCCCCGCAAGGCTTTCAGATCCACGCTGGGGGAGTTGAGCCACTGCTTCACGCCGGTGATGTCCGGTGCGGTCCCGCAGCTCTCCAGTTCCGGCGCTCCGTCGGAGCACTTGTCGAGATCCTTGTTCTGGTCGTTGACGAGCCCGCCGAGGTTCAGCGCTTTGCGGACCTGCTCGGAGTTGTTCACCTTGGCCTGCAGGTCGCTGGTGTAGTCGGGAACGAGGCGCTGCAGGAGCTGCGGCAGGTTGAACACCAGTCCCACCGCCAGCGCGATCATCACGACGCCCGCCGTGACGCGGACGCCGCGCTGGCGCTTGCGGAACGCCCGCACCCGTTCGGCGACCCGGCGACCGGCGAGCGCGAACACCAGCAGCGGGACCGCCGCGCCCACCGCGAAGGTGAGCGTCAGCACGACGGTGTCCGCGCCGACCTGCCCGGTGGACCCGGCCACGGTGATGGCGGCCAGCACGGGACCCGCGCACGGCACGTAGACCGCGCCCAGCGCCAGTCCCAGTGCGAACCCGCCTCTGCTGGGATCCGGGCTGCGCTGGGGAATCCACGTGAACGGCTTCTCCAGCAGCTGTTCGAACCGCGGCACGATCAGGCCCGCGCCGATCAGCGCGAGCACCACGATGCCCGACCAGCGCAGCACGTCCTGCGGCAGGCCGAGCAGAGACAACAACAGCGAGCCGAAGAGCGTGACCAGGCTGAAGCTGACCACCAGCCCCGCGATCACGAGGAACGGCCGTGAGCGGGAAACGCCGTCCGTGCGGGCACCTTGTGCGCCGCCGGAGAAGAAGATGACGGGGAGAACGGGCAGGATGCACGGCGAGATGCCGGTGACCAGGCCGCCGATCAGGCCGATGAGACCGAGGGTCAGCATGCCTGTGCTTCGGAACCGGGCGGCACGCGGATTGCCGGCGGGGAGAGTCTGCTGTGGCCAGTCGAGGTTCGGGTAACGGATCGGTAACCGCACCCATCCGTTCCCCGAGGGGTGGCGAATCACGAGAAGCAATCGCTCGACCACTCTTTGGAGATGTCCTGTTATGAACAAGACCGTCCGCAGCACCGCCCTGGCCATCGGCGCCGCCTCGCTCACCTTGTTCGCCGCGGCCTGCGGCTCGGGCGACATGGCGAGCAGCAGCAGCTCCAGCACCGCGCCCACTTCGACCGCGCCGTCGTCGGCGGCGATGGCCGACCCCGCCCGTGACCTCGTCGGCCCCGGCTGCGCCGACTACGCCAAGCAGGTCCCCAGTGGAGCCGGCTCCGTGCCGGGCATGGCCGCAGACCCGGTCGCCGTCGCCGCGAGCAACAACCCGCTGCTCACGACGCTGGTCAGCGCGGTGTCCGGCAAGCTCAACCCGAAGGTGAACCTGGTCTCGACCCTCAACGGCGGCGAGTTCACCGTCTTCGCGCCGGTCGACTCCGCGTTCGCGAAGATCGACGCCGCCACGATCGAGAAGCTCAAGACCGACGACGCGCTGCTCACCAAGATCCTCACCTACCACGTGGTGCCCGGTCAGGTCTCGCCGGACAAGATCGTCGGTGACCAGAAGACCGTGCAGACCGGCGTGGTCAAGGTGACCGGGTCCGGCAACGCCCTGAAGGTCAACGACGCCAACGTGATCTGCGGCGGCGTGCACACCGCGAACGCGACCGTCTACCTGATCGACTCGGTCCTGCTGCCGCAGTGACGACCGCCGGCCGGCTGAACCGCACTCCCGCGGTTCAGCCGGCAGCCCGCTTTTCGGGCGTTGCCAACAGCTGTGCCACCGGCTTGGCCCCGATGCCGTGCAGCGCGACGCTTCCCAGCACGCAGACCACCGTGATGGTCAGGATCGTGTCGGCAGCGGTCCCTTCCGGCAGCTTGTTGAACGCCAGCAGCCCGAACACGATCGTCGTCGTACCGCGCGGCCCCAACGCCCCGATGAGCACGCGTTCACGCCCGGACAGCCGTGACCCGGTGAACGAGAGAAGCACGGGCACGAGGCGGATCACCGTGAGAACGGCGACGCAGAAGAGCACTTCCTGCCACGAGACGCCCAGGGAGAAGATCAGCACGGAGGCGATGCCGACGACGAACCACATGGTCATCGTCAACAGCCCGGTGACGTCCTCCAGGAGGTGGAGGTCGGTGTCCAGCGCGTCGGAACGGGCCTCGGCGCGTCCTTTGTGGACGTGGCGGGCCTTGAGGAGCCGGTGCACGTAGCGGAACGCGATACCGCAGACGAACGAGGCGACGAAGCCGTTGCCGTCGATGGCCACGGTCGCCGTGTAGGTCAGCAACGGTGCCAGCAACACCGCGACACGCGCGCTCTGATCGGTCACCCATCCCGCCTGGTGTGCCCGGTCCATCAGCCAGCCGAGGACGACGCCGATCACGACGCCGGCGACGAGAGCCTTGACCGCGAACGGCAGCACGGTGCCCAGTGCCTCGAGCGGCGTCCGTTCCTGGGACGCGTCGCCCGCCAGGATCAGCGCGAACAGGAACAGGGGCGAGACGATGCCGTCGTTGTAGCCGCTCTCGACGTTCAACGTGCTCCGCACCCGCGCCGACAACGCACGGTCGCGGACCACCCGTTCCGCCGGGGCGAAGTCGGTCGGCACCGTCACGCACGCGATCAGCAGCAGGACGGCCCACGGCAGGCCGGGGAAGAACAGCCAGCCCAGCAGCGCGGCCAGTGCGATGCTCGCCGGCATGGCCACGAGCAGCACCCTGGCCACGAGACGGGGATAGGCGCCCCACAGACGGCCCGCGCGCACCTCGGTGGCGTCGACGAAGAGCAGGACGGCGAGGATGATCTCCGCCGCGTGCTGCACCGACTCGGTGTTCAGGCCGTCGGCGATGGCGTTCTCGTTGAGCAGCCCGACCGCGACGCCGGCCAGCACCATCACGATCGGCGCGCCGAGGTACCACCGGTCCAGCCGGTTCGCCGCCAGTGATCGGACGACCATGGCGAACGCCGCGGCGAGCAACAACGAGTTCATGCGCTCATCTTCGCCCAAGCGGTCCTAAGAGGACCTGCGGAGGGGCCGGTTTCGGGTTGACGGACGGCGCGTCGGCCAGCGTGGTGATCGCTGCCCATGGTCCGCCGTAGCCGGAGACGGCGAGGACCGCGCGTCCCACCAGACGGACACCGGTGACCCGGCCCGAAGATCCCCCCGACCGGCTGGTGCCGGCCAGCCAGGCGGGGGAGGCCGGATCGCCGACCCCCGGATGCACGGGAGACCCCGCTTCACCGAGACTGGTCACATGGTTCGTGTGATCGTCGTCGACGACGAGGAGCTGGTGCGCTCGGGATTCCGCCTGATCCTGGAGGCCGCGGGAGACATCGAGGTGGTGGCGACGGTGACGGGCGCGCAGGCGGTCAAGGAGACGAGCCTGCACCAGCCCGACGTCGTGCTGCTGGACATCCGGATGCCGGACGTCGACGGCCTCACGATCCTGCGGCAGCTGCGCGGGTTCCAGCACCCGCCGGTCGTGGCGATGCTCACGACGTTCGACTCGACGAGTACATGCGACGGCGCTGCGGTCGGGTGCGGCCGGGTTCATCCTCAAGGACACCGCGCCCGCCCAGCTCGCCCAGCTCGTCCGCACCCTCAAGGCCGGCGGTGTGGTGCTCTCCCCGAAGGTCACGCGCACGGTCGTGGACGGATACCTCGGCTCTGGCGCGGGTTCACCGGAGGCGGCGCAGATCGACCGGCTGACCGAGCGGGAACGGGCGGTGCTCGTGCTGATCGCCGACGGACTGTCCAACACGGACATCGCCGGCCGGATCCACATCAGCGTCGGCACGGTGAAGGACCACGTGTCCGCCATTCTCACCAAGCTCGGAGTCGGCAGCCGGGTGCAGGCGGCGCTCGTGGCACAGCGTGCGGGCCTGCTGTGAACAGGACACCGCTGATCGAGGTCGGCCTGATCGGGATCGCGGCCGTCGAGTTCGCGTTCAACGGACCCGACCACCCGCTGGCCGTCACCGCCGCGGTCCTGGCGGTGGTCGCACTGCTCTTCCGGCACCGGTGGCCCGTCGCGGTCTTCCTGGTGACGCTGCCCGCGCTGGTGTTCGTCGGCGGTGCGCTGGCGACGGCGATCGCCCTCTACTCCATCGCATTGATGACCGCGAACCGGTACCTCCTCGTCGGGTGCGGGGTGCTCGCCACCGCCGGGTTCGTGTTCCAGGGCACGGACCTCGAATCCTCGCGCGCCGATCTGGTGCTCGTCCTCATCTACGCCGTCATGACGGCGGCCGCGCCGATCTTCCTGGGCTGGCTGGTGCGGGCACTGGACGAGGTCCGGCAGGCCCGCGAGCACGAACGGCGGCTCGACGCTCAGGCGGTGCTGGCCAGGGAACGCAACCAGCTCGCGCGTGAGATGCACGACGTCGTCTCGCACCAGGTCAGCCTGATCGCTGTGCAGGCGGGCGCGCTCAGCGTCTCCACCACCGATCCGAAAGCCAGGACCACCGCCGAGAACGTCCGCAAGCTCTCCGTCGACACCCTCGACGAGCTGCGGCACATGGTGAACCTGCTGCGCGCGTCCGGCGGCTCCGTCACCGAGCTGACACCGCAGCCGACACTGTCCGATGTGGACCGGCTGGTCGCCGGCAGCGGGATCGAGACCACGCTGACCGGTGCCGCGCCGGAGGGCATCGACTCGGCGTTCCAGCGCACGATCTACCGCACCATCCAGGAAGCGCTCACCAACGTCCGCAAGCACGCCCCCGGCAGCACCGCGGCGGTCGAGATGCGCACGACGACACCGATCTCACCGTGACCGTGACCAACACCGCGCCGACCCGCCCGACGCTGGCGCTGCCGAGCGCGCGGCACGGTCTGGTCGGGCTCCAGGAGCGAGCCGCACTGCTGGGCGGCGACATCACGACCACGCCGACCCGTGACGGAGGGTTCCGGCTTCAGCTCCGGCTCCCGCTCACGAGCTGACGGAAAACACAAGTCCCTCATCGTCTCGATCGCGAAGACGTTCGCCGTCGCCCCGCGTGTGCGCCGCGGCCGTAGTCAGAGGTATGAGGAAACCTGTTCTGGTCATCGCGGCACTGGCGGTCGCCGCCGCCGCGGCATTGGTAGTCATGAACTCCGCCGGTGGGCCGCAGGCGAAAGCGGGCGAGTGCGTCGCGGTCTCCAACCGCACTGACGTCGTGAGCACCGGCTGTGGCGCCGAGAACGCGAGGTTCAAGGTCGGCAGGGTGCTCGCCGACTCCGGCGGGAACTGCCCTGCCAACGACGACGAGTACGTCCCGGTCGTCCCCAGCTCCGGCGGCGGCAAGCTCTGCCTGTTGCCCAACCTCGTCGAGGGCACGTGCTACCGGCCGGCCGACGACGAGGACAGCTGGGGCCGATCGGCCTGCACGGGCGAGGACACCGTCAAGGTCGCCAAGGTGATCCCGGCCGCGGGGATCGACACCGAGTGCCCGGACGGCGGGGACGATCAGATCTCGATCGTTTACCCCGAACCGCCTACGACCTACTGCCTTTCGCCGGTGCAGAAGACACCGGCCTAAACCGGGTGGTGGCGCGGTACGTACACCCAGACATGAGCGCATCTCGGGCCCTGACGACTCCACGAGTGGTGGCGTTGGCCCATGAGCTGGCTCTGCTCGCGTTCGTCGCCGCCGTCACCTACATGGCGACCCAGTACGTGACGGTGGACTGGGGCCCCGCGCCCTGTGACGTTCCCAGCGTCGGGGCGCTGGTCGCCGGTGCCGCGGTGCTGCCTGCCGTGCTCCGGCGCCGGTTCCCCGTGGTGGCGGTGCTCGCGGCGGCGGCGTTGTTCGGCTGGTACCCGGCGACCGGCATCGCGCTGGCCCTGGCGTCCTACAGCGTCGCCGAGCGGGTCGGGCCGACGCGGTGGCGGGCCGCGGTGCTGACGGTGGCGGCTCTGCTGCCGTTCACGATCGGGCTGATCGGGTCCGGGTACCAGTGGAAGGTCGTGTTCATCGAGTTCGGCATCTCCGCGCTCGTGACGATCGCCGGCCCTGTCGTGGTGCAAACCCTTCTCGCGCAACGTGAACAGCTGATCGGTGCCCTGCGTGAGCAGTCGCACTACGCCGGATCCACCGCACGGCTGCAGGAACGCTCACGCATCGCGCAGGAGATGCACGACCTGCTCGGCCATCGCCTCAGCCTGATTTCCCTGTACGCGGGCAGTCTGGAGATGGACGCGACGCGGCACGTGAGCGAACCCGCGCGGCTCATCCGGACGACGGTGCGCACCGCGATGGACGAGTTGAGGGCGACGCTGGGAATCCTCCGCCAGCCAGAGCCCGCGGCCACCCGGCCCGCCGACCACACCGGCACGAGAGCGGACATCTTCCAGCTCGTGCGGCAGGCACAGGCCGGCGGCGTTCACGTCACGCTGACCTGGGCCGGCGCCGACCTGTCCGAAGTGGCCAGACCGGTCCGGCAGGCGGTGCACCGGATCGTGCGCGAAGGGCTCACCAACGTCTGCCGCCACGCGCCTGGAGCGCGAGCGGAAGTCTTGGTGGAGCACGGCAACGACCGCGTCCGCGTCAGCGTGTCCGACGACGGGCGTGCTGCCGCCGCGACACCGGGCACCGGGCTCGGTCTGGCGGGTGTGCAGGAACGGGTCCGGCTGCTCGGCGGCACGTTCAGCGCGGGTCCGTCGGCGGGACAGGGATTCCGCGTCACCGCCGAACTCTCACTCGCCGCGACCACACCTCTCGCCCTTGCGGCGGAGGCGCAGGTTGACAAGCCGGAGGACGGATTTGCTCGTGCCGGAATGGCAGCAGTGCTGGCGACCGGGCTGATCGGCGCGGTCGCGATCCTCGTCGTCACCTTCAACACGGTGATGTTCGAACTTCCCGGCAATGCGGACGGACGGCCTGTGTTCGAGGTGGTCGCGCTCGGCAGCACGCGTGATCAGGTCACCCAGAACGTGGGATCGGACAGCCCGATCGCCCGCATCGCGTCACGCGGCGTCGAGCCGGCGCCGCCCCCGAACGCCGACTGCTCGTACACCTACTTCGAAGAGAACGGGACCGCCATGGTCGAGCGCTACTGCTTCCGGAGAGATCTCCTCGTCGAGAAGTCCCGTTTCCTGCTGCCGGGGGCCTGACCGTGATCAACGTGATGCTGGCCGACGACGAACAGCTGCTGCGCGAAGGCGTCCGGCTGGTCCTGCGGCACGCCGACGACATCGAGGTGATCGCGGAGGCCGGCGACGGCGCAGAGGCGGTGCGGATCGCCTGCGAGCACCCGGTCGACGTCGCTCTCGTGGACATCCGCATGCCGGGCACCGACGGCCTGATCGCCGCCGAGCAGCTCGCTGAGCGAGCGCCCGCGGTCAAGGTCGTCATGCTGACGACGTTCGGCGAACAGGAGTACATCACCCGTGCGCTGCGGGCGGGAGCCGCGGGGTTCCTGTTGAAGGACAGCGGGCCGCAGGAACTGATCCACGCGGTGCGGGCGGCCGCGCACGGCGGTGCCATCCTCTCGCCGCGCGTAGCCAAAGACCTGATCGACACGCACGTGACGCCGGCCGACGGCCGTTCCGTGAAAGCGCAGCGGCTCGTGGACACGTTGAACGACCGCGAGCGCGACGTGCTGGTGCTGGTCGGAGTCGGCGCCTCGAACGCGGAAGCGGCCCGCCTGCTCTACATGGGGGAGGGCACCGTCAAGACCTACGTCAGCCGCATTCTCGCGAAGCTGGGCTGCGCCAACCGCGTGCAGGCCGCGATCATCGCCCACGACGCAGGCCTCCTCCCGACGGGATGAAAACGTTGTGTGTTTGGGAAAGGAGCTCAGGACCGCCGTGCCTGAGCTCCCTCCCACCTGTGCACTCGGTTGCCGGCCCGGCACGGTGTCAGCCGAGTGCGGTTCTTGTCGCCGTTACGCGCACCTGCGCGCCGCCGCGGCGGCCTGGTTCGAGCGGTTGTTCTGCTGCGCAACGACCTTGCGCGCCTGCGCGGCCCGGTTGGCCTGCGCGGTCGCCTGCTGCTTGGACTTGGTCGCCTGCGCTGCGGCCTGGTTCGCTTGCTGCTGCGCCTGGTTCGCCTGGGTGCGGTCGGCCTGTTGCCCTGACTGCTGAGCCTTCTGCGCGGCGGCCTGAGCGGCCTGCTTGGCGGCGTTCGCCCTCTGCTGAGCCCGCTGCGCCGCCTGCTGGGCCCGCTTGGCGTTGTTCGTGGCCCGCTTGGACGCGCGCTGCGCCCGTCCCGCCTGGTTCTTCGCCTGCGCGGCGGCCTGGTTCGCCTGCTGCTTCTGCTGAGCGTTGCACTGGTTCTGGCCCGCACTCGTTGTGGTGCTGGGGGTGGTGCTTGCGGTTGCGCTCGCCGAGGAGCTTGCGGTCGTACTTGCCGTTGGGCTTGCGGTGGTACTTGTGGTGGGGCCTGCGGTCGCAATCCCGATGGTCCCGAAACTCGCCACTGCGGCCAGCGCCGCCACCAGCACGCCCCGCTTCACGTTGTTCTCCGGCATGTCCGCTTCCTTTCCGTTGGGCCCGCTGCACAGCGGAGCCACTCGATCGGGGAGTACGCGTACCTGATCACCGGACGTTCACCGAGTTCGAAGCCTCGAACCGATCGGAGAACTACGAGGGCCGACCGTCTTGCGAGATCGAGACGATCGGCAACTTGCCGCCGTCGCACGACGAAATCCACTGTTGGACCATTCGCGGACTTCACGAGAGGGCACCACATGGGCAAGCACCACAACGGCAACGGCCGGGCCAAGGCGATCGCGGCGAGCGTCGGACTGCTGGCCGTCGCGATCACCGCCACGACGTTCACCGCGAGCCAGGCGGCGCAGGACGCGCGCGCAACGCCCGCTCAGGCCACCGAGACGTTGCGGCAGAAGGCTTCCGCTCCTGGCACCGCGTGGGCCGTCGACCCGACCACGAACGAGGTCCTCGTCACCGCGGACAGCACGGTGACCGGAGCGCGGTGGGACAACCTCGTGTCCACAGTGGAATCAATGGGTGCCGGCGTGAAGCTGCAGCGCACATCCGGCACGTTCCGCCTGTTCGCCGAGGGCGGCGACGGGATCTTCGCCGGCGGCAGCCGTTGTTCGCTGGGCTTCAACGTCGTCACCGATGACAACCGCCCGGCCTTCCTCACGGCAGGGCACTGCACGGCAGCGGGAAGGCAGTTCTCGTTGTCCGCCGGCGGAAGGGCGGCGGCCACCGTGGTGGACTCGACGTTCCCCGGCAACGGTGACTTCGCGCTGCTCACCTACAACAACCGGAACGCCGACGCACCCAGCGAGGTCGACACCGGAAACGGCGGCACCGTGCAGATCCGGCGCGCGGCGGAAGCCCAGGTCGGCAGGCAGGTGCAGCGGATGGGCAGCACGACGGGGCTGCGCTCCGGCAGGGTCACCGGCCTCAACGCCACGGTGAACTACCCGGAAGGCCGCGTCACCGGCCTGATCCAGACGACCGTGTGCGCGGAGGGCGGGGACAGCGGCGGACCGTTGTTCGCCCGCAACGGTGACGCGATCGGCCTGACGTCGGGTGGCAGTGGCGACTGCCGCAGCGGTGGCGTGACCTTCTTCCAGCCCGTCACTAAGGCGTTGGCGGCGGTGGGCGCGCGCATCGGTTAACGCTCTCCCACCGCTTCAACGACTGGGCGAGAGCACGACCCGTCCGGTGGTGCCGCCTTCGGCTTGCCGTCGCCACGCGTCGGCGACGCCGGAGAGCGGCACCACCTCGTGATCGACGGTGAGCAGGCCCTGTGCCGAGTGCCGTGCGACGGCCGAGATGGCGTCCGCCCGCTGCTGCACGGTGAGCTCGTTGTTGGTGTAGCCGGACAGTCGCAACGATCGGCTGCGCAGCGTGGACGAGCCGATCGGGCACGTCTCGCCAGCCGAGCCGCCGAGGTTCACCCACCTGCCGCCTGGGCGCAGGGCCTGGGCGGCCGCGGCGGCGGGAGGTCCGAAGAGCGGGTCGAGCAGGAGGTCGGCGCCCTGCGCGGCCTCGATGAAGCGTGCGGCCAGGTCATCG
>NZ_VSRL01000269.1 GCF_012184385.1 Lentzea indica
TCGTCGTTGGAGATCGCGGTCAACGCGGACTCCGGCAGGTTCGCCGCCGCCATCGCCTTGCGCAGACCGGCGACGAACTCGTCGTACCCGGCGCTCCACTCGGGCCTCGTGGGCTTGGACGTCACGACCTGACGCGGTGCCTTGAGGTCGTTCTGCAGGATCAACGGCGCCACGCGCAGCTGCACCGCGTCCGTGCCACCCGCCTTCAGCGTCACGGTGACCACGCCGTTCCAGACGGCCTTGTCCCTGATGACGTCCTTGCCCTCGAGCGCCAGCCTGGCACCCTTGCGCAGCTCGGCTGCGGTGAGCGTGCCGCTCTCACCCAGCGACGTCCACGTGCCGTCGCGCTCGACCCACAACCGGGCGTACCTGCCCTCACCCGCGCCGAGCGAGACCGTGCCGTCCTGGCTCACGTTGCGCGGCATCGTGCGCAACTGCGCGAAGTCCGCCACGTCCTGCGGCCCGTTGACGGCGTCGTCCTGAGCGTCGTTGCACGCCGCGAGCCGCTCGTCGACCGTGACGGCACGGTCCTTGAGGTCCTCCTCCGTGACCTTGCAACGCTTGGCGTCGTCGTCCAGGTTCGGCAGGAAGACCGCGCCGCGCTGAGGCGCCCATCTGGCCTTGCCCGCCTGGTCGGCCCAGTCGACGGTGCCGTTTCTGTTGGTGTCGGCGAGAAGCACCGCTCCGGGCGCCGCTGTGGCGGGCACGCCCGCGAAGATCACACCGGACAGCGCCAGCACGCCGGTGCCGACCGCAACACGAATTCTCACAAGTTCCCCCTCGTGATCATGTGCTGCCAGGCTAGGAGCTGCTCCACCCGGCCGCATCCTCCTTCAGGCGACTACGCATCCGCCTGTGGTTGTGGGCCGATCGGGTGACGTAACGTTCGGTTCATGCCGCCATCACCACGTCTCCTCGGCCGTGACGACGAGATCCGGTGTCTCGACGGGCTGATCAGTGCCGCCAGGGAGGGACGCGGCGGTGCGCTGGTCCTGCGCGGTGAGGCCGGGATCGGGAAGAGCGCGCTGCTCGGGCACGTGCGGGAGGCGGCGTCACGGTTCGGCGTCCTGGAGGCGTCGGGGTCGGAGTTCGAGAGCGAGTTCCCGTTCGCGGCA
This sequence comes from Lentzea indica, assembly GCF_012184385.1. Classification (GTDB taxonomy): domain Bacteria; phylum Actinomycetota; class Actinomycetes; order Mycobacteriales; family Pseudonocardiaceae; genus Lentzea; species Lentzea indica. The sequence goes on from NZ_VSRL01000269.1 coordinate 1,116, forward strand.
CTGCACCAGTTGTGCGTGCCGCTGCTGAGCCATCTCCCAGAGCTGGCCGAAGGACGACGGGCGGCGCTGGAGGTGGCGTTCGGCCTGGCCACCGGCTCGCCGGACGTGCTGCGGATCGGACTGGCCACTTTGGACCTGCTCGCTGCTGCGGCCACCGAGAAGCCGTTGCTCTGTCTGGTCGATGACGCGCACTGGATCGACGAGGCGTCGGCGAAGGTCTTCGCCTTTCTCGGACGGCGGTTGCCGGCAGACCCGGTCGTGATGGTGTTCGCGGCCAGGCCTGAGGCGGGGCGCATGCTGGAGGCGTTGCCCGGCTTGGTCGTCGAGGGGCTGTCCGACGCCGAGGCACGCGCACTGCTCGCGGCCGATGCGGTCGACGACAAGGTGCGCGAGCGGCTGCTCGCCGAAGCGCGCGGGAACCCGTTGGCGCTGCTGGAGTTGCCCAAGGCGGGCGGCTTCGCGTTGCCGGAGGTGTCGTCGGTGCCCGGCACGATCGAGGCCAGCTTCCAGAGCAGGGTCGCCGATCTGCCGGCGGACGCGCGGTTGCTGTTGATCGTGGCCGGCGCCGATCCCACGGGCGAGCCGCGACTGATGTGGGCCGCCGCGCAAGAACTTGGAGTCGACGTGACGACGGCCGGTGCGGTGGCCGAGGCGTCCGGGCTGGTCAGCCTGTCCACTCGGGTGCGGTTCTGTCATCCGCTCGCGCGGTCGGCCGTCTACCTCGCTGCCGACGCTGCCGAGCGGCGGGCCGTGCACCTCGCTCTCGCCGCGGTGACCGATGCCCAGGCCGATCCGGACCGACGGGTGTGGCACCTCGCGCAGGCCAGCACGGGACCTGATGACGGGGTGGCCGCCGAGCTGGAACGGTCGGCTTCGCGGGCCCGGTCTCGTGGTGGAGTGGCGGCCGCGGCGGCGTTTCTCGAGCGAGCGGCAACGTTGTCGCTCGATCCGCGGCTCAGGGCCGAGCGAACGCTCGCGGCCGGGCAGGCCAAGTTCGACGCCGGTGCCGTCGACGTCGCCACTGAGCTGCTCAGCACGGTCGAGGTCGAGTTGCTGGACTCCTCGCAGCTGGCGAGAGCCGACCTGCTGCGTGGGCGTGTGGCGTTCATCCGCAACACCGAGAACGACGGGCCCGAGTTCGTCCTGAACGCGGCACGGCGCATGAGCGGTGTCGCGGCACGTGAGTGCGTGCTCGACGCGCTGGAGATGGGGCTGGTGGTCGGGCGGGCCAGCGGCGTCATGGACGTCGTGGTGCGTGAGGCCCGCTCGATGCCGCCGGCACCGGACGTGTTGAACGCGTTGGTGGTTCTCTCGACCGACGGGCATCGGGCCGCCGTTCCCTTGCTGCGTCAGGTGTTCGCCGATGACGGTCTGATGTGGACCCGGCATCCGGCGCTGGCCACGATGCTCGCGGGTGAGCTCTGGGACACCGAGGTGCACGCGAACGTCACCGAGTGGCTGACGAAGACGGGACGGGAGGCCGGGTCGCCGTTCGTGCTCCGGCTCGGTCTGGCGCAGACGGCGATCGTGGCCGTGCACGCGGGTGACTTCGGTACGGCGATGTCAGCCATCGCCGAAGAAGAGGCCGTCGCGGACGCGGTGGGAGTGCCTCCGCTGCCGTATCCACGGTTGCACCTGGCCGCAATGCGCGGGTCCCGCGCAGACCTGCTCAAGCAGATCGAGCACGCGACGCAGGCGGCGGCTCGCCGGGCGGGACTGCTGGTGGCCAACGCGCACTGGGCTTCCGCCGTGCTGCACAACGGGCTCGGGGACTACCCGGAAGCTCTGGCCGCCGCACGACGGGCGGTGGAGCCGGGCGATCTCTACCTCGCCGGTGTCGCCCTGCCGGAACTGGTCGAGGCAGCGGTCCGGTGCGGTGAGGAGAAGTCCGCGCTGACTGTCCTCGAGGATCTCACCGAGCGGACGTCGGCGGCGGGCACCGAGTGGGGACTCGGGGTCGCGGCCTCCGCACGGGCGCAGGTCTCCGGCGACGAGGACGACCATCGCCAGGCCGTGGAACATCTCGCGGCCACGACCGCCAAGCCCTACCTGGCGCGGGCCCATCTGCTGTACGGCGAGTGGTTGCGGCGGGCCGGCCGCCGGGTCGACGCCAGGGAACAGCTGCGGACGGCGCACGAGTTGCTGTCCTGCATGGGAATGCAGGCCTTCGCTGCGAGAGCGGCTCAGGAGCTTCAGGCCACCGGTGAGGTCGCCCGCAGCCGGTCCGCACAGGTCGCGGACGACCTCACCGCGCAGGAGCAGCACATCGCCAGGCTCGTGGCCACCGGCGCGACGTCCAAGGAGGTCGCCGCCCGGTTGTTCCTCAGCCCCCGTACGGTCGATGCCCACCTGCGGAACATCTACCGCAAGATGGGCATCAACTCGCGCCGGCAGCTGAAGGACCGGTTCAGCCAGTGAGTCGTTGTGTGGTTGTTGAGGCGTCTGCAAGTACCGCCAACCCATGATCGAATCGCCTCCGACTACGCCCAACTGGAACGCCTCCGCAGGCGCGTGCCATCACGAGTTGGTGGTAGTTGCACGCCCGATGACCTTGACTTGGCGGTACTTGCAGACGCCATGAAGCTAGGGTGACGGGACCATGCCGAGCTGCTGGGCGGCCCAGAGGCTGTCGGCGTTGGCCCAGTACTCCACGATCCTGCCGTCCACGACCCGCAGGATGTCCGTTCCGTAGAAGGAGATCTCCCCCGCCACGGCGTGCCAGCGCAGCACGTGGAACGGCTCCTGGACGATGGGTCCTACCTGGACGGTGAACTTCAGGCCCGGCAGGTTCTCGTGCGCGCCCCGCACCCACTCGGCGAGGTTCTCGCGGCCGGTGTGGTCCTGCGGCGGACCGCCGAGCAGCGGGGCGGCGTGCGAGACGAAGTCCTCGCTGACAGTGCTCTCGACGAGCGAGAGCTCGCCGTTCCAGAGGTCGGCCCAAGCCTGGGCGATGTCGCTCATCGGTTCTCTCCGTGCTGGCCGGGGGCAGCGCTGCCCGTGTACTCGCCGAGGCCGGACACGAGCTGGGTCAGCTCGGGGTCGCTGTCGTAGCGCTTCTGGTGCAGGGCGGCGATCTTCGCGCCCATCTCGGGGTCCTCGTCGTCGGTGATGTCGAACGACGCGAACTTGTCCACGAGCGGCAGGCCGACGCGGTCGGTGTTGCGGTGCGCCGGGTGGATCAGGTACTCCCAATAGCCTTCGAGGTCCTCGATCACGAACGTCGCGCCCCATTCGTACTCGCCGCCGAAGTCGCGGCCGACGACGAACGACTTGACCGACGGGATCACGCGGCCCTGGTTGCGCAGGCTCTCCAGCGCCTCCTCGATCTGTTCCGGCGAGGCGTCCCCGCGCAGGATGAAGCGGTTGCCGTGGTAGATCATCAGTTCTTCTCCTTGTGTCCCAGGGCGAGGACCGCCCCTGCGATGGTGGTGGTGACGACCCCGGTCCAGGTGAAGGCGGCGGCGATGCCCGCCGTCTCGACCAGGGGCGCGATGACGAGCGGTGACAGGAACTGCCCCAGGAAGATCCCGGCGACGAGACCGCTGAGCACGCGTCCCCGTTGCGCCGGCGGGGCGAGATCGGCCAACCGCAGGTTGAGGTTCGGCACGACCAGCCCGACCCCGACGCCGCCGACGAGCAACCCTGCGGTGACCAGCGCGACGCCGTTCGCGTAGCCGACCACCAGCCAGCCGATGCCGAGCAACGCGATGCTCGCGGCGGTGATCCGACCCTTCGGCAGTTTCGGGAACAGGAGCGCTCCCGCCACGCTGGTCAGCGTGCTGCCGGCGACGACGAACCCGATCACGGCGGGACCCGCGCCCATGTCGCGCAGCAGGAACGGCAGCTGCGTCGGCGCCATGTAGAACACGAGCGTTGCCACGAGGGCGAGCAGGTAGATCCAGATGGCCGGCTTGGGGAATCCCGTGTGGGCGGTCTTCTGGACTGTGCGCGGCTCGTTCGTCAGGCCGATGACCGAGGCGAGCGCAATGACGGCGGCGGCGCTGTAGAGCCAGAACGGCAGGCGCCAGTCGATGCCCGCGAGCACGCCGGCGAGCGGCAGGAACACCACACCGCCGAGGCTCGCGAAGGCTTGCTGGAACCCGAGGAACCTGCCGCGTTCCTGACCGTCGAACCAGTCCGTGATCAACGCGCTGACGGCGGTCATGACACCGCCGACGGCTAGGCCCAGCAGCGTTCTCGTGCCGAGCAGCACGGGGAGACTGGTCACGAAGAACCCCGCCGTGCCGCTCACCGCGTATGTCGCCAGGCTCGCGACGAGCAACGGCTTGCGCCCCACCCGGTCGGCCACCAGGCCCGCGAGCGGTGCGCTGACCGCGATGGCGAGCGAGGTGATGGTGAGTGCCAGGCGGACCAGCACGCCCTCGCCGTACAGCTCGCCCATCGCGGGCAGGCTCGGCGCGATGATGGCCGCGGCCATGATCGTCAGTGTGGCTGAGGCCAGGACCACCGCCCTGGCCGTTCGCGTTGGCGCGGTTCGTGTTGTCACGCTCCTACCTTCACGCCGGGCGATGGCCCTTCGCGTCGGCAGGAGTTGCGTAGATCGATCGCCTACGTAGAGCGGGCGGTGATCTGCCAAGATCGGCGGCATGGATGCGGGACACGCGCGTTACGGGGTCTTTCTGGACCCGCGGGCGCGGTTCGACGAGCGCACGGTTCTCGACGTCAGCGGCACGGACGTGTCGGTAGCGGCAGTCGCCGAGGCGCTGGAGGCCCTGTACCGCGCGGAACCGGGCCTGGACCAGGTGACTCTCGCGGTCGGGACGCGACCGATCGGGGCGTGCACCCGCGCGTGGTTCGCGCGGCTGTCCGGGCGAGCCGCTGCACCGGCTGGGCGAGGGCGACCGCGCAGGCCAGCCCGGTGTCTCCACCCAGTTCGAGCTCCTGCGGTTCACCTGCGGGCAATGCGACCGGCGGGCGGTGCGGCTCACCTACGACGACAGGGATCTGCCGACCTGTTCCGAGCACGGGGTGATGGAGTTGCAGGGATGAAGTTCGAGCAGCTCGCCCGTCCGTTGAACGACGCGATGTCGGGCCGGTTCGCCCTGGTGAACTACCTGCCGACCGCGGCGGGTGCGGTCTGCGTGCTCGTGCTGGTGTGGGCCGGTGCTCCCGGCAGGCGGCTGGACTTCGGCGCGGCGTGGCGCACGGCGGGCAAGCTCGGTATCGGCGAGGTGTTCGTCCTCGTGCTCGCGGTGACCCTGCTTTCCCTTCTGCTGCAACCGTTGCAGCTCGCGCTGGTGCGGCTGCTGGAGGGGTCGTGGCCGCGCTGGACCGGCGCGGGGTTGTTCCGGTGGTGGCAGCGACGTCGGCGCCATCGCCTGGTTCGCACCGCGGAGCCTTCCTCCGAGGATCTCGCGGAAGTGCAACGGGCCGGGCAGGCGGCGACGCGGCTGCGGCAGTGCTTCCCGCATCACGAGCACTTGGTGCGCCCGACCGCACTGGGCAACGTGCTGACCGCCATGGAAGACCAGGCCGGTCGCCCCTACGGGCTGGACGCCGTGGTGGTGTGGCCGAGGCTGTATCCGTTGCTGGGCGAGCAGGTGCGGGCGGTGGTCGCCGACCGGCGCGACAGCATGGACCTCGCCGCACGCCTGTCCGTCACGCTGGGCCTGACTGCGGTGGTCAGCGCTGTGCTGCTCTACCGGGCGGGATGGTGGCTGCTGCTACCGGTCGGCCTGCTGCTCGCGGCACGGCTCGCGTATCGCGGCTGCGTGCAGGCGGCGCTGGCTTACGGCGAGGCGGTCGAGGCCGCGTTCGACCTGCACCGGTTCGACCTGTACCAGGCACTGCACCTGCCGTTGCCCGACGACATCGACGCGGAGAAGAAGGACAACCTGCGGCTGTCCGCGTTCTGGAGGCAGGGCAGGCCGGTGCGGTTCGAGTACCGGCACGAGTTCCCGTCCGACGAGGAGTGACGATCACGGCCCCAGGTGGAACCACTGCGCCCACCGCATGGGGTCGTACCGGTCTTCCTCGCGTGCCAGCAACGTCGCCTCGTGCACCGCGACCGCCGTCCGCCCGGGATCAAGCCCCGAACCGTCCCGAAGCCGCGAGTACACCGCCGACGTGAACTCAGCCGCCGACTGGTCCTCCACCGACCACAACGTGCCCACGACGTGCCGGAACCCGGCCGTCTGAAAGCCCGCCGCCACGTGCAGCGCCTCGTCGGGCACGTCGACCGCGCCCACCCCCGTGCGGCACGCGGACAGGAACGCCAGGTGCGCGCCACCCGGCACGGCTGCGATGTTGCCGAGCCCGAGCTTCCCGTCGTGCAGCACGATGCCGGACTCGGCGGGGTCGGCGAGGTTCTGCGTGGCGTGGCAGGCGAAGTGCGCGATGTCGTGGCCGGCGAGGGCGTCGGTCACGGCGGCGAGCGTCGCCGACTGTCCTCTGAGGACGGTCGGTGTGACGATCTCCTCGATCGCGCGGATCTCCTCGTCGACGCCGTGCAGCGTCGGCAGACCGGCAGCCTCCGGCACGGCCACCACCAGTACCGGACGATCCGGCAGTCGTTCGTCACCGGCACGTCCGAACATCCGGACGCTGCCCGCATAGGACGAGATCACCCGGTCCAGCACCGACTCGCCGGTGTCGAAAGAACCCGCAGCGTGCAACGGCAGCACCGACAGCAAACCCGTTGGGCTCCACCAGATCCGTGACGGCAGCGGGTCGAGCGCGTCCAGCACCGGCTTCGCGACCGAGCCCCACAGCCAGTCGAGCGTCTCCCGCACCTGTTCGAGCAACCGGACCTTCTCCGCCAACGGCAACCGGCGGGTTTCCAGCCGGGCCTGAGCGCCGAGGAACACGTGGGCGCGCGCGGTGACGTCCGGGAAAGTCAGGCCCTCCAACGGAACCGCGCGCGCCCCTGCCGGGCTGACGAGCAGCGCGTCGCAGCGGTATCGGCTGACGTTGACCACGACGACGGTCCGATCGCCCACGTCCAGGCTCATGTCGCCCAGACCTGACAGCACCTGCCGGCTTCGTCGACCAGTTCGAGCGCCCGTTCCGGCCGCCCGGTGGACACCGCCCAGGCCGCGGCGTCGTTGCCCAAGGACTGCCAGCCGCCGAGCAGGTGCTCACGGTCGGCACGGGTGATGCCCCCCGAGGCCAGAACGGGCAACAGGTCGACCACACCGCCGAAGCCCGCCAGCGCGGCCTCCGCATCGCCCATCTGCGCCCCGAGCCGGCCCAGACGCATCGCCGAGCCGCCGCGCACCACCGCGGGTGCCCCGCATGATCGACGGCCGCGCGCAGAGCGGACACGGCGTCAGCCCGGTCCCGGCGGTGGAGGGTGTGCTCGAACCTGTCCAGCAACGCCGACGCGAGACTGTCCAGCACCCATGCCCGTTCCGGTGCGTTGGCGGCACACTGCCCCAGGGCCTGCCGCTGCACGCTCACAGCTTCGTTCAGCAGAGCCAGTTCGTTGCGGCGCCCGGCGTTCGTGCGCAACGCCTGGCCCAGGTTGCACAGCCGGACGGACTTGCGCGGGTGACCGTCAGGGGTCTCGTCGACCGCCGCTCGCAGGGTCTCCACGGCCTCGCTGAGATCTCCGGCACGATCTCGCCGGATCAGTGCGACCGCCAGGCCCGACAGGACGTCGGCGCGATTCACGGAGCTGACACCGGTCAAGGCCGCCCGGTGCGTGGTCACCGCCTCGTCGAGGTCGTCAGGGGCATCGAACAGCTCGGCGTTGAACGATAGTGCGGAGGCCAGGTTCGACAACCACGACGACCGCCGCGGGTGATCATCCGGCACGTGGGCCGCCACCTGGCGCAGGTGCCGCAGGCGTCGATGACGTCGGTCCGCCCGCGGAAGTGCTCGAACCGGCGCAGCAACGCCAGTCCCAGCGCGGCGTTCGCGGCGAGGCCGTCCTCGCTGTCCACCGGCGACGAGGCTGCCGCCTCACGGGCGAGCGAGATCGCCTCGTCCAGGTCAGCGTCGTCACCGCGGTGGTCGAACCGGTTGCCCAGGGCGGTGCTCAGCAATGTCTGGACCTGCGCCCGCCACGAGTCGTCGGCGGTGACCGAACGCAGGATGCCGATCGCTTCGTCCTCGTTCTCGCCGGCGAGAAGCATCATGTTGGCCAGCGCCACGAGGTGCCTGTGCCGATCCCGGTGGTCCGGAGGCAACCGGTCGACGATCGCACGCCTCACGACGAGTGCTTTCGCTGCCTCCTGCGGCCCCGTCGGCGCACGCGACGACAGCGCCTCGGCGTAAGCCACCAGCAGCTCCAGCTCCGGATCCTGGCTCACCTCCACCGCCCTGCCCAGCACCGCGATCACCTCGTCGGCGTCGGTCAGCGCCCGGCTCAGCGCGAGGAGGTATGCGGGCAGCACAGGATCGTCGTCAGCGGTCCTGGAAGCCAGAGCGCGCAACAACTCCACGGCCTCGGTCTGGGGCGAGACCTTGGTCCGAACGTCCAGCACCGCGCCGAGCGCGTAGATGCGGTCGTCGCGCCGCGGATCGTCCCGTGCCGTCAGCCCGAGCGATCTCCGCGCGGCGGCAACCGATTCCTCCAGCAGCCACACGTGCTCCGTATGGGTCAGGAACTGCCGGTACACCAGCGTGACGAACGCGTCGAGCAGCCGAGGCTCGGCCTGCACCGCGATCCGTGCGCGCAGGTGGTCGACCATCTCTGCCAGTTGTTCCTGGTCACCGGACCTGTCGAACCGCCCTGCCACGTGACGAGCCCACTGGACAGCGGCGTCCACGGTGTCGAGCACGACCTGACGTTCCCCGTGGACACGGAGACCAACGGTGATCTGGCTGGGATCAGCGAGCCCGATGACACGCGCCAGGGAATGGCTGCGCAGGTAGTCGCCTTCGCATCGCCCTTTCGGCAGCGCGGTGTACCGGTACCAGTGCGCCAGCGCCGCGACCGCTACGGCTCGCAGGTCGACCACCTCGTGTTCGCCATCAGGACCGGTCTTCACCGCGGCCTGGACCGCCGCCTGGGACTCGTCGAGCGCGGCGTCGTCCAGCAGCGGGGCAGGGTCGCCGCCCGTCGTGAACCACCAGAGCCGTTCGGCGAGGCGCGCTCGGGCGTCGTCTCCTGGTGACAAGGCTTCCCCCGATCAGCGCTCCGGCACGGACAGGAGCTGGTTACATGATCCCATGCCGCCCAACCCTCCACCCAGTTCTCTGCTGGATCCCCGCGAAGGCATCGTCCAGGCGGACATCACCGCCTCCTTCACCGGTTTCCAGCGGGCGCTCGGCGTCCCCGCCACCGAACCGCCGGAGGAACTGCTGCACGCGGAGGGATTCACACCGCTCGAACTGCACTGTCTGGCATTGGACGCGGCGATCACGGGCGAGGCCGCCCAGACGCTGGAGGACGCCTGCGCTCACCTGAGCAGGCTCGAGCTCGCCCATTGGCGCACAACGGTGTCGGACGCCGGACTCGGCTTCGCCGACGACAAGATCACGCTCGCGCTGGCACTGGCCCTCCCCGCCCTGTTCCCCGTCGGGGACCAGCTCGGGGTTCTACTGGACGCGCTGCCCGCGTTCAACGCCAAGAAGTACGACCTCCGCCGCACCGCTGAGATCCTGTCCGACGTCTTCCCGTTGGAGCCGATCGCGTACGAGCTGGCCCAGGAAGCACTGAGCGCCTACGGAGAACCGGACAGGGGCGCGGACGTGCTGGTGGACGCGCTGCGCGCGGTCGCGCCTTCCGACCGCCAGCGTGCGGTGGAAGTGCTGTGCCGGCTGAGCGACGTTCCAGACGACATCGCGGCGCAGGCGGCGGACATGGCACTGTCACAGGCTTTGACCTCCGACCCCGACGGCTTCCTGCCCGCCGCGGCCCTCGCGACGAACAGCATGAACTCCACCCGGCTGGTAGAGCTGCTGGAACTCGCCTTCCCGGCGGCGAGCTACGAGGTCGCCGTCGAGGCCTACCTCAGCCTGCCCCGGCACGACTCACCGCACGCTCCAGCCGCGGCCCGGATCGCACTCGACCTGTTCACCCGCAACAGCTCGGAGGCCTCCCAGCCCGCTCCCGAGCACACGACCAGCGCTCTGCTCGACCTCGACCTCGCCACCCGGATGCTCGACGCACAGCGACCGGACGAGGCCGCCGCGTTCGCCCAGCGCGCGGCCGAGAACGCCGACACAGAACCGGTGCGTGCGCGATCGCTGATCATCCTTTCCCGCGCGGTCGCTGTGCTCGGCCACGCCAGGGACGCCCGCGACTGGGCCGACGAGGCCGTGGCCATCGCCCGTCCCCTCGGCGACGACGTCCTCCTCACTGACGCCCTGCAGACCGTCGTGGCGGGCAACCACGCCGTGAAGGACTACCACCGCGCGGCGGCCGCCTCTCTCGAAGCCGTTGAATTGACTCGGAAAGGCTCCGCCGAGGACCACGCCATCGCGCTGAGCCTGGCGTGCGCCGCGCACACGGACGCCGGGGAACCGGAACGCGCCGCCGAGTTCGCGGCG
>NZ_VSRL01000026.1 GCF_012184385.1 Lentzea indica
CCGTCTCGACGCTGGCCGGGCCGGGGTCGGCGTCTGGGGCTGGCGGGGACGATCGGGCTGTTCGCCGCGGTGTCCACCCTCCCGCTCGCCGTCGTCTGTTCCTTCTTGCTGAGCCTCACCGCCGGGTCGCTGGTGACCTCCGGGTTCAACATGGCCTCGACCCTCGCGCCCGCCGAACGACAGGGGGTCGTGTCCAGTCTGGTGATGGTCATGATCGCGATCGGTTCGGTGATCCTGAACTTCGTGGGCGCGGCCGTGCTGAAGTCCACCAGGGTGGACGTCGGCGGCGCGGCGGAGAACTCGGCCACGGGCGTGTTCGGCTACATCGGGATCGGCGCCGGCGCGTTCGTGGCCGCCGGGGTGCTGGCTGTGCTGCTCGTGCGCACACAGCGCCGCGCACCCGTGCCCAGCGCGAAGCGCATCGAGGAAGTCCCTACTCGGTGCTGATGTCGAGCACCGCCGTCGTGCCCTCCACACCGGCCAGCGTGAACACGACGCTCGGCCGCCCGCGGTGCCGATCTTCCCCGTACCGCTCGCGCCGAGCGACATCCGGCTGGACGGGGTGGTGAGCACCAGCCCGCCACCGCGGATCGACACCGCGACCGTCAGGTCGCCCACGGTGATGTCGGCCTTCCCGGTGATCAGCACCTGGCAGGTTCCGGTCTTGCAGGCGGCGAGATCGGTGCCGTTGCGTGCGGTCAGCGGCTGCTTCGGTTTCGCCGCGATGTCGCGCGGGACGCACGACGGCGCGAGGTCGTAGGACGCGGCGAGCGCGGGACCGTGTCCGACGGCGGCGAGCAGCCCTTCGGCCTTCGGCTTGACCGCGATGGCGGCGGCCTTGGCCAGGTTGACGCGGTCCTGCAGGGCGCCGATCGGCCCAGGGGTGCTGAGCGAGTGGTCCTCCGGCAGCTTCCCCGCCTGTTCCCGCAGCGCGGTCAGCAGGGCGTCGCGGAAGGTGTCCGCCTCCTTGACACCCGTCGCCGCCAGCTCGGCGATCTGCGCGGCACCACCGCCGATCGCCGACCTCGTGGTGCTGAGGTAGCTCTCCAGTTCGAACGAGACGAACCGGGGATCGTCGCCCGCGATGTCGGCGGTCTCGGTGCTCAGTCCGGTGATGGAGGTGACGGTGGCGCACATCTTGTCCGCCCACGTCACGAGTTCCCGCGTCGGCGCGGGGTCCGGCAGCGTCACGGCACGCGCGGGCTCGCAGGCGGGCGTCAGGTTGTACGAGGTGAGCAGCTCGGGCGCGTTCTCGACGACACCGGTGAGCTGCTGCCGCATCGGCCCGAGGCCGGAGATCAGCTCCGCGACCTGCTTCTTCTTCGCCTGCGCGTCGGCCTCCGGCGCGGTCATCAGCGAGTTGTCAGCGGCGGACGGCAGCTGTGGCCGGACCCCTTCGAGCGCCTTGACGAGTCCGGCGATGTGCCCGTCCACCGCGGCCACCTCCGACGGCTTCAACTTCTTCAGCGCCTTCGTCGCGTTGTCGACGCCGTCGACCACCGACCGCACGTAGAAGAAGGGGCTGGAGTCCGACGATTTCACGGCATCCTCGAGCGCCTTCACGTGCGAGCACACTGCGGTCGACCACTCGACCAGCTGCCGGGTGGGCTGAGGCGGCGGTGGCGGGGTCGCGGCCGGTTCGGCCGCCGAACACCCGGTGACCACGAGACCGATGGCTACCGCCGAGATGAGCTCACGCATGGGGGCCAGTCTTGGCGCTGGCCGCCAGGATCGGTCCCCGCTGGCAGCTTCCTGCCTCCGCCCGCACCGCGTAGAACGGCAGCCGCGGTGCTCTTTCCCTTCGCGCACCAGCACACTCGGGCTTCCACAGATCGCGCGGGCGTCGGTCAGTCGAGTCACACCGAGTGACCCCGGTGACCCGGTGGGATGAGACCTGGGTCTCCCCGGCATCAAGATTGCGTAAGGGACGTGGCAGCGGGTGTCAAGGAGTCGTCAGACGGCTCAGAACGTCCCCATTTTCTGATGCACCCTTTCCGGCGTCAGGGGTTGTCGACAGTGCCAGCCCTGGTTCGAGGTCGTTGAAGGGAGCGCGCCATGGCCGACTTGGCCTACGCGTTGCTGCTGATCGGGAGTTTCGCCGTGCTGTGTCTGACGGTGCGTGGACTGGAGAAGTTGTGAGTGGCACGGGTCTGCTCGCGAACGTCGTGGGTGGCGTCCTCGCGTTGCTGCTGATCATCTACTTGTTCATCGCTCTCATCAGGCCGGAGAAGTTCTGATGTCACCCCTTGTGGCCGGCCTGCTGCAGGTCGGCATCCTGATCACGGCCCTGGCGGTCGTCTACCGGCCGTTCGGCGACTACATGGCGCGGGTTTTCCGCAGCGAGAAGCACTCCAAGCTGGAGCTGGCGATCTATCGCTTCGGGCGGATCGATCCGAACTCCGAGCAGAAGTGGAGCACCTACGCCTACGGCGTGCTCGGCTTCTCGTTCGTCGGGATCGTGCTTCTCTATGTGCTGCAACGGATCCAGTCGGTGCTGCCGTTCAACTTCGAGCGCGGCAACGTCCCGGAGGGCATGGCGTTCAACACGGCCATCAGTTTCGTGACGAACACGAACTGGCAGTCGTACGTGCCTGAGGCCGTCATGGGTCACACGGTCCAGATGGTCGGGCTGACCGTGCAGAACTTCGTGTCCGCAGCGGTCGGCCTCGCGGTCGCCGTCGCGTTGATCCGCGGGTTCGTGCGGCATCAGACCGACCGGCTCGGCAACTTCTGGGTCGACCTGGTCCGGGGCACGATCCGGATTTTGCTGCCGATCGCGTTCGTCGCGGCGATCGTGCTGATCGCGCTCGGCGTCACGATGAGCATCAAGTCCGGTGTGGACGTTGACGGGCAGGCGATCGCCAACGCGCCGGTTGCCTCTCAGGAAGCCATCAAGGAGCTCGGCACCAACGGTGGCGGTGTGCTGAACGCGAACTCGGCGCACCCGTTCGAGAACCCCAACGAGTGGTCGAACCTGTTCGAGATCTTCCTGCTGCTGGCGATCCCGGTGGCGCTGACCCGTACGTTCGGTCAGCTCGTCGGCGAGAAGAAGCAGGGTTACGTGCTGCTGAGCGTCATGGGCGGTCTCTGGGCCGCGATGCTCGCGGTCATCTGGGGTGCGGAGGCCAGCGGCCTGCGTCCCTTGGAGGGTAAGGAACTGCGGTTCGACGTCGCGGGCAGCGCGATCTTCGCGAACTCCACGACCGGTACGTCGACCGGGGCGGTCAACTCGCTGCACGACAGCTACACCGGGCTCGGTGGCGGCGGAGCGTTGCTGAACATGTTGTTCGGCGAGATGACGCCGGGTGGTGTCGGCACCGGCATTTACAGCATCCTCGTGATGGCGATCATCGCGATGTTCCTCGCGGGGCTGATGGTCGGCCGCACGCCGGAATACCTCGGCAAGAAGCTGGGGCGCAAGGAGGTCACGGCCGCGGCGGTGTCGATTCTGGCGATGCCGACCGTGCTGCTCATCGGCGCTGGGATCGCCGCGATCCTGCCGAGCACGCAGGGTGCGTTGAACAACTCCGGTTCGCACGGACTGTCGGAGATTCTCTACGCCTACGCGTCCGCCTCGAACAACAACGGCTCCGCGTTCGCCGGCATCACGGTGACCAACGACTGGTTCCAGTCGTCGCTGGGGCTGTGCATGCTGTTCGGCCGGTTCCTGCCGATCATCGCGGTGCTCGCGCTCGCCGGATCCCTTGCGGCGCAGAAGAAGGTGCCGGTCACGGCGGGCACGCTGCCCACCACCGGGCCGCTGTTCGCCTCGCTGCTGACCGGCGCGATCGTGCTGGTCGCCGCGCTGACGTTCGTTCCCGCTCTTGCTCTCGGTCCCATCGCGGAGGCCTTGCTGTGACCTCGACACTTCAGCGGACTCCTGAGGAGATCCGCGACCGCCACGCCGAGAACCTCGGCCACAAGGTCGGCAGCGGCGTCTTCAACCCGCGCCAGCTCCTGACGTCGTTCCCGGACGCGTTGCGCAAGTTCGACCCGCGCCACCAGCTGCGCAACCCGGTCATGGTCGTGGTCTGGGTCGGCTCGTTGCTCGTCACGGTCTTCGCGGTCACCGACCCGAGCGTGTTCACGATCGCGGTGACGCTGTGGCTGTGGGGCACCGTGTTGTTCGCGAACCTCGCCGAAGCCGTCGCCGAAGGACGTGGCAAGGCGCAGGCCGACTCGCTGCGCAAGACCAAGAAGGACGCGGTCGCCCGCCGCCTCACCGAGGACGGCAGCGAGGAACGGGTCCCCGGCACGGATCTGCGGATCGGTGACCTGGTCGTCGTCGAGGCGGGCGAGGTCATCCCGGGTGACGGTGACGTCGTCGAGGGCATCGCCACGGTCGACGAGTCGGCGATCACGGGTGAGTCCGCGCCGGTGATCCGCGAGTCCGGCGGTGACCGTTGCGCCGTCACGGGTGGCACGACGGTGCTGTCCGACCGGGTCGTCGTGAAGATCACGACCAAACCTGGCGAGTCCTTTGTGGACCGGATGATCGCGTTGGTCGAGGGTGCGGAACGGCAGAAGACGCCGAACGAGATCGCGCTGACGATCCTGCTGTCCACGCTGACGATCATCTTCATGCTCGCGGTCGTGGCGCTGCAGCCGTTCGCGATCTTCTCCGGCGGTGAGCAGTCGGTGATCGTGCTGACCGCGTTGCTGGTGTGCCTGATTCCGACGACGATCGGGGCGCTGCTGTCCGCGATCGGCATCGCGGGCATGGACCGGCTGGTGCAGCGCAACGTGCTCGCCACGTCCGGCAAGGCCGTCGAGGCGGCCGGGGACATCGACACGTTGCTGCTGGACAAGACCGGCACCATCACGTGGGGCAACCGCCGTGCCACGGAGTTCATCGCGGCCAACGGCACCGACGAACGGCGGCTCGCCGAGGCCGTCCGGCTCTCGAGCCTGGCGGACGGCACACCTGAGGGCCGCAGCATCATCGAACTCTGCGTCGAGAAGTACGGCCTGTCCGCCGAGCCGGCTGACGCTGAGAAGGCGGGCGAGTTCGTGCCGTTCACCGCACAGACGCGGATGAGCGGCATCGACCTGAACGGTCGCAGCATCCGCAAGGGCGCCGCGAGCGGGTTCACCACCTCCGACGAGGTGCGGGGCATCGTCGACAGGATCAGCGAGGACGGCGGCACGCCGCTCGTCGTCGCCGAGAACGACGAGGTCCTGGGCGTCATCCGGCTGAGCGATGTCGTGAAGCCCGGCATGAAGAAGCGTTTCGCCGAGCTGCGGGCGATGGGCATCCGCACGGTCATGGTGACCGGCGACAACCCGTTGACCGCCAAGGCGATCGCGGCCGAGGCGGGCGTGGACGACTTCCTCGCCGAGGCCAAGCCCGAGGACAAGATGGCCCTGATCCGCAAGGAGCAGGAGGGCGGCCGCCTGGTCGCGATGACCGGTGACGGCACCAACGACGCGCCCGCGCTCGCGCAGTCCGACGTCGGCGTCGCCATGAACACCGGCACTTCCGCGGCGAAGGAAGCCGGGAACATGGTGGATCTGGACTCGGATCCCACCAAGCTCATCGAGATCGTGGAGATCGGCAAGCAGCTGCTGATCACCCGCGGTGCGCTGACGACGTTCTCGGTGGCGAACGACCTCGCGAAGTACTTCGCGATCCTGCCTGCGATGTTCGCGGCGATCTACCCGGCGCTGGACAAGCTCAACATCATGCACCTGGCCACGCCGCAGTCCGCGATCCTGTCGGCGGTGATCTTCAACGCGCTGATCATCGTGGCGCTGATCCCGTTGGCGCTCAAGGGCGTGCGCTACCGGCCGTCCAGTGCCTCCGCGCTGCTGCGGCGCAACCTGCTGATCTACGGCCTGGGCGGCATCGTGACGCCGTTCGCCGGGATCTGGCTGATCGACCTGCTTGTCCGTTTGATTCCTGGAATCGGGTGACCTGGCGTGGAGAACTTCTTCAAGCAGGCGTGGGCGGGTCTGCGGATCCTGCTCGTGCTCACGGTGGTGTGCGGGGTGCTGTACCCGATGGCGGTGTGGGGCGTCTCCCGCATCCCCGGTCTGCACGGCAACGCCGAGGCCACGGACACCACGCTGGTCGCGGTCGTCCGCGAGGGCGACCAGTACTTCGTTCCGCGCCCGTCCGCCGCGACGCTGCCCGCCTCGGGTGGCTCGAACAAGGGCGAGCTCAACGAGGACTACACCAAGGTGATCGCCGAGCGGCGTACGGAGATCGCGCAGCGGGAAGGCGTTGCCGAGGACCAGGTGCCGCAGGACGCCGTCACCGCGTCCGCGTCCGGCCTCGACCCGGACATCAGCCAGGAGTACGCCGAGCTGCAGGTGCCACGGGTGGCGCGGGCCAGCGGCCTGTCCGTCGAGAAGGTGCGCGAACTGGTGTCGGCCGGCACCGGCGGCACCTTCACCACCACGGTCAACGTGACGGCGCTCAACCGTGCCATCGACGCAGCACGCTGAGAAGCGCCGCGGCGAGCTGCGCATCTACCTCGGCGCCGCTCCCGGTGTCGGAAAGACCTTCGCCATGCTCGGCGAGGCTCACCGGCGCCGGGAGCGCGGCACCGACGTGGTCGTCGGACTCGTCGAGACGCACGGGCGGCAGAAGACCCAGAGCCTGCTCGACGGCCTGGAGATCCTGTCCCGCAAGGAGATCCACCACCGCGGCGTCGACTTCACCGAGATGGACGTCGATGCTCTGCTGGCCCGCGCGCCCGAGGTCGCGATCGTCGACGAGCTCGCGCACACCAACGTGCCCGGCTCGCGCAACGAGAAGCGCTGGCAGGACGTCGAGGAACTGCTCGACGCCGGCATCGACGTGCTGTCCACCGTCAACGTCCAGCACCTGGAGTCGCTCAACGACGTGGTCGAGCGGATCACCGGTGTCCAGCAACGGGAAACCGTGCCGGACGAGGTGGTCCGCCGTGCCGAACAGGTAGAGCTCGTCGACATCACGCCGGAGGCGCTCAGAAGGCGTCTGGCACACGGCAACGTGTACGCGGCTCACAAGATCGATGCGGCGCTGGGCAACTACTTCCGCGTCGGCAACCTGACAGCGTTGCGGGAACTGGCACTGCTGTGGGTGGCCGATCAGGTGGACGTGGCGCTGCAGCGCTACCGGCACGAGCGGCAGATCACCGACACGTGGGAAACCCGCGAACGCGTGTCGCCGCGATCACCGGCGGCCCGGAGAGTGAAACGTTGATCCGCCGCGCTCGCCGGATCGCTCTGCGTGCCGGCGCGGAACTTCTCGTGGTGCACGTGATGCGCGGTGACGGGCTGACAGGAGCTTCGCCCGACGTGGTCGCCAAGTGCCGCAAGATCGCCGAAGACCTGAACGCGACGTTCCACACGGTCGTCGGCGACGACGTGCCGACCGCGTTGCTGGAGTTCGCCCGCGGCGTCAACGCCACCCAGCTCGTGCTGGGCACCTCACGGCGATCTCGGCTCACGCGAGCGCTCGACGAGGGCATCGGCGCGGCCGTGATTCACGACTCGGGCCCGATCGACGTGCACATGGTCACGCACGACGAGGCACGCCGCGGGCTGCGCTGGAAGATCGGCCGCAATGCGCTCAGTCGCGAACGGCAGCTCGCGGGCTGGCTGGCGTCCGTCATGCTGCCGGGTCTGACCGCTGTGCTGGGCTTGTTCTGGCGCGACGACATCGACTACTCCACGGACCTGGTCGGGTTCCTGCTCGCCACCTGTGTGGTGGCGCTGCTCGGTGGGCTCGGGCCGGCGTTGGTCAGCGCTTTCCTGGGCGCCGGGCTGCTGAACTTCTTCTTCACTCCGCCCTACTACAGCCTGTCCGTCGCCAGCCCGGAGAACGTGATCACGTTGATCGCCATGGTCATCGTGGCGACGATCGTCGCGTTGGTGGTGGACCGGGCAGCCAGGCTGGGAGAGCAGGGCGCTCGGGCTCGGACGGAGGCCGCGTTGCTCGCGTCCTATGCCCGCACGGTGCTCACGAGCCCGTACCCGTTGGCACGGTTGCTGGAGAAGATCCGTGAGAACTTCGGCCTCGAGTCGGTCGCGTTGCTCGAACGCCGCAATGGCGGCTGGGAGCGGGTCGCGTGCGTGGGCCCGAAGCCGTGCGACGACCCCGACTCCGCCGATGCCGACGTCGCCGTCACCACCGACATCCACCTGGCGTTGCGGGGGAGGACGTTGCCCGCGAGCGACCAACGGGTCCTGGAAGCCGCTGCCGGGCAGGCGTTGATGGCGTTGCGGCAACAACGCATGGCCGACGAGACGCGGGACGCCCAACGGAAGGTCGAGACGACCGAGCTTCGCACCGCGCTGCTTTCCGCCGTCGGGCACGACCTGCGCACCCCGTTGACGTCCATCAAGGCCGCGATCGGCAGCCTGCGCGACCGTGAGCTCGAACTGTCCGAAGAGGACACGGACGAACTCATGGCCACCGTGGAGGAATCTGCCGACCGGCTCAACGGCTTGGTGGACAACCTGCTCGACTCGTCCCGTCTCGCCACGGGATCCGTGGCTCCACTGCTGCGCCCGGTCGGCTACTACGAGGTGGTCGCCAGGGCGTTGTCCGGCATCGACGAACGCAACACGATCTCGGTGAGCGTCGACGAACAGCTGCCGCCGGTGCGAGCGGACCTCGGGCTGCTGGAGCGGGTGGTGGCCAACGTCATCGACAACGCCCTGCGGCACGGCCGGATGCACCCGCGCCGGCAGATCGACGTGAACGGCGACGGCCGGGTCGCGAGCGACGAGCCCGAGATCGCGGTGCGGGCGAGCACCCACGGCGACGACGTCGAGCTGCGGGTCGTGGACCACGGGCCCGGCCTGCACAAGAAGGTCGTGGACCGGATCTTCACGCCGTTCCAGCGGCTCGGCGATCGCGACTCGACACCCGGCGTCGGACTGGGCCTCAGCGTGGCCAAGGGATTCACCGAGGCCATGGGCGGTCAGATCAGTGCGGAGGACACACCGGGCGGCGGACTGACGATCGTGATCTCGCTCCCTGTGCACAAGGAGATGTCGGAATGACGTCAGTGCTTGTCGTCGATGACGAGCCGCAGATCGTGAAGGCACTGCGGATCAACCTCAGCGCTCGCGGCTATCACGTCCTGACGGCGTATGACGGGAAGACCGCGCTCAGCGTTGCGGTGGAAGGCAAACCCGATGTCGTCGTGCTGGACCTCGGGTTGCCGGACATCGACGGCGTGGAGGTCATCGCCGGACTGCGCGGCTGGTCGACGGTGCCGATCATCGTGCTGTCCGCGCGCACGGACTCGGCGACGAAGGTCGAGGCGCTGGACGCGGGAGCGGACGACTACGTCACCAAACCGTTCGGAATGGACGAACTGCTCGCCAGGCTGCGGGCCGCGGTGCGCAGGAAGACCAAGCAGGAGGTGGACGAGCCGATCGTGCGGACGTCGACCTTCACCGTCGACCTCACGGTCAAGAAGGTGCACCGCGACGACCGCGAAGTGCACCTGACGCCGACCGAGTGGGGACTGCTGGAGATCCTCGCCCGCAACCCCGACCGTCTGGTGTCGCAGAAGCAGTTGCTGTCCGAGGTGTGGGGACCGACGTCGGTCGGCGAATCGCAGTACCTGCGGGTGTACATGGCGCAGCTGCGGCGCAAGCTGGAGCGCGATCCCGCGCACCCCAAGCACCTGATCACCGAGCCCGGCATGGGATACCGGTTCCAGCTTTGAGCCGCCCGCCGACAAGGTTGCGCAAGGAGGCGTTCTGATCTCATAAGGAGCACTCCCGCGGCCGTGTTTGCGCAGGTGGAATGGAGGTATGCGCACACAGGCACCCGGAGGCATCGGGTTCTTCCTCGGCTTCGTTCTCGCTGCTGCCACGACCTTCTTCGTCATCGCGGCAGGCGCCGCGAGCCAGCCGGTGCTGTCCGTCGTCGCGCTCGTCGCCGTGGTCGACCTCATCGCTCTGATCAGCACGGCGGGCGCGCGCTGGCCACCGCGGTCGTCGGGTGGTGCCTGCACTCGGGATTCGTGCTCGGCAAGCTCGGCGAGCTGACGTTCACCGGTCAGTCCGCGCATGACGCACTGGTCCTCGGCGGGTGCGCGCTCGGCGGCATTCTGCTCGCGTCGACGCTGCGTGCCGCCTCGGCGCCGCTGCACGAACGCGAGTACGACACCAACGTGCCTACGGTTCCGGCGCAACGGGTCCCGCGCGCACTCATACCCGCGAGGTGATTTCGCACAGGCTCGGGTCTACGCGGCCTAGCGCCGTCCGAGCAGCCGCACCACGATCGCGGCCACCAGGAAACCCGCGATGAGCAGCAGTGTCACCGTCAGCCCTGACACGGGTCGATGGTAGCGCCACGAGTTGCGGCGGCCACCTCGCAAGCCGCAAGGTATCGCCGTGCGCGCACGCGATCTCGCTGAGGACTACCCACTGGTGCAGCTGACCGACGACGCGTTGACGGCTGCGCGGCTGATCGCCGAGCAGCGGCGGCCGGGCGTGGTGGTCGTGGACTCCGACGGCAGGCCGGTGACGGTGCTGCCGGGGTCGCAGGTGCTGCGGTTCATCATCCCCGGCTACGTGCAGGAGGACCCGTCGCTGGCCCGCGTCTACGACGAACGCGGCGGCGCCGAGGCCTGCGTCGGCAAGCTCGCCGGCCGCACGGTCAAGGAACTGCTTCCCGTCAAGGACAAGCGCTACGAGCTGCCCAGGGTGTCCGGCGACGCGACGGTGATGGAGTGCGCCGCCACGATGGCCCGGTTGCACTCGCCGTTGCTGCTGGTCAGTGACGGCGACGAGATACACGGGGTGGTGACCACCTCGCACCTGCTCGAGGTGCTCCTGGCAGGTCCGGCGACATGAGCTGGACCGCGCTCCTGTCGGTCGCGGTGTTCGTCGGTGCGTACATCCTCATCGCGACCGAACGCGTCCATCGGGTGGCCGCCGCGCTGGGTGGTGCCGCGCTGATGCTGGCGTTGCGGCTCACCGACGGCGAGACGGCGTTCCACTCGCTCGACGCCGGTGTCGACTGGAACGTGGTGTTCCTGCTGCTCGGCATGATGATCATCGTCGGGGTGATCAAGCAGACCGGTCTGTTCGAGTTCCTCGCGATCGCCGCGGCCAAGCGCGCCAAGGGACGACCGTTCGCGGTGCTGGCGATGTTCGTCGTGATCACCGGGGTGGCGTCGGCGGCACTGGACAACGTCACCACGGTGCTGCTGATCGCGCCCGTGACGTTCCTGGTGTGCGATCGGCTGGCGCTCAACCCGATCCCGTTCCTGATCGCCGAAGTGATGGCGTCGAACATCGGCGGCACGGCGACGTTGATCGGTGACCCGCCGAACATCATCATCGCGAGCCGGTCCGGTCTGTCGTTCAACGACTTCCTGATCCACCTGGCGCCGTTCATCGTCGTGCTGATGATCGTGTTCGTGGTCGTGTGCCGGTACGCGTTGTTGGCCGCGAAGTCCTCGCGCACGAGCAGCAGGTTCGGCACGACGATCGTGGGAACGTCCGAGGTCCCGTAGGTCGCGGCGGGGATGGTCGCCGTGTCGTAGACCGGGCTGACCTTCTTCATCTCCGGCAGCAACGGGGTGATGTCGATGAACTTCACCCTGTCCTTGAGCGACGTCGTGATGTCGGTGATCTGCGGCGTCGGCAGCCCGCCGGACCAGATCAGGCCGTCGATGCTGCCGTCCTTCATCCCGTCCGCGGTCTTGGTCAGGTCCAGGCGCTGAGCGGCGACGTCGGAATCGATGTTGAGGCCCGCCGACTTCAGCAACCGGCCCGCGATCACCTCGGTGCCGGACTTCGGCGACCCGGTGGAGATCCGCTTGCCCTTCATGTCGGCCACCGAGTTGATCCCGGCGTCCGCACGGACGAGCACCTGCGTGTAGTTCGGGTAGATCCGCGTCAGCGCCGCGATCTTCTCCTTCTTGCCGTTGAACGCGCCGGTGCCGTTCACCGCGTCCGCGGCGGTGTCCGCCAGCGAGAACGCGATGTCGTACGTGCCGCCGACGAGCTGCTGGATGTTCTGCACGGACGCGCCCGTCTCGGCGGAGGACGCCTTCAGCTTCGAGTTGTCGCTGATCAGCTTCGCCAGCCCGCCACCGACCACGAAGTACACGCCACCGGAGTTGCCGGTCGCGATCGTGATCCGGCCGTCGGACGCCTCGCACGACGCGCCGCCACCGGACGCGTCAGGAGTTGTGGGTGTGCGCTTGCCGCCACACCCGGAAACCACGAGCGCCAAAGCGATCGCACCGATCGCATACTTACGTAGCATCACGAACCCTCCCACGGGTGACCAGGTGTACCGCCACGGCCACCACGAGGAATCCGGCCCCGATGGCGATCGTCAACGGCTGCAGGTAGAGCAGGAACAACGCGGCCGGCACGCACAGAACACGTTCCGGCCAACGCGCAGGACCGAACAACCAACCGCCCGTGAGAACTGCCAGGGCGGCGACCCCCAGTGCGGACGCGCCGAACGTCCACACCGACTCCAGCAACGACCCCCGCAACAGCAGCGCGGCGCCGGAGTCGGTCAGCACGAAGGCCAGCGGCACCAGGAACGCCGGCAGCGTGTACTTCCACGTCTGCCACATCGTCTTCATGACATCGCCGCCGGTCAGCGCGGCAGCGGCCACCGCGGCGAGCGCCGTCGGCGGCGTCACCTCGGAGAGCACCGCGTAGTAGAAGATGAACATCGCGGTCTCGGCGGGCTCGACGCCCAGAGTGATCAACGCCGGACCGATCACGACCCACGAGATGATGAACGACGCCGTCACCGGCACCGCAAGACCGAGCACCGACACCGCGACGGCCGAGAACACCGCCGTCAGCATCAGGACCACGACCTCGGACGACGCCAGCGCGGAAGCCAGGTCCACCAGGGACCCCGCAAGCGCTTGCCCCAGCCCGGTCTTGGTGATCGTCGACGTGACCACACCGGCCGCCGCGCACACCGCGATCACCGGGAACGCCGAGCGCACGCCGATCGACAGCGCGTCGGCCACCAGCCGGAACCAGTCGCGCCGGTGGTTGATCAACGCGAACAGCGCGGCGACGCCGGTCGCGTACACCACGGCCTTGTAGACCGGGATGTCGAGCGCCAGGAAGACGATGATGATCCCGAGCGACAGGAAGTGGTACCAGCCGAGCTTCAGCACGTCCCAGAACCGCGGCGCGTCCACGTCGACCGGCTTGGCACCGAACCGCCGCGCGTCGGCCTCGACCGCCAGCGCGATGCCCAGGTAGTAGAGCAACGTCGGAATGACCGCCCAGATCAGCACCGACAGGTACGAGACCTGCAGGTACTCGGCGATGATGAACGCCGCCGCGCCCAGTGTCGGCGGCGACAGGATCGCCCCGATGCCGGACGCCGCGAGCAGCCCGCCCGCGTTCTCCTTCGGATAACCGGCCTTCTGCAGCATCGGCCACGTCACGGCTCCCAACGACACCGTCGTCGCGGTACCGGATCCCGACACCGTCCCGAGCAGGAAGCCCGCGGTCGCGGCGGTACGGCCGGGCGCGGTCCGCGACTTCCTGAACGCGGCGAAGCTGATGTCGACGAAGAACGTCCCGGCACCGGAAGCGTTCAGCACCGCGCCGTAGATCGTGAACAGCACGATGTAGGTCGCCGCGACGTCCAGCGGCGTCCCGTAGAACCCGCTGGCGTCGTTGAAGAACCCGTTGATGATCTGCGCGAAGTCGACGCCGGAGTGCGCGATCGACCACGACGGCGGCAGGAACCCGCCGTAGTAGGCGTAAGCGATGAACGCCAGGCACACCACTGGAAGTACCCAGCCCGTCGTGCGCCGGCACGCCTCCAGGATCAGGACGAGCAGCACCGCGCCCGCGGCCACGTCCAAAGAGGTCAGCTGCCCCTGCCGGTTGAGGAACTCGTCAAAGCCCCCGAACAGCGGATACGCTCCGACGACGAACGCAGCCGCTGCCAGCACCCAGTCCCACCAGGGCGGCGCGTGCCCGCGACCGTAGGACAGGAACACCAGCGGCAGCGTGACCGCCAGGAAGATGATCAGGTAGTACTGGCTTCCCTTGGCGAACGGGAAGAAGACCTGCTTGAGCACCAGAAGGGCGATCAGCAGGCCGGCGATCCACAGCGCCCGCTCCCACCTGGGTGAGAGCGAACGCGACGGCATCTCCTCGTCGTGCTCCGCCACGATGCGGGCGAGGTCCGGGTTGGCCACGATCGCACCGTACTGTGGGGCCGATCACAGCGTTAGACGATCAATCCAAAGGGATTGCAAAGACTTCAGACGACGGCACTGTCCACATAGCACCAGCGCCAGTCCTCGCCAGGCTCGAACGAGCGCATGACCGGATGCCGGGACGAGGTGTAGTGCTTGGTCGCGTGCTTGCCAGGACTCGAGTCGCAGCACGCCACGTGCCCGCAGGAAAGGCACATCCGCAGGTGAGCCCAGTTGCGCTCACCCTCAGCAAGGCAGTCGACACAGCCATCGGCCGACTCCGGCGCCACCGACGGGGGCAGCGCTCCCACGTGCGAACAGGTCATGCCGTCCATCTTTACGCAGAATGAGCGGCATGCACGGGCCTGAACTTCTTCTGCTGCTGCTCGGGGCGCTGGTCGTCACGTCCATCGCCCGCCGGCTGAACTGGTCGGCACCACTGGTGCTGGTCGCGGTCGGGCTCGTGGTCTCGTTCATACCGGGGGTGCCGGAGTTCGGGATCGATCCCCATCTGATCCTGGTCCTGGTGCTGCCGCCGCTGCTCTACAGCGCCGCGCTGGACAGCTCGTACCTCAACATCCGCGCGAACCTGCGGCCGATCGGACTGCTGGCGGTCGGGTTGGTGCTGTTCACGACGTTCGTGGTGGGCGTGACGGCGACGTTCGTCTTCCCGGACCTGCCGTTCGCCGCCGCGCTGGTCCTCGGCGCGGTGGTGGCCCCGCCGGACGCCGTCGCGGCCGTCGCGATCGGGCGCAAGCTCGGCCTGCAACGCCGTGCGATGACGCTGCTGGTCGGCGAGAGCCTGATCAACGACGCCACGGCGCTGACCGCGTTCAAGGTCGCGGTGGCGGCCGCGGCAGGCGCTGCCATGCACCCTGCCCAGGGCGTCGGGTTGTTCCTGCTGGTCACGGCGGGTGGTATCGCCATCGGCCTGGTCGTGGGCGTGGTGGTCAGGTTCCTGCGCAAGCGGCTCTGCGAGGGTGTGCTGGAAAGCGCTCTGGGCCTGCTGGTGCCGTTCGGCGCCTACCTGCTCGCCGAAGAGGCCGCGCACGTGTCCGGTGTGCTCGCGGTCGTCGTCGCGGGCCTCTACATCGGCCACCACTCGCCGCGCGGCACCTACGCGACCCGGCTGCAGGACGCGGCGGTGTGGCGGTCGGTGGACGTGCTGCTGGAGTCGTTCGTCTTCGCGCTGATCGGGCTGCAGCTGTCGGCGATCATCAGCGCCGTCGACCTGAACGCCGGTCTGTTGCTGGGCGCTGGGGCCGTGCTGCTGGCCACGATCCTGGCCAGGTTCGTGTGGATGTACCCGGCCTCGTACGTCCCGATGTACCTGTCCAAGCGCCTGCGGGAGCGCGAACGCTGGCCGCACCTCGGCCAGGTCACGGTGATCTCGTGGGCGGGCATGCGCGGTGTCGTGACGCTCGCCGCGGCGGCCGCGATACCGGAGGACGTTCCGGGACGGGACATCATCCTGTTCTGCGCCTTCGTGGTGACGGTCGCCACGCTGCTGCTGCAGGGCACGACGTTGCCGTGGCTGATCAACAAGATCGGGTTCGAGGGCGACGACGTCCGCAAGGACGCGCTCGCGGAAGCCCAGATCCAGCACCGGGCGGCGCAGGCGGCGGTGGACCGGCTGGACCAGGAGATCGCCGACGTGCCCGAGCACGTCGCCGACCAGCTGCGATCCCTCGCCGAGCACAGGGGCAACGCCGCGTGGGAACGGCTCGGGCGTCAGGAGGAGGAGAGCCCAGCTGCCGCGTACCGGCGACTGCGCAGGATGATGCTGAGCGCCGAACGTGACGAGTTCATCAAGGCCAGGGACTCCGGCGAGATCGACGACGAGGTGCTCTTCCGGGTGCTGCGGGAGCTGGACTTGGAGGAAGCCGCACTTTCCCGTGAGTAACCGTTCACCTGCATTTCGTGTTGCGATGCTTGGGTGCGCTCTCAACACCAACTGGGAGGTCGAACGATGTATCGGAGAGGTCTAGCCGCCGTAGTTCTCGTCTTCGCGGGTGCGGTGGTGGCGTCCCTGCCCTCCGCGTCGGCGCACGACGACAAGGGTCCGATCGTGATCGGGCACCGCGGCGCGTCCGCATACCGGCCCGAACACACGCTGGCGGCCTACGAGCTCGCGGCCCGCATGGGCGCCGACTTCGTCGAACCGGACCTGGTGTCCACGAAGGACGGAAAGCTGGTCGCCCGGCACGAGAACGAGATCGGCGGTACCACCGACGTCTCGACCAAGACCCAGTTCGCCGACCGCAAGAAGACCAAGGTCATCGACGGCACGCCGGTCACCGGCTGGTTCACCGAGGACTTCACGCTCGCCGAGCTGAAGACGTTGCGCGCCAAGGAACGCATCCCGGCGATCCGCCCGCGCAACACCCTCTACGACGGCCGGTTCGAGGTGCCGACGCTGCAGGAGGTCATCGACCTCACCAAGCGCCTGTCCCGCGAGCTGCACCGCGAGATCGGCATCTACCCGGAGACCAAGCACCCGACGTACTTCCAGTCGATCGGTCTCGCGCTGGAGCCGAAGCTCGTCGACGTGCTCAACCGCAACGGCCTCAACCGCCGCGGCGCCAAGGTCTACGTGCAGTCGTTCGAGGTCGCGAACCTCAAGGAGCTCAACAAGAGCCTGCGGGTCCCGGTGGTCCAGCTGATCAACGCCTCCGGTGCCCCGTACGACTTCGTCGCCGGCGGTGACAAGCGCACCTACAGCGACATGGTCACCCCTGCCGGGCTGAAGGAGATCGCGACCTACGCGGACGGCATCGGCGCCACGAAGGACCGGATCATCCCGCGCGACGCCGCCGGGTTCCTGCAGCAGCCGACCACACTGGTCCAGGACGCGCACAAGGCTCGGTTGATCGTGCACGCCTGGACGTTCCGCAACGAGAACTCGTTCCTGCCGGCCGACTTCAGGTCCTCGGCCGACCCGGCCGCGTACGGCCGGGCCTTCGAGGAGTACGACCTGTTCTTCAAGCAGGGCCTCGACGGCGTGTTCGCGGACAACCCCGACACGGCGGTCGAAGCCAAGGTCAAGCGCTAGCCAGTGCGAGCGTGCGGTCCCCGTCGAGCAGACCTCGCTGCTTGAGCAGGGGCCGCACGCCCTCGCCGAACCAGTAGGCCTCTTCCAGGTGCGGGTAGCCGGAGAGGATGAACTCGCTGATCCCGATGGAGTGGTACTCCTCGATGAGATCGGCGACCTCGGAGTGCGAGCCCACCAGCGCCGTCCCCGCGCCACCGCGCACCAGCCCGACACCGGCCCACAGGTTCGGGTGGATCTCCAGGCCTCGCACACCACGGCTGAGGTCACCGCCGTGCAGCGCCACGATCCGTTGCTGCCCAACGGATTCCGATGCGCGCAGCTGTTCCTGCGCCTTCGCCACCGCTGCCGGGTCCAGCGCGTCGAGCAGCCGTGACGCCGCCGCCCAAGCCTCAGCCGAGGTGTCCCGGCTGATCGTGTGCAGCCGGATGCCGAACCGGATGGGCCGGTCCGTCAACGCCCGCACCCGTGCGATCTTCGCCGCCACGTCCTGCGGCGGTTCACCCCACGTCAGGTAGACATCCGCGTTGCGGGCCGCCACCGGCAAAGCCGCGTCCGAAGAGCCGCCGAAGTAGATCGGCGGAACCGGGTCCGGCGCGGCCAGCACCGTAGCGCCCTCGACCTGATAGTGCTTGCCCTGGAACGAATACGGCTTGCCGCTCCACACACCGCGCACGATCTGGAGGAACTCGTCGGTGCGCGAGTAGCGCTGGTCGTGGTCGAGCCAGTCGCCGAACCGTTGCTGCTCAACGGAATCGCCACCGGTGACGACGTTCAGCAGCAGCCGGCCGCGTGAGATCCGCTGGTACGTCGAGGCCATCTGCGCGGCGAGAGTCGGCGACAGCACGCCCGGCCGGAACGCCACGAGGAACTTCAGCGTCGTGGTCTGGCTGATCAGCGCGGCCGTGGTCAGCCAGGCGTCCTCGCACCATGTACCGGTCGGCGTGAGCACGCCGGTGAACCCGACCTGCTCGGCCGTGCGCGCGATCTGCGCCAAGTAGTCGATGTCCGGCTCACGACGTGTTCCGGCAGCCGGTGCGCGGTTGGCGTGGAAGTGCTCCACGACCGTGCGCCCGTCACCGGACGTCGGCAGGAACCAGTGCAGCGTGATGCTCATGCCAGATCTCCCTGGAACCTCGTGTCGACGAACTTCGCGAAGTCGACCTTGCCCGGCAACGTCTTGTCCTCGGTGAACGCGTCCGCGAGCTCCTGCTCGGACTTGATCAGCGTGTCGTCGATCTTCACCGGCAGGTCGCCGTTGCGGTTCACCGCGGCGAGCGCGACCTCGTACTTCAGGCCCGTCTCCGCCGCCCACGCCTTCGCCCACTCCTCTCGGTGCGTGTCGGCCCACTTCTGCGCCTTGTAGTAGCGGATCAGGTATTCCTTGAGCGCCGGGTTCTTCCCCTTGTCGTCCAACGCCTTGCGGCCGGCGACCTGGAAGCCGTACCCGTTGGACCTGCCCTCACCGGTGTTCAGCACACGAGCCTTGGCCTCGTGCTGCGCCTGTGCGGTGTACGGGTCCCAGACCGCCCACGCGTCGACCTTGCCCTGGGTGAACGCGCCGTACGCGTCAGAGGGCTGCAGGTAGTTCAGCGTGACGTCCTTGGTCGTCAGACCGTTGGCCCGCAATGTGAGCAGCACCTGGCCGTGTGCCGAACTGCCCTTGGCGACCGCGATGTTCTTGCCCTTCAACTCGCTGACACTCCGAAGAGGCGAGTTCTCCTGCACGAGGATCGCGTCTGCTTCGACCTCTCCCTTCGACGCACCGACCGCGGCGATCTTGGCGTTCGCGGCGGCGGCGAAGATCGGCGGCGTGTTGCCGACACCGCCGAGGTCGATCGCACCGGCGGACGCGCTTCAAGCAGCGGCGGACCTGATGTGAACGTCGACCACTCGATCTTGTACGGGAAGTCGTTCAGCAGACCGGCGGCCGTGAGCAGCGCCTTCGCCCCGCCCTTCTGGTCGCCGACCTTGAGCACGACCTCACCGGCGGGGGAGTCCTGCGCGGTGGCCGAGCACCCGGTGGTGAAGATGATCGCGGCGAGCAGGCTAAGCAGCTTCTTCAACGTGCACTCCCAGATCAGCGAGCACGCGGGTGCGTTGCTCCACAACGGAAGCCCGGCGGCGCGGGCGGGGCAGGTCGACGTGGTGCGTGGCGACGATCCGGCCCTCGTCCAGCACGAGGATCCGGTCGGCCAGCAGCAACGCCTCGTCGACGTCGTGCGTCACGAGCAGCACGGCGGGCCGGTGCCTGGTCCACAGGTCTTCCACCAGGTGGTGCATGGCGAGCCGGGTCAACGCGTCCAGCGCGCCGAAAGGCTCGTCCAGCAGCAGCACGTCGGGTTCGCGCACCAACGCTCGCGCGAGCGAGACCCGTTGTGCCTCACCGCCGGACAACGTCAGCGGCCACGCGTCGACGTGATCGGGCAACCTCACTTCTTCCAGCGCCTTCAAGGCGACTGAGCGGCCGTCCGGTTTGTGGAGGCCCAAAGCGATGTTGCGCCAGACCTTGCGCCACGGCAGCAGACGCGGCTGCTGGAACGCGATCGACACCGTGCCGTGGACGTGCGCCTCCCCTTCGACCTCGCGGTCCAGGCCCGCGAGGATGCGCAGCAACGTCGACTTGCCACAGCCGCTGCGGCCGAGCAGCGCCACGAACTCGCCCGGCGCGATCTCCAGGTCGATCCCGTCCAGCACGGTCCGCGCACCGAAAGCCTTGCGCAGACCTCGAACACTCACCGGGCTCGCCATCGCAGAACCCTCCTCTCCAGCAGGCGCACCAGCGCGTCCGTCGTGAGGCCGAGCAGCGCGTAGACCACGAGGCCGACGACCACGACGTCGGTGCGGAGGAACTCACGGGCGTTGTTGATCAGGAAGCCGAGACCGGCGTCGGCGTTGATCTGCTCGCCGACGATCAGCGACAGCCAGGCGGTGCCGAGCGCGATCCTCAGTCCCACCATGGTTTGCGGTACGGCGGACGGCAGCACGACGTGCACGATCCGTTCAAGACGGCTGTAGCCCAGCACTCGAGCGGCCTCGACCAGGCCGGGATCGGTCTGCCGGATGCCGGCGTGCAGGTTGAGGTACAGCGGGAACGCCACACCGGACGCGACCAGCGCGAGCTTGGGTTCCTCGCCGATCCCGAACCAGAGGATGAACAACGGGATCAGGCCGAGGTGCGGGAGCGTCCGCAACATCTGGACGGGCGGATCCAGCAAGGTCTCGCCCCACCGGGAAAGTCCGGAAACCAGTCCGAGCGCGACACCGACCGTGCCACCGATGAGAAATCCGAAGAAGACACGACCGAGCGAAACGGCGAATGCCTCGCCCAATTGGCCGTCGGCGATCAGCTCACCGGCTGATTCGAGCACGGTGAGCGGTGAGGCCAGTTTCTCGGGCGACAGCACACCCGTTGAGCTGGCCAGTTGCCACAGCAGAACCAGCGCGACAGGGCTGATCCACCGCACCGGCAGCGTCGGTTTTCGAACCAGAGAAAGGGCCACGGCGCAGAAGTACAGGCGAATGCCGGGCGTGCGTCAACGACGCCCAAATCGTGAAAATGCGTCGGACATGGAGATGTTCCCGACCCGGACACATTCCCGCCAACGGCCGAGTGACAGCACGGGTCTCAACGATCAACATTTGGGCATGGATCCAGAGGGGGACAGACCGAGGGTGCCTTCTGGTACCACGCTGAGGTTCGCGTCGCTGGTGCTGCTGGCGATCGCGACCACGTTGCAGATCTTCGGCCTGTACGCGTCCGTGTGGCCGGTGGCCACCTCGTTCGACAACGCCCGTTGCCAGGTGCAGTCGGGCCTCTACCTCACGTCGAGCCTCGAGGTCGATCCCGACGAGTCCAAATGGGACGGTTATCGGGCGTGCATGGCGCCGTTCCTCGGCGGTCGTGCGGTGTGGCTCGCCGGCGGGCTGGTGCTGCTCTTCGCGGTGGCACTGCTGATCTATCTCCTGCGCCCGGTGTGGTTGCGCTACCGGCGCGACCTGGCGCCGGTTCCCGGCGATCTGCAGGAGCCGCTCGCCGCGCTGGTCGCGGAGGCGGGGCTCAAGAAGGCGCCGACGTTCCTCCTCGACCGGACGAATCCCCGCGCGGGTGGCGTGGCGTTCGGCACGCACCGCCGCAAGTACGTCGCGCTCAACGTCGGCATGCTCGCGTTGCGCCGCATCGAGCCCGAGTCGTTCCGTGCGATCGTGCTGCACGAGCTCGCGCACGTCCGCAAAGACGTCACGATCACCTATGCCACGCTGGCGATCTGGCGCGCCTTCGTCATCGTGGTACTGACGCCGTACGTCCTCACGCTGTTCAACCCGCTGCTGTTCCTCACCCCGCTGCGGCTGCCGCGGCTTCCCACCGGCTGGGCCTCCTACGGCGTGCTGTGGCGGCTCGTCGTGCTGGTGCTGCTGGTGTTCGCCGCCCGTGTCGCCGTGCTGCGGGCTCGGGAGAAGCACGCCGACGCGCTGGTCGTGCACTGGACCGGCGATCCCGAGCCGTACCGGCTGGTGCCGGCAAGTCGGCTCCGCCGCTGGCTCGGCCACCACCCGGCGCCCGCCACCCGGATCGCCGTCATGCGGGACCCGAAGTCGTTGCTGCGGCCCGGTTTCTGGGAGACGCTCGGCAGCGCGCTCGCCGTGCAGATCGCCTGGTGGCACACGACGACCGGGTTGCGAGAGCTGACCTGGTACCGCGGCGGCAACGAATCGTTCCTGGTCATGCGGATCGCCTGGGCGGTGCCGGTGGCCGCGCTCATCGGCCTGATCGCCTGGCGCGGTGCCACGTTCGGCCCGCGGCGCGGCACGTTCGCGTGGCCCGGTCTCGCCCTCGGTCTCGGTCTGGTGCTCGGCGACCGGCTGGACTCGCACAACCTCCTCCCGATCACCCCGTACAGCGTCATCGCGGCGATCGCTCTGGCGGGCACCGCGACGCTCGTGACGATCTGGGCCGGATACTGCGCGACGCTCGTGCGCACCCGTTGGCACGGCTGGTTCCTCGGGCTGTCGATCGCTGTGGTCACCTACACGCTGCTGGGCTGGTTCTCCGAGGTCCGCGTGGCCGGAGCGTTGTGGCGCAACAACATCGTGCCGGTGATGGAACTGCTGCACGGCCATGCGCAGACGTTCGTCAACGAGATCGCGCTGAAGGGCGTGGCGATCCCGTTCCTGCTGAACTTCAACCGGGTGCCGACGGTGGTGTCGCTGGCACTGCTGTGGCTGGTGCCGCTGGTGCTGCGCCGGGAGTTCCCCCGGTTCGCCGCTCTGGTCGGCGTGATCGGTGGTGTGGCCGCGGCTGCTGCGGTGGTGTTGCTGGGCTCCGCGGGCCTGCCTCTGGTGGCCACGGCCTGGCAGATCGTGGCGGTCGTGGCCGTGCAGCTGATCACGGTGCTGGTGGGCCGCCTGGACCGCGTGGGCGCGCTGCTCGCGGTGTGGCTGATCGGGCTGGCCGCAACCGTGGCGATCTGGCTGACGCACCTACGCGGCACCGAGGTCGACAGCGTTCTGGCGACGCGCCCGCACCAGGTCCTGCCGGTCCTCGGCACCCTTGTGGCACTGCTCGTGGGTGGTCTCCGTCGTCAGACCGGCGGAACGCGCTCACGACCGATCTGGGCGGCGGGAATCGCGGTGCTGGGCGTCGCGGTGGCGTCGTGGTGGCCGAGCGCGCAACGCACCGCGCCTCCCTGCAGCCGCCCGTGCCCGCCGGGGCCGAGGTGAACACCGACGAAGCCGTGAACACGTGGATCTACGGCGGCGGCTGGGACCGGATGCTGACCGTGGTGCGGGCGAACGACAGGGTGTTCGCCGGGGTGCGGGCCGAGGACCCGGCGGCGATCGCGGCAGGGTGCGAGCGCTGGGACCGGTGCTGCGGGAGCCGTTCCCCGAGCCGCCGGACGCGAAGATCGCCGCCACGTGGGCGGACGCGTTGCGGTCCTTGGAGAACGGCACGCGGTCGTGTCTCGTCGTGTTCCGGGACAAGGGCCAGGACGACGGCTCGATGGCGAAGGAGTTCCTGAAGGGCCTCGACCAGCTGGAGGTCACGCAGACCGCGCTGATCGAGGCCCAGGAACGAGCCGTCAGCTGAGCACGTCGTGGCGGACGATCGTCTGGTCGCGGCCGGGGCCGACACCGATCGCCGAGACGCGGGCGCCGATGATGCCCTCCAGGTACTCGACGTAGGCCTTGGCGTTGGCCGGCAGCTCGTCGAACTCGCGGCAGTGCGAAATGTCCTCGAACCAGCCAGGCAGCTCCTCGTAGACCGGCACGGCGTGGTGCACATCGGTCTGCGTCATCGGCATCTCCTCGACGCGGCGGCCGTCCACTTCGTACGCGACGCAGACCGGCACCTTCTCCAGGCCCGACAGCACGTCGAGCTTGGTGAGGAAGTAGTCGGTGATGCCGTTGACGCGCGAGGCGTAGCGGGCGATCACGGCGTCGAACCAGCCGGTGCGCCGCGAACGCCCGGTGGTGACACCGAACTCGCCGCCCTGCTTGCGCAGGAACTCGCCCATGTCGTCGTTGAGCTCGGTCGGGAACGGACCGGAGCCGACGCGGGTCGTGTACGCCTTCAGGATGCCGATCACGGTGTTGATCCGTGTCGGGCCGACACCAGAGCCGACCGCCGCGCCACCACTCGTGGGGTTCGACGACGTGACGAACGGGTAGGTGCCGTGGTCGACGTCGAGCAGGGTGCCCTGCGAGCCTTCGAGCAGCACGATCTCGCCGCGGTCCAGCGCCTCGTTGAGCAGCAGGCGGGTGTCCGCGATGCGGTGCACGAAGTGCTGACCGCGCTCCAGCACCTGGTCGACGACCTGGTCGGGCTCGAGCGCCTTGCGGTTGTAGACCTTGACCAGCACCTGGTTCTTGAAGTCCAGGGCCGCCTCGACCTTCTGCCGCAGGATCTTCTCGTCCAGCAGGTCCTGCGCGCGGACGCCGACGCGGGCCAGCTTGTCCTGGTAGCACGGGCCGATGCCGCGGCCGGTGGTGCCGATCTTCGCCTTGCCCAGGTAGCGCTCGGTCACCTTGTCGATGGCCACGTGGTACGGCATGATCAAGTGCGCGTCCGACGAGATCAGCAGGCTGCTGGTGTCGACGCCCTTCTCCTCCAGCCCCGCGAGCTCCTCGAGCAGCACGCCGGGATCGACCACGACGCCGTTGCCGATGACGTTGCGCACACCAGGCGTGAGGATGCCGGACGGGATGAGGTGCAGGGCGAACTTCTGACCGTCCGGGAGGACCACGGTGTGACCCGCGTTGTTGCCGCCCTGGTAGCGGACGATCCACTGGACACGCTCACCGAGGATGTCGGTGGCCTTGCCCTTGCCCTCATCGCCCCACTGGGCACCGATCAGCACGACGGCCGGCATGTGAAACTCCAAGCGCTTGGACTGGTTCGAGCGAATGCCGGTAAGCGAGGGTAGACCAGGAGATGACCGTGCGCGGAATCGTGTTGGCCTGCGGAAACACGCAGTTGCCAATGATCACTCAACGTGACGGCGTGCAGGTCGTTCCTGCTCGCCCCGGCAAGGACCACGTTGATCAACATCTGGACGCGGAACGGCTCGTCGTCGTGGGTACCGACGCCGACCTGTCCGCGGTCGCACTGCGGTTGCTGCGCAAGGAAAAACTCGGCTCGGTGGCCCTCGGTTACGTGCCGGTGGGCGATTCGCCCGTTGCCGCGCTTTGGGGGCTTTCGACGGATCCCGGACGCGCCCTGGACATCGCCCTGAACGGTGACGTAGATCCCGTGCCGTTCGTGCGCGACGACGTCGGCGGCGTACTGATGGGGCTCGGCGTGTTGTCGCCGGTTCGTGGCGTTGGTTACAGCGACGCGGACAACGTGCTGCGCGGGCAGGCGTCGCGGATCGAGTGCACACCCGACACCGAGGGCGGCTTGGGCCTCGTCATCCGAATCGTCAACAAACGCCTCATCGGCTCGCGCGTCCGGGAAAGCCGTCCGCGCGCGTTCCAGCTCGGCTGCCTGCCCACCACGGCCGTTCTGGACGGCCACAAGCACCCGCGCCCGGTCGACAAGTGGACCTGGTACCGCCACACCGAGGACTTGAGGCTCGTACGAGGCGTCTAGTCGTGCGCTTGTAGTTCACTTGAGGGTCACCCAAAGGTATTGCCTAATTCCATACTGTCACTAAGGGTATGTCCCGATCACTTCCAACAAGGAAGGTCGGGATGATGTCAAAAGTTAACCGAATCATTGGTGTTTCAGTTGCCACCTTGGCTCTCACCTTTGGTTTCGTTTCCCCTGCACTCGCGACACCCCCAGGAATTCCCAGCGCCGACGTGGCCCGATCCGAGCTGAGCACGCTCACCGTCCGCGCGGAAGGCTCGACCTCGGGCTACTCGCGCGACCTGTTCCCGCACTGGATCACCCAGTCGGGGGCCTGCAACACCCGAGAGACGGTGCTGAAGCGCGACGGCACGAACGTGGTCACCGACTCGTCGTGCGCCGCCACCTCGGGCCGCTGGTTCTCCCCGTACGACGGCGCCACCTGGAGCGCGGCCTCCGACGTGGACATCGACCACGTCGTGGCGCTGGCGGAAGCCTGGCGGTCCGGCGCGTCGTCGTGGACCACGGACCGGCGCCGGTCGTTCGCGAACGACCTGTCCGGCCCGCAGCTGATCGCGGTCACCGACAACGTGAACCAGGCCAAGGGCGACCAGGACCCCGCCGAGTGGAAGCCTCCGCTGACGTCGTACCACTGCACGTACGCGAGGATGTGGGTGCGCACGAAGAAGAACTGGGGGCTCAGCGTCGACAGCGCTGAGAAGTCCGCACTGAACGGGATGCTCGCGACCTGCTGATGACCTCACTCTCCTCGCTTTTCGTGGCCGGTCCCGGTGGCGTGATGACCGACGAGGTCGGCGTCGTCACCGGAGACCTCGAACTCCGCACGGAGCTTTCCGATGACGGCCGGTTCCGCGCGCTGGTCCGCTACGAGGGTGCGGATGAGTGGTACGCCATCACGGGCGGTTCGTGCGCCCTGGCTGATCCTCGTGATCACGAGCCGGTTCACTCGCTGCTGCTGGGCCTGCTGAACCGGCCGGAGGGCTGAGAGGCGGCAACGCCTCCATCGCCTCGCTCCTGCTCAACCCGGTCGCCTGCAACAGGTCCACGGCCACGCTGCGGATCTGCGCCAGCACGACCTTGGACGAGAACCCGTCCCCACCGAGACGCCGCGCGGTGAGATGCCGCGCGGCGTTTCGCACGGCCTCCCTGGTCTGCTTGGGCGTCTTGCCCTTCTCCAGCTCGCCCTTGAGGCAGTCGACGGCGTCCGCGTAGTCCTTCAGCACGTCCGGCACGCCGTCCGGGATCCGCTCGTCCGCCTTGAGCGCCGCCATGCTCCTGCGCGCCAGCACGCGGGTGTTGCGGATCGCGTAGTCCACCGGACCGGCCGCGGTCTGGTACCTGCTGAGCTCGTCCTTGGACCGCCACCGGATGGGCGCGATCCTCGCGATCTCCGACCCGGTCTGCAGCGCCGACTTGTAGTCGTCGATCGTGGACTGGCTGGTCCGCAGCTCCGCGAGCACCCCGGCCGCCTTGACCGCGTCCTTCTCCGTGAGGGCCTCTGCGAGGTTCCGCAACGCACCGCTCAGGGTGTTCGTGAGCACCTTCAGCTGCCGTTGGGCGACGGTGACCGGGTTGGCCGGCAGCAGCGCCGCCACGGCCAGGCCCACGAGACCACCGGTCAGCGCGTCGATCATCCGGTCGAACCCGCCGCCCGCGCTCGGCGGCAGCAGCGTCGCCGACGAGGACGGCGGACGAGCCGGCCTGGAGCGCGATGACCGAGCCGCCGTCCAGCAGCACGGCCGCCGACATGGCGAGACCCACGACCAGCGCGATCTGCCATGGACCGCTGCCGATCCAGCTGATCAACGCGTCGCCGACACCCACGCCGACCGAGACGCCGACGACCAGCTCACCGACGCGCCGCAGTCGTTGCCCGAGAGAGACTCCGAGGCAGACGACGGCGGCGATCGGCGCGAAGAACGGGTGCTGGTGTCCGATGACGACCGTCGCCACGAGCCAGGCGAGGCCCGCGGACAGGGCACTGTGGACGATCGGCAGCGCTGCTCGGCGCCACCGCCTCAGCCCGCGCCCCACCGCTTCCCGGACGGCACCCACGTCAGATCAGGCCAGACCCAGTGCGGCAGGCGCCTTCGGGTCGGAGTCGGCGAG
Source organism: Lentzea indica (assembly GCF_012184385.1). Lineage (GTDB taxonomy): Bacteria > Actinomycetota > Actinomycetes > Mycobacteriales > Pseudonocardiaceae > Lentzea > Lentzea indica. The sequence goes on from NZ_VSRL01000026.1 coordinate 27,404, forward strand.
GAACTTGGAGCAGCGATCCCACTCCTCGTCCTCCCCGATCTCCCTGGCGGCACGGGCGAGGGCGGCCAGCGCACGCAGGAAGCCCTGGTTCGGCCGGTGGTCCCACGGCACGGGGCCGAAACCCTTCCAGCCGGAACGACGCAGCTGGTCGAGGCCGCGGTGGTATCCGGTGCGGGCGTAGGCGTAGGCGGCGACGGGGTCGCCGCTGTGCAGCGCGCGTTCGGCCAGCAGTGCCCAGGCCTCGGAGAAGTCCGGGTACGCCCGGACGATCTTGCCTGGATCGGTGCCACCGTCCGCGGCGGCCTGCGCCTCAGGGCGGTCGGGAAGACGAGTCGGCTCTGGCCCGAGGAGGTTCTCAACCATGCGGCCCATCGTGCCGCACGAACGCGCCTTAGGAGACGAACACCCTCATGACAGCGGCCACAACGGCCAGCAGCAACGCGGTGACGAGCACTCCGGCGACGATCTTCTTGCTCATGGCGGTGCACTGTGCCGGGATGGGCCGAAGAGATCAACGACGTTCACCCGGTCGTGCATACGAATTGGAAACATCAGGGTAAAACCAGGGTGGGTCGGCCTTCCTGTCGTCCGGCTGTCAGCTCATGATGTTCGGATGATTGAGGGGGTAAGGCAGTTCCGGGACCAGTACTGGGAGCGGGGCGCGCCAGGCAGGGAGACACCGGCGACGCTCACGAAGCAGCTCTACCAGCTGTGGCTCCTAGGCCTGCTGTTGAAGTTGATCGGGTCGTCGTGGGACGTCTCGTGGCACTTCAAGTGGTTGCGCGACGATCTGGCGCCACCACACCTGATCAACACGGTCGGCACGGTGATCGTGGTCGGGCTGACGTTGTTCCACACGTTCACCGGGTACGGCGCCGACAAACTCACGCTGCGCCTGATGCAGGTCGGGTGCGGGATCTTCCTCGTCGCACTGCCGATCGACGTGATCAACCACCGCATCAACGGGCTCGACATCACGAGCTGGAGCGGGTCGCACGCGCTGCTCTACCTGGGCACGGCCGTCATGCTCGCCGGCGCGATCCGCGGGTGGATGAAGTTCTTCCCCGAAGGCACCATGCGGACGTTCGGGCTCGTCGCGCTGTGGTTCTTCTTCCTGGAGAACGTCTGGTTCCCCAACCAGCACCAGGAGTACGGCGTGCGCGCGCTGCAGGCCTACGACAGCGGTAAGGCCGAAGCCGAGCCGATCCTGCTGCAGTTCGCCGCGGACCAGCTCGGCGTTCCGGTCGGGCGCGAGGCCGTCGTGCACTTCGCGCTGCCCATCGCGGACTGGGTCTACCCGGTGTGGGGCCTGGTCGCGGCGGCCATCGTGCTGGTGATCGCGCGGCGCACGATCGGCAAGCCTTGGGCGGCCACGGCCGTCGCGGGTGGTTACGTCGCGTACCGGTGCCTGATCTGGCCGTTGCTCGCCGGCATCGACTTCCCGAAGTCCGCCGTGCCGTTGTTCCTGATCTTCGTCGCGCTCGCGATCGACGCGGCGCACGTGATCAAGATGCCCACGCCTGCCGCAGCCGTGCTGGGGTCGGCGGCCGTCACGACGGTCGGGTACGTCGGCATCTGGTTCCAGCAGGAGTACCTGTGGGGGCCGCCGATCTCGTTCTCGTCGGCGGCGGTCACCGCCGTACTGCTGGCGGTGCTGTGGACCGTCGGGGACATGATGATCCACCGGCCGGAGAGGCAGATGATCGCCTCGCGGCTGAAACTCAGCTAGCACGCAAAAGGGCCCCGGCGCGCTGCCGGGGCCCTTCTTCGTTCTGCGCGTCAGCCCGCGATCATGCGGCCCGACGACTTGAGGTGCTCGCACGCCTGGGCGATGCGGGCGGCCATGGCCTGCTCGGCTGCCTTGAGGTAGCTGCGCGGGTCGTAGGCCTTCTTGTTGCCGACCTCGCCGTCGACCTTCAGCACGCCGTCGTAGTTCGCGAACATGTGCGCCGCGATCGGGCGGGTGAAGGCGTACTGCGTGTCCGTGTCGATGTTCATCTTGATGACGCCGTACGACACGGCCTCGTGGATCTCCTCGAGCAGCGAGCCGGAGCCGCCGTGGAAGACCAGGTCGAACGGCTTGGAGCCGGCCGGGAGGCCCAGCTTCTCCGCCGCCACGTCCTGGCCCTGCTTGAGGATCTCCGGACGCAGCTTCACGTTGCCCGGCTTGTAGACGCCGTGCACGTTGCCGAACGTCGCGGCGAGAAGGTAGCGGCCCTTCTCACCGGCGCCGAGCGCGTCGACGGTCTTCAGGTAGTCCTCGGCCGTCGTGTAGAGCTTGTCGTTGATCTCGTTGTCGACGCCGTCCTCCTCGCCGCCCACGACGCCGACCTCGATCTCGAGGACGATCTTCGCCTTGGCGGAAAGGTCGAGCAGCTCACTCGCGATCTGGAGGTTCTCCTCCAGAGGCACGGCCGAGCCGTCCCACATGTGCGACTGGAAGAGCGGGTTGCCGCCCTTGTCCACCCGCTCCTGGCTGATCCCGATCAGCGGACGCACGTACCCGTCGAGCTTGTCCTTCGGGCAGTGGTCGGTGTGCAGCGCGATGTTCACCGGGTACTTCGCGGCAACGACGTGCGCGAACTCGGCGAGCGCGACAGCGCCGGTCACCATGTCCTTGACCTTGGTGCCCGAGGCGAACTCGGCACCACCGGTCGAGACCTGGATGATGCCGTCGCTCTCGGCCTCGGCGAATCCGCGCAGAGCCGCGTTGAGAGTCTCCGAAGACGTGACGTTGATCGCGGGGTAGGCGAACTCGTTCGCCTTGGCCCGGTCAAGCATCTCCGCGTAGACCTCGGGAGTTGCGATGGGCATCGGTCGTCCTCCTCAGGTGCCCTGAACGCCGTATCAAGGGCATCCTACGAGGCTGTGTCACGGGGCCAACGCGGCGGCCAACTCGACTTCATGATCGTTCAAGGAGTGGAACGTGCCTGGTCTGGGCTACTGGCCGGTACAGGCATGGTGGATGACATGACAACCGTACGATGGAACGAACAAGATCACCCCTTGAGCTCCAACGCGGCGGCCAGTTCGGCGTAGTGCTCGTTCAACGACTGGATGGCCACGTGGTCGGCGCCCGCGTCGACGTGCGCACGCAACTTCGTGGCCACCTGGTCCGGACTGCCGTGCGCGACCAGGGCGTCGATGAGCCGGTCCGAGCCGGGCGCCGCGACCTCGTCCGCCGAGAAACCCCAGCGCATCCAGTTGTTCGTGTAGTTGGTGAGCGTGAAGTAGTAGGCCAGTTGCTCACGTGCGATCGCGCGCGCCGCCTCCGGGTCCTCCTCGACGACCACCGTGACCTCAGGCGCGAGGATCTTGTCGCCGAGCGCCTTCCGCGCCTCCGCGGTGTGCTCGACCGGCACCAGGTACGGGTGGGCGCCCGCGGTGCGGTCGGCCGCGAGCTTGAGCACCTTCGGGCCGAGTGCCGCGAGCAGCAGCCTGTCGGCGGGCACGTCGAGCCGGTCCAGGTACGACACGAGCTTCGGGTACGGCTTCTCGTAGGCCTGGTCGATCTGCTTGTGGCCGACTCCGACACCGAGCACCAGCCGGTCGCTGCCGATCCGGTGGAACGAGCGGGACACGTCCTCCGGCTCGGTCTGCCACACGTTGACGATGCCGGTCGCGATGGTCATCGACTTCGTGACCCCCAGCAGCCGCTCCGGCAGTGCCAGGTCCGACTCCGGCGAGCTGCCGAGCCAGAACGTGCCGAAGCCGAGCGACTCCAGCTCACCGACCTCGTCGACCCGGTCGGCCCACTGGTACCGCGAGCCCCAGATTCCGAACGTACCCAACATGCAGACCCCTCACGTCGCAACGACTACGTTCGCAGTATGCCGATCTTGAGCAGCACCGACCTGAACGTCTCCCGACTTTGCCTCGGCGGCAACGTCTTCGGCTGGACCGCGGACGAGGAATTCTCGTTCGCCGTGCTGGACGCCTACACCGCCGCGGGTGGGAACTTCCTCGACAGCGCTGACGTGTACTCGGCCTGGGGCGAGGGCAACTCCGGTGGTGAGTCGGAAACGATCATCGGCAAGTGGCTGGCCAAGCGTGGGAACCGCGACGACGTCGTGGTCGCCACCAAGGTCGGCATGCTCGCCGGGTTCAACAACCAGAAGCGCGACACCGTGCTGACGGGCGCCGAGCGGTCGCTGAAGCGGCTCGGTGTCGACCACATCGATCTCTACTACAACCACCTCGACGACCCGAACACGCCGCTCGAGGAGACGCTGGCCGCCTACGACCAGCTCGTCCGCGACGGCAAGGTCCGCCACATCGCGGCGTCCAACTTCTCCGCGGAACGGCTGGCGAAGGCGCTGGAGATCCAGGAGCGCGAGGGTTTCGCGAAGTTCGTGGCGCTGCAGCCCGAGTACAACCTGGTCAGCCGGGCGGCGTTCGAGGGGGACCTGCAGAAGGTCGTCCAGGACAACGGCCTGGCCACCGTGCCGTACTGGTCCCTCGCGAAGGGCTTCCTGACCGGCAAGTACCGGCCGGGCGTCGAGGTTCAGAGCGCGCGGGCCAACGCCGCGTCGAAGTACCTCGACGAGCACGGCCTGCAGGTCCTGGAGGCGCTCGACGAGCTGGCCGAGACGCACGACACCACGGTGGCCTCGGTCGCCCTCGCGTGGCTCGCCCAGCAGCCGACGGTCGCCGCGCCGATCGCGTCCGCGAGGACGTTGGAGCAGCTCAGCGACCTCGTGGCGGTCCTCGACCTCGAACTGACGCAGGCCGAAGTGGACCGCCTGAGTGCAATTTAACTTGCCAGTAGCTTACCGGTAGTAAGTTGCGTTACCGTGACGGCATGGACGTCACGGGCAAGGTGGTACTGATCACCGGCGCGGCCAGGGGCATCGGCGCCGAGGTGGCGAGGCAACTGGCCGCGCGCGGAGCTCGTCTCGCGCTCGTCGGGCTGGAAAAGGCCCAGCTCGAAGAGGTCGCCCAGCAGACAGGCGGCAAGGCGTGGGAAGCCGATGTCACGGACTGGGACGTGCTCGAACGCGTCACGAACGAGGTCGCCGAGCACTTCGGCGGCATCGACGTCGTGGTGGCGAACGCGGGCATCGCGGCCACCGGGTTCGTGCGCTCCATGGACCCGAAGGCGTTCGAACGGGTCATCGAGGTCAACCTGCTCGGCGTGTGGCGCACGGTCCGCACAGCGCTGCCGCACCTGATCAAGAGCCGCGGTTACTGCCTGGTCGTGTCATCGCTGGCCGCGATCGTCCACATCCCCGGCAACGCGGCCTACTCGGCCGCCAAGGCGGGCTGCGAGGCGTTCGCCGACAGCCTGCGTGCCGAGGTCAGGCACCTCGGCGTGGGCGTCGGCACCGCCTACTTCTCGTGGATCTCCACGGACATGGTCAACAGCGCCGACCAGCACCCGGTCTTCGGCAAGCTCCGGCAGGGCATGCCGGGCGTCGCCGGCAAGAAGTACCCCGTCCGCAACGTCGGCAAGGCCGTGGTCAGGGGCATCGAGAAACGTGCGAAGGCGGTCCACGTCCCCGGCTGGGTGGGCGCTTTGAAGTACTTCCGCGCCTTCACGCCGCTGGTCGTGGACCGCCAGGCGGTCGAAGAGGTGGCTGAAGCCGACCGCGAGATGGCCCGCCAGGACACGTCAGGCCTGGTCGGGCCGGGCGGCCAAGCCGCTAGTCGCTGAGCCAGGAGCCGAGCAGCGCGTTCCAGACGCGGATCTCCCACTTCGTGATCACGTTCGCCGGGGTGTACGGGTCCGCGGAGATGATCTCCTTCAACGAGGTCTCGTCCGCGGCCTCGTAGATGATCAACGCGCCGGTGTCGTCCGCGTACGGACCTGCGGCGAGGACCATGCCCTTCTCGGCGAGGGAGGCGATGTACTCGCGGTGTGCGGGGCGCACCGCGAGACGCTTCTCGCGATCGGGACCGAACACCAATTCGACTGCAAAGCGGGCCATGCGACCACCGTAGCGACGGTGACCGGTACCGTCCTACCTTGTGGTTGGCGACGAAACTCCGCGCACCGTGCAGGACACCCTGACCAACCTGCGAATCAAGGACGGCGTCGCAGGACCTCCGACAGGGCCGCTCACGCTCGAAGACCTGTACAAGCAGCACCGCATGCGCCTGGTCAGGCTCGCGCTGCTGCTCGTGGACGAGCCCTCGACGGCCGAGGACGTGGTGCAGGAGGCCTTCGCCGGGCTGCACCGCAACTGGAAGGGCCTGCGCGACGCTCAGGCGGCCGTGGGCTACCTCCGCACGGCCGTGGTCAACGGCTCGCGCAGCGTGCTGCGCCGGCGCAAGACGGCCCGCGACTACACCCCGCCGCACGTGGCGAACGCACGTTCGGCCGAGTCGCTGGCGATGCTGACCGCGGAGCACCAGGCCGTGGTCAAGGCGCTGCAGCAGCTGCCGCCGCGCCAGCGCGAGGTGCTCGTGCTGCGCTACTACGGCGACCTGTCCGAGGCCGAGATCGCCGAGGCGACCGGCATCTCGAAGGGCACCGTGAAGTCGACGGCTTCCAGGGCGCTCGACGCACTTCAGAAGATCATGGCTGGCTGACCGATCTCCGTTTTGCCCGGTGAGAGTGGTTTCAGCTCGTAGGATCACGCCCCCAATCCGGTACTTGGTATAGACCAATAGGGCTCCGATGCCTCAGGATCAGTCCTCGTGGCACGCAGACACGTGGTCGCCGTTGACATCGGTGGCACCGAAACCAAGGCGGCGCTGGTCACCGGCACCTCGGACGCGGTGGCGGCGGAGAAGCACGCACGCAGGGCGACTCCCGGCGAGCTGGAGCCTCTCCTCGGCGTGATCGCCGAGCTCGTCGACGAGCTCAGGCAGGCCTCCGAGCAGGAGATCGACGCCGTCGGGATCGTGGCGCCGGGCATCGTGGACGAGGCCAACGGTGTCGGCGTGTACACGACGAACCTGCCGTGGAACCAGTTCCCGTTCAGCACGGTCCTCACCGAACGGCTGGGCGTCCCCGTCGCGTTCGGACACGACGTGCGCGCCGCCGGCCTGGCCGAATGCCGGATGGGTGCGGCGAAGGACCTGCGCAACGCGGTGATCATGCCCATCGGCACCGGAATCGCCGGCGCGTTGCTGCTCGACGGGAAGATCTTCAGCGGCGACGGCTACGCGGGCGAGATCGGGCACGTGAACGTCGGCCACGGCGTGCCGTGCGCGTGTGGCCAGATCGGCTGCGTGGAGACGGTGGCGTCCTCCGCGGCGATCGCCCGCCGGTACACCGCACGTACCGGTACCCCCGTCAACGGCGCCGCTGACGTCGCCCGAAGGGTTAAGGACGGAGAGCAGGACGCCGTCGCCGTGTGGCACGAGGCCGTGGACGCGCTCGCCAGGGGGATCCTGGTGTTGGCGACGCTTCTCGGCCCGGAGGCCGTTGTGCTCGGCGGCGGGCTCGCGCTGGCAGGAGATCTGCTGGTGGAGCCGTTGCGGGAAAGGCTGGACGGGCTGATCGCCTTCCAGCGCCGACCGGAGCTTCGGCTCGCGGCGCTCGGCGACGAGGCGGGCTTCCTCGGCGCGGCGCTGCTGGCCATCGACATGCTGGAGGCGTCATGAGCACGTGGGGTGGACCTGTCGACGTGACCCTGACCAATGGTCGGGTCGTCACGCCGGACAGGGTGCTCGAGAACGGGTGGGTCAGCGTCAGGGACGGCCGGATCGTCGCGGTCGGGGAGGGCGCCGCACCCGACGGTCCGACCACCGACGTCGGCGGCGGCACGATCGTGCCGGGCTTCGTCGACATCCACTGCCACGGCGGCGGCGGTGACGCGTTCACCAGCAAGGATCCGCAGAAGGTCCGCAAGGCCGCGTCCGCGCACCGCAGGCACGGCACCACGACGTTGCTCGCCTCACTGGTGTCCCGCCCGGTGCCGGAGCTGGCCGACCAGGTGTCCGCACTGGCCGAGCTGGTCCAGGAGGGCGTCGTCGCGGGCATCCACCTCGAAGGCCCGTTCCTCTCGGCTGCCCGTTGTGGCGCGCACGACCCGGCGATCCTGTGCCCGCCGGAGCAGACCGCGGTGACGAAGCTGCTCGACGCGGGCAAGGGCACCGTCCGGATGATCACCATCGCCCCCGAGCTCGAAGGCGCGGTCGCGGCCGTGCGCCAGCTCGTCGACAACAACGTCCTCGCCGCCATCGGCCACACCGACGCGACCGAGGCGCAGGTCCGCCCGGCCGTCGACGCCGGCGCGACCGTGGCGACGCACCTGTTCAACGGCATGCGCCCGTTGCACCACCGCGAGCCCGGCCCGATCGGCGCGCTGCTCGACGACGAACGAGTGACCGTCGAGCTCATCTGCGACCTGGTGCACCTGCACCCGACGGCGGTCCGCCTGGCCGCGCACCACGCCGGTCTCCAGCGCACGGTCCTGATCACCGACGCCATCGCGGCGGCCGGTGTCGGTGACGGCGTGTACGACGTGGGCGGGCTCGAAGTCCGGGTGGTCGACGGCGTTCCGACGCTGGCGGGCGGTGCGGCGCTGGCCGGCAGCACGCTGACGATGGACATGGCGTTCCGCAACGCCGTCAACTCCTGCGGCCTGTCGCTCGTGGAGGCCGCGCACGCCACCTCGACGCGTGGCGCGGAGCTCCTCGGCCTCGACACCGGCAAGCTGCAGCCGGGATGTGCGGCGGACATCGTGGTGCTCGATGCAGAATTGAAGCCGAGGGACGTGATGGTCAGGGGCGAGTGGGTCAAGGAATAGGTGGATGGCGGACGATCCGGAGCGGTTGGTGACCGACGCGTTGCGAGCGCAGGCGACCAGCACGAACGCCGGATTTGCCGTACCCGTCCCGGTTTCCGATGAGCGCCCCGCGCCCATGTCGGTGTGGTGGGTGCTGGGCCTCGCGCTCCTGTTGGGCCTGGCAGCGGGCACGGTGGCCGCAGTGATCACGCTCAGCTGACCTGTACCGTTGTGCCCGTGACGATTGCATTGGGCCCTGACTGGCTGGATCCCGAAAAACTGCTGACGATGCTCGGCCCGTGGATGCTCGTCGGGCTGTGCTTGATCGTCTTCGCCGAGTGCGGGCTGCTCGTCGGGTTCTTCCTGCCGGGCGACTCGCTGCTGTTCACGGCGGGTCTTTTCGTCGCGGCAGGGCACATCTCGACGCCGCTCTGGCTCGTCTGCGCACTGCTGACGGTGTGCGCGTTCATCGGCAACGTCGTCGGCTACTACATCGGCCGCAAGGCCGGTCCGGCACTGTTCAGCAAGCCGGAGTCGAAGATCTTCAAGAAGGAGTACGTCGACAAGACGCAGGAGTTCTTCGACAAGTACGGCCCGCGCGCCATCGTCCTCGCGCGGTTCGTGCCGATCGTCCGCACCTTCATCACGGCCATGGCCGGTGTCGGGCGGATGGATCCGAAGAAGTACTTCACCTACTCCGCGATCGGCGGTGTGGCGTGGGCCGCGGGTCTGACCGTGCTGGGCTACTACCTCGGCCAGATCTCCTTCATCAAGGAGAACCTCGAGATCACGCTGCTCGCCATCGTGTTCCTGTCGGTCGTGCCGATCATCTTCGAGGTGATCAAGGCCCGCAGGGAGAAGAAGGCGCTGCTGCAGTCCGAGGCGGACGACATCACCCAGGTCATGCAAAAGATCGAGGACTGAGGCACTGAGGCCCGTCTCACCGGCGGGCCTTTTTGCTGGCGCAATTTGAATACAGAGCTGTACTGTATTCGTATGGTGACGATCGCGGGGGCGGGTCCGACCGGCATGGCGCTGGCGTGCGGGCTCAGGCAGTTCGGGGTGGACGTGCGGATCGTGGACGCGGCTTCGGGGCCCGCCACGACGTCACGGGCGTTGGGCGTGCAGCCTCGGGGCGTCGAGGTGCTGGCCCGGCTGGGGGCGTTGGGCGACCTGCCGGACAAGGCGATCCGGTTGCGGTCGCTCCGGGTCAACGGTGCGGTGGCACTGGACATGAGCTTCCTGCGCGAGGCGGGTCAGCTGGTCGTGTCGCAGGCGTGGGTGGAGGAACGGCTGCGCGACCGGCTGTCCGCGCTGGGCGTCGAGATCGAGTGGAACACGCCGATCTCGTCGGTTCCGGACTGGGACTGGCTGGTCGGCTGCGACGGTGCGCACTCGGCGGTGCGGAAGATGGCCGGGATCGCGTTCGAGGGCGCGCCGGTGATGGAGAACTTCCTGCTGCGCGACGTGCACGCGGCGTGGGACCTCGATCGCGAGTCGATCCACATCTTCGCCGACGGGCCGTCGATGACGACCCTCTTCCCGTTGCCCGGCGGCATCTGGCGGGTGATGTCACCGGACGGCGGACGCTGGACGCCGGGGCCGATCGAGTCGGTGGAGTGGGAGTCGACGTTCCGGATCCACCGCAGGCAGGCCGCGACCTATCGACGGGGCACCGTGTTCCTGGCAGGCGATGCCGCGCACATCCACAGCCCGGTGGGCGGGCAGGGCATGAACACCGGGCTCGGCGACGCGGAGAACCTCGCGTGGAAGCTCGCGCTGGTGGTGCAGGGCAGGGCTTCCTCGGCGTTGCTCGACACCTACGAGTCCGAGCGCAGGCCGATCGGCGCACGGGTGCTCGCGGCGACAACACCGGCGACACAGCTGGTGCTGGGACCGGGACTGGTGACGCGGACGGTCCGGGACCGGGTGCTGTGGCCACTGCTGAACGCGGGTTTCGTCCAGCAGCGACTCGTCCGGTACACCTCACAGCTGGACGTCAAGTACTCCGGGCCGCTGGCGGTCGGGCGGCGGGGCGGACAGCGCGTGCCGGCGTTCGCTCGGACGGGGCAGTGGGTGCTCGCGGGGCCGGCGACGTGCCTGGAGGTGGCACGAGAGCGGCTCGGGGAGGTCGTGCACCATGAACGCGCCGGCGACACGCTGCTGGTGCGTCCGGACGGACACCTGGCGTGGCGCGGCCCGTCGAACCCCGAAAGGCTTGCCGCGTGGCTGAACGAAGTGCTGGGCGTCCCCGCGACCCCGAGGCGGACAACGCGATCCTGACCGCGGCCTTCGAGCTGTTCCTGGAACGCGGCCTCGACGGCACGTCGATCGAGCAGGTGGCCAAACGCGCGGGCGTGACCCGTGCGACGGTCTACCGCCGTTTCGCCACGAAGGAAGACCTGCTGTTCAGCGTGATCGAGCTGCCGCGCACCGTCGCGGCGCTCGATCCGGAACGGATGGCCGCCGCACCGCCGGAGGAGACGCTGAAGGGCTGGGCGGCACTGATGTCGACCCCGCAGTCCGTTCTGCTGCTGCGCCGGATCGTGGGAGCCTCCGCGGACAACTTCGAGTTGATGCGGCGGTACTGGGAGCTGTTCATCGCGCCACGCCGGGCCGTGCTGTACGACGTGATCCGTCCCGGTTTCCCGCCCGGCACCGACCTCTCGCTCGTGGTGGACATGGTCGGAGGTGCGCTTTTCTACCGCGCGCTCACCCGTCCTGAGCGGAACACGCCCGAAGAACTGGAAACTTACTTGTACAAAGTGTTGCACCAGGTCGGATACCGCCCGTAGGTTGCTTTGGTCTAAACCACCAGCGGTGGAGGCCACTGATGTCGTTGTTCCGCAAGGGATTGGCGGTCGCACTGGCCGCACTTTCCGTCTCACTTGGTGTCGTCGCGGCCGACGCGGCGCCACGCAAGATCGTCGGCGCCTACTACGGCAACTGGTACAGCGGCTCCAAGCCGATCTCGTCGATCCCCACGAACACGCCGATCACGCACCTGTTCTACGCGTTCGCGTTGATCGAGAACGGCAAGTGCGTGATGCCCGCGGCGACCGCGGCCAAGGACTTCGCCGACATCCGTGACCTGAAGAAGCGCAAGCCGTCTCTGAAGGCGCTGATCTCGCTGGGCGGTTGGGGCGCGGGCGGTTTCTCCGACGCGGCGCTGACCGCCGAGTCGCGCAAGACCCTCGTTCGGTCCTGTGTGGACCTGTTCTTCACGGACGGCACGTTCGACGGCATCGACCTCGACTGGGAGTTCCCGGTCTACGGCGGGCCGGTCGAGATCAAGGACCGTCCCGAGGACAAGCGCAACATGACGTTGCTGACCCGCGACTTCCGCAAGGCGCTCGGGTCTCGCAAGCTCGTCACCGCGGCGCTGCCCACCGGCCGCCTGCAGACCGACGGCCCGTACGACCCGGCGAAGTCGTTCGAGCTCCGCGAGCTGTCGAAGATCATGGACTTCATCAACGTCATGACCTACGACATGGGCACCGGTTTCTCGCCCGTGGCCACGTTCAACGCCGGTTTCCGGGAGGTCGCCAACGACCCGATGCCCGCCGCCGACCGCAAGTGGAACAACGTCGTCGGCGCCATCGACTACTACCAGCGGCACGGCGTCTCGCCTCGCAAGATGGTGCTGGGCACGCCGTTCTACGGCCGCGGCTTCAACGTGAAGACCGAGGGCCCGCAGCACGGCCTCTACCAGGCCTACGACAGCGCGTTCTGGGTCGACGGCTACGAGGAGGCCTTGCGGTTGAAGGCTTCTCCTGGCTGGAAGGAGTACTGGCACCCGGTCGCGCAGTCGCCGTGGCTCTACAACGCGGCCGAGAAGAAGTTCGTGTCGTACGAGAACCCGCGGTCGATCGGGATCCGTGCGGACTTCGCCAGGTCGCGTGGGTTGCTCGGCACGTTCATGTGGGAGCTGGGGCACGACGACGCCCAGTACTCGCTGCTGAAGGCGATGTCGCGTTAAGAGGTTGAGTCTGACGTAGCGTCAAGGTGTTGGTTGATCGGCATGACTGACACCACTCGACGTGAAGTGCTGGGATGGCTGGCCGGGCTCGGTGCGGCAGCGGGCATGGGCCTGCTCGCACCGGGCAGGGCCGGCGCCTCCATCGGCGTCACCGCGCTGCGAGGCGTCACGCTCGTCGACTCGGTCCGGCACCCGTTCCAACGCCACGATCGTGCTGGCGGACAACAAGATTCTCGCGGTCGGCGGCTGCGACCTGCCGTTGCCGCGCGGGTCGACGGTGCTGGACCTGGCCGGCAAGTTCGTCATCCCCGGGCTGTGGGACATGCACGTGCACGGCGCGTACCTGGACCGGATCACGTTGCCGTTGTGCCTGGTCAACGGTGTGACCGGCATTCGAGAGATGTGGGGCTTCCCGCCGATCTACGAGCTGCGCGACCGGATCGCGCGCGGCGAGGTGTTCGGGCCCCGGCTGGTCGTCGGCAGCACGATCATCGACGGGCCGAACTCGACACTTCCCGGTGCTTTGATCGTCAGCACGCCCGACGAGGGACGGCAGGCCGTGCGAGACGCGAAGGGCGCCGACTTCGTGAAGGTCTACTCGTACCTGGACCGGGCAACGCTCGCGGCGATCGCGGACGAGTGTTCGAGGCAGGACATCACGTTCGCCGGGCACTGCTCGAACCACGTGTCGCTGGGCGACGCGAGCGATCTGGGGCAGCGCACGTTCGAGCACATGTACGGGCTGCCGCTCGCGACGAGCTTCAAAGAAGCCGAACTGCGCCAAGCGATCGCGGACCTGCCGCTGGACCCGGCGAACTCGTTCGCGTGGTTCAAGCGGGTGCTGGAGTTCGAACGCCAGGCCGCGCTCACCCACAGCCGCACGAAGGCCATCACCCTGGCGAAACGGCTGCGGCGCAACAACTCCGCGTTGTGCCCGACCATGGTCGCGATGCGGGTGTACGCGAGCCCCGCGGACCGGTTCGCGAACGATCCGCGGATGAAGTACATGCCCGCGTTCTACCGGGACTTCTGGCGCGACAGCCTCAAGAACTGGGCGCCCGTCACGCCGGAAGAGATCCGGCAGCAGGCCGAGTTCCTGAAGCGCCGCATGGAACAGGTCGCCGAGATGCACGACCACGGTGTGGAGGTGCTGCTCGGCACGGATGCGGGCAACCCGTACGTGTTCTCAGGTTTCTCGGTGCACGACGAACTGGAGCTGCTGGTCGAGGCAGGTCTGTCACCCAAGGCTGCGCTGAAGGCAGGGACCCGTGGAACCAGGCTCGCGGCGGGAACCGAGGCGAACCTCGTGGTGCTGGACGGCAACCCGCTGGCCGACATCCGCAACACGCAACGGATCCACGCCGTCCTCACGAAGGGCAGGGTCCTCGGGCCTGCCGAGCGGCGGCAGATGCTGGCGGACGTGGAGAAGGCCGCTCAGGAGCCGTTCCCCACGGCCGTGCGGACCTGCTGCTAGAGGCTGAACATCGAGCCGGGGTTGAACAGGTTCTCCGGGTCCAGCGCGCGTTTGATGTCGCGGTGGACCCGGAGGCCGACCGGTCCGATCTCCTTCGCCAGCCACTCGCGCTTGATCTTGCCGATGCCGTGCTCTCCGGTGACCGTTCCGCCCAGCGACAGGCCGACGGCGAGGATGTCGTCGAACGCCTTCTGGGCGCGCGCGAACTGGTCGGCGTTGGTGGGGTCGTAGACGATCGTCGGGTGCATGTTGCCGTCGCCGGCGTGGCCGACCACAGCGATCTTGAGGTCGACGTCCTTGGAGATGTCCTCGCAGCCCTGGATGAGCTCGGCGATGCGGGTGCGCGGCACGCACACGTCGTCGGTCAGCCAGGAGCCGTAGACCTCCAGCGCGGTCAGCACGGCCCGGCGCGCGGTCAGCAGGTCTCGGCCTTCGTTGATGTCGTGGGTCGCGTAGACGAGGTCGGCTTCGCCGCAGATGGCCTCGATCTGCTGCAGTTCGTGACGGGCCTGCTCACCGCCCGCGTCGGACTGGCAGATCAGCAACGCCGCGCAGCCAGGTCCTGCGCCCAACTCGGTCTTCAGGTACTGCTCGACGGCCTCGATCGAGGTGCGGTCCATGATCTCCATCAGCGACGGCACCAGGCCCTCGCGGACGATCCGGCTGACCGCGGCACCCGCGGTGGCGGTGCTGCTGAACGCGGCGACCAGCGTCGCGGGGGCCTGCGGGAGGGGCTTCAACGCCAGCGTGGCCTTGGTGATCACGCCGAGCGTGCCCTCCGAGCCGATGAAGAGCTTCGTCAGGTCGTAGCCCGCGACGCCCTTGACCGTGCGACGGCCGGTTCGCAGCACCTCGCCGTCGGCCAGGACCACCTCGAGGCCCAGGACGGAGTCGGTGGTCACGCCGTACTTCACGCAGCACAGACCGCCCGCGTTGGTGGAGAGGTTGCCGCCGATCGTGCACCAGTCGTAGCTGCTCGGGTCCGGCGGGTAGAACAGGCCGTTCTTCTCGACGGCGTCGCGCAGGTCGAGGTTGATCACGCCCGGTTCGACGACGGCGAGGCGGTTGTCGGCGTCGATCTCGACGATCGCGTTCATCTTGGTCGTGACCAGCACGACGCAGCCGTCGATGGCGTTCGCGGCGCCGGAGAGGCCGCTGCCCGCGCCGCGCGGGACGATGGGGACCTGGTGGCGCGCGCAAGCCCGCACCACCGCCTGGACCTGCTCGGTGTCCAGCGGGAACACCACCGCGAGCGGGCTGCCGTGCGGTGCCAGGGGCATCATGTCGCGCTGGTAGCTCGCGGTGACATCGGCATCGGTCAGCACACCGGCGTCACCCAGCGCGGTACGGAGTTCGGCGAGCAGGGTCTCCATACGACCCACGCTAGTCCGACTCGGCTGGTTCACTCGAGAGTGACCTCGACCGAAGGGAGTTCACGTGGTGACTGAGTGTGCTCAACGCAGATTTCGTCAACCCGTTAGACCGATGTCGCCGTGCCGACGGCGCGGCACAACGTAGGCTGGTTCACCGTGGCGCATGCTTTCGCCTCGCTGGAGACCGCTGGTCCGGTGGCCGTGTGGCTCATCGTGCTGAGCTTCATCTTCTTCGAGTGCGCTTTCATCTTCGGGTTGTTCCTGCCCGGTGACTCGCTGCTGTTCGCCGCCGGCGTGGTGCTGGCGCAGCACAACAGCGAGCTGTCGGCGTGGGCTCTGTCGGGTGTGGCACTGATCGTTGCCGTCGTCGGCAACCAGATCGGGTACTACATCGGCAGGCACACCGGCACGCGCGTGCTCGCGCGCAAGGGCGGCAAGGTGCTGAACCGGCAGAACCTGAAACGAGCGGGCGACTTCCTCGACCGCCGCGGGTTCTGGGCCGTCGTGCTGGCCCGCTGGATCCCGTGGATCCGCACGCTGGCGCCGATGATCGCCGGCGCCGCGCGGATGGACATCCGCCGCTTCACGCTGGCCACGACCATCGGGGCCATCGCGTGGGTGCCGACGCTGGTGCTGGCCGGCTACTACGGCGCCGGCATCCTGCAGGAGCTGCCGTGGCTGGAGACGGCCGCGTTGATCGTGAGCGTCGCGTTCTTCGTCGGCGGCACCGGATGGGGCATCTGGCGCTACCGGCAGGAGATGCGCAAGCCCGTCGACGAGAGCAGCGACGACCTCGAGCACCTCAGCGAGCACCACGCCCGCTAGAGGACCTCGGTGATCAGCAGGTCCGCCGACCCCTTGGACGAGTTGACCATCAACGCGTTGACGTGGTCCGTGCCGTGCAGCACCCGTTCCTCCGCCTCCGACAAGGTGCGCCCGTACCGCAGGTGGCGGTCGATCAGGCGCTGCACGCGCACGTCCTCGTCGATGAACAGGAACCACGCCTCGTCCAGGATGATCCGGACGCGCTTCCACTTGTCGTAGTTGAGAAGCAGGTAGTTGCCCTCGGTGACGACGAGCGGGACGTCCGGGTGCACGGGCACCGCGCAGGCGATCGGTTCCTCGATGTCGCGGCGGAACTCCGGCGCGTAGATCATGTCCGGCCCGCACGCCTTGATCCGGCCGAGCAGGTCGACGTAGCCGGGGATGTCGAACGTGTCCGGCGCGCCCTTGCGCTCGACGAGCCGCAGCCGTTCCAGCTCGCTCTGCGCGAGGTGGAAGCCGTCCATCTCGACGAGCACCGCCTGGCCGTCGAGGGCCTCGACGAGCCGCCGCGCGAGTGTCGACTTGCCGGAACCCGGTGCACCGCCGATGCCGAGAATCTTGCGCTCGCCCTGATCGGTGAGCACACGAGCCCGCTCTAGCAGCTCTTCGAACCTGACCTGCTGTCCTGCCACCGTGCCAGCCTCTCAACCCAGTTCCCTACCGCGCCGACGCGAACGGCTGCCGCCTCCGACGCGAAGCCGATGGCCGCCACCGGGTCCGCACCTGACGCCAGCGCGTAGGCGTACGCGCCGTGCCAGACGTCACCGGCACCGTTCGTGTCCTTCACCTCCACCGCGGGCACGGGCACCTCTCCGGTCGAGCCGTTCCGCGACCAGGTCACCGGTGCCGCACCCTGCGTGCGAATCACCAGAGGCACTCCGTACGAGTGCACCTCGGCCTCGGACAGCTCGAACCCCGAAGCGCAGGCGGCCACGTCCACCAGCGGCAACAGGTGATCGAGGACAGGTTTCCAGCTCCCGGCGTCCAGCACCACAGGCAATCCCAACGCTTTCGCCTGCCGGGCGACGGGGATCACCAGCCCTTCATGGTGTCCGTCCAAGAGCACCACGTCCGCGGCGGCGAGCAGACCGGACAGATCGGGCGCGGTGACGGGCACCGAGGCGTTGCGGGAGACGACGGTGCGCTCCCCATCAGCATCTCTGACGACGACCATGCTCACGGGCGTCGTTCCCGGCACGGCGGTGACTTGGACCGGGTTCAAGGAGGCCCTGACAAATTCACCCAATGCGTCGGCACCCAACGCGGTGAGCAGTGACGACCTCCCGCCCAGTGCCGCGACGGCGCGGGCGGCACTGGCCGCGGGGCCGCCGGGCGACAGCACCGCGTCGAGCGAGCGGACCTTCTGGCCGGGAACCGGGAAGTCGTCCACTCGTTGAGTCACGTCGAGAGTTGTGAGCCCGACACACAGCACGGCTGCCATCTGGGCTTCCTCCAAACGGGTAAGGTCCCGAGCCATGGTCACCATGCGGGATGTCGCGGCTCTCGCGGGGGTCTCCATCACCACGGTGTCACACGTGATCAACGAGACCAGGCCGGTCGCCGAGGACACGCGCGAGCGCGTGCAGAAGGCGATCGACGAAACCGGGTACACGGGTGACGCCATCGCGCGATCGCTGGTCATGGGTGGCACGAAATCGCTGGGCCTCGCGGTGTCGCTGGTGTCCCACCCGTACTTCGCCGAGCTGATCGCCGCCATCGAGTCCGAAGCGACCAGATGCGGCTACTCGCTCGTGCTGATCGACACGAGGGACACCCCCGAATCGGAGCGGACCGCGGTCAGAATGCTGCGTTCACGACGGGTCGACGGGCTGCTGCTGACGCCGTCCGCCGGCACCGGGGGAAGCCTCGTGCTGCCGGAGCTCAAGAAGCTCGGCATCCCGACGGTGCTGGTGGACCGCCTGACCGTGGCCAAGGACATCGACCAGGTCGGTCCGGAGAACGTCCAGGCCACGTCAGGTCTGGTGAAGCACCTCGCAGAACTGGGGCACCGGCGGATCGGCATCGTCTGCGGCAAGGCGGGCGTGGCGACCACGGAGGAACGCATCCTCGGCTACCGGCTCGGCCTCGGCCGAGCGGGCCTGAAGTGGGACGAGGCGCTGGTGTCGCAGAGCGGCTGGCTCGCGCCGCTGCTCGACCAGGACGACCCGGCGACCGCGGTCGTGGCGGCTGATCACCTCGTCACCGTCGGCATGCTGCACGAGGCACGTGCCCGCGGCCTGAAGCTCGGCACCGACCTGGCCGTCGTCGCCTACGACGAGGTCGAGTGGGCGACGTTGATCGAACCGCCGCTCACGACGCTGGCCCAGCCCGTCGAGGAGATCGGCAGGACCGCGGTGAAGCTGCTGCTCTCGCGAATCGCCGACCCGACGAGGCCGCCGGAGACCATCCGGCTCTCGCCCTCGCTGAGGCACAGGCAGTCCTGCGGATGCTGATCCCCGGCCTCGTCTCGGTGACGTTCCGCCAGTTGTCGGTCGAGGAGATCGGTGAGCTGGCGACGGAGTGCGGGCTGCAGGCCGTGGAGTGGGGCGGCGACGTGCACGTGCCGCCCGGCGACTTCGCGGCGGCACGGCGGGCGCTCGACACGGGGCTGAAGGTGGCGGCATACGGGTCGTACTACCGCGCGGGCGTTTCCGACCGCGGTGAGCTGGCGGCGATCCTCGAGACGGCGGCCGAGCTGGACGCACCGTTCGTGCGGGTCTGGGCCGGAACGTCCGGGTCTGCCGAGTGCCCTGACCGCGGGCCGGTGATCGAGGCCTTGCAGCACGCCGTCGAGCACGCCGACGCGATGGGCACGCGAATCGCGTTGGAGTACCACCGGAACACCCTGACGGACACGCTGGACTCGACGGTTCAGCTGCTCGACGAGGTCGACGGTGTGGTGCCGTACTGGCAGCCGCACGGAGGCCAGGACGTGTTCTCCGCCGTGCACGAGGTGCGCACGCTGGAACCGGTGACGGCGCACGTCTTCTCGTGGGGTCCCGGTGGTTTCCAGGACCGGTTGCCGCTCAGCGCGCGCCGTGACATGTGGAAGCCGGTGCTGGGTGAGCTGGCGCGTGACGGCATCGACCGCAACGCCTTGCTGGAGTTCGTGATCGACGACTCGCCCGAGCAGTTCCGCGAGGACGCCAAGACGCTGCTGAGTTACCTCAAGACATAGCGACGTTCACACCGTGACGTTCGAGCAAAGCCGCCGCCTCCAGGCACATCCAGCCGCCGAGCTGGACGGACAGGTCGCGACCCTCGCGCTCGTCCGCCGCGACCGTCCACTCAGGACCGAACAGCGGGCCGCTCACCGCCATCACGCGGTTGAGCCACGCCGCTTCCGCTGACTGGATCACGAGCTCCCTGGCCAGATCCGCTGTCTCGTGCCGGTCAGGATCGAGCTCGGGGATCGTCAGCACGGCCTGGGCGAGATAGCGCGTGAGAATGCCTGCGAACAGGCCGCCGTCACCACCGCCCTGTCCCCTGATCACGCCGTTGGTGGCCAGGTCGTCGTGCACCGCGGTGATCGTGCGGGCCGCCTTGTCGAGCCACTTGTTCTGCTGGCCGTGCTTGGCCAGCTCGACACACGCACCGATCAGAACTCCTTGGCAGTACGTGTAGATGTTCTTCTCGTACTCCCGGATCTCGCCGTTGGGGTGGACGTGCAGGCCGTCCCACGCGAGGCCGCTTCCCTGGTCGATCAGGTTGTTCTCGACCCAGTCCACGGTGGACCGTGCGCGGGCGAGGTCGGTGCGTTCGTTCTGACGGGCCAGGAAGATCGCGGCAGGGCCGTTGGCCGGCACGTTCTTGAAGTCGTCCTTGCGCTTCCACCAGATGCCACCGCCGGCGTGGTCGGTCCAGCCGTCCCGCAGCTGTTCGGCGATGGTGGTGAGCGCCTTGGGTTTCGCAACGCCGACCTCGTTCTGGGCGCGCTGCAGAGCAAGACCGAGCCACGCGATGTCGTCGTAGAAGTCGTTGGTCCAGCCGAGGACGTTGCGCACCCGGATGCCCCGCACGACCTTGGTGATCGCCGTCTTGCGCAGCTCGTTGGGCGAGCGCAGGTAACCGTCGATCATGCAGTCGAGCAGGTGCGCCTGCCACCAGTAGTTGAAGCTGGTGTGCAGCTTGTCCCGGAAGAGCGGGGGCCACACCCGCGCCCCGAGCAGCGTGCCCGGCACACCCCAGACCCGCCGCAGGTGCCTGGAGTACACCGCGCGCTCCGCGACGCCCGCGCGCGCCGCCAGCAGTTTCGCGATCACCACTGGCTCATGGTGAGTGCTTGACCGGTCAAGAAGCTCGGTGAATCACCCAGTGGTAGAGGGCCATCGCCACAGAAGTTGTCAGGTTGTAACTGCTGACCTTCTCGCGCATCGGCAGCCGGACGATCCTGGCGGCCTTCGCACGGACCTCGCCGGAGAGGCCGTGGCGTTCCGAACCGAACGCCAGCACGGCGTTGTCGGGAATCGGCCCCTTGAGAAGATCACCGTCGGCGTCGAACGCGATCAGCTCGCCGGCGAAGTCCAGTGTCGTGGCCTTGGCGACCGGGAGCGCGAAGTGCAGGCCCGCCGAGCCGCGCAGAACGTTGGGATGCCACGGATCGACGTCACCGGTGGAGATCACGCCACCTGCGTCGAGGCCGGCCGCCACCCGGATGGCCGCGCCGAAGTTGCCGAGGTTGCGCGGGTTGTCGAGCAGGACGATCGGGGCGCGCCGGTCGAACGGCAGCTTCGGCTTCTCCGCGAACCCCGCCACGCCGGTGGGGTGCGTGCGGCCGACCCTGAGCACGAAGGCGGCGCGGTCGACCTCGGTGGCGGCCTTGAACTGCTCGAGCAGGTCGGGCGCGTGCGTCTCGGCGAGGCTGATCGCCGCGCTGAGATCCGTGGTGATCAACGGGTGCACGTCGCCGCCGAAGCGCAACGCGTGCTTAACAGCGTGAAAGCCTTCGAGCAGCACGGCCGCCAGCATAGAAGCCGGCCCACGACAGCAGGACGATCGACCCGAGCACCAGTTGCACCAGCATCGAGGCGCTCTCCGGGTACCAGACGCCGTCGATGTAGTGGTCGATGAACCCGGTCTCGAGCAGCGGCATGCCCGCGAGCCCGCGGAAGTGGTTCTCCCACACGGTCAGAGGGCACGTGAGGTCGATCGTCAGGCTGAGGATCGCCCACACACCAGCGACGAGATGCGCGTAGATGACGCCCCGCCAGCGCCACGCGAGGAAGCCTCCCAGCACGATGAACGCCAGGAAGGCGAAGTGCAGAACCACGACCGCTTCGACGAACACCCTGGCCATTCGCACCACCCCGTCCTCCAGACTAGGACGGGGTGGCTCGAAACGCTCTCGATAAACGTCAGGCCAGGCCGAGGTCGTTCAGGTCGAGCAGGTACCGGTACTGCAGACCCTCGGCCTCGATGGCCTCCTGGGCACCCGTACCGCGGTCGACGACCGTGGCAACGCCGACGACCTCGGCACCATGCTCGCGCAGCGCCGTGACGGCCGTCAGCACCGAGCTACCGGTGGTGGAGGTGTCCTCGACGGCGAGCACGCGCTGGCCGCGCACGTCGATGCCCTCGATCTGCCGCTGCATGCCGTGCGCCTTGCTCTCCTTGCGCACCACGAACGCGTCGAGCACGTCGCCAGAGGCGGCGGCGGAGTGCATCATCGCGTAGGCCACGGGGTCGGCACCGAGCGTCAGACCGCCGACGGCGACGAAGTCCCAGTCACTGGTGAGCTGCCGCAGCAGCCTGCCGATCAACGGCGCCGCCGCGTGGTGCAGCGTCGCCCGCCGCAGATCGACGTAGTAGTCGGCTTCCTTGCCGCTGGAGAGAGTCACCTTGCCGTGCACCACGGCCAATTCGCTCACCAGACGAGCGAGTTCCGACTTCGCGTTCGCGTCCAAGACCACTTCAGTTCGCACGGGTCGCTAGCTTCGCACACCTGCGCCGTCGGTGCCTCGTACGCTGCATCACCGTGAGCCTGTTGAGCGCGGATGCCTTCTTCGTGGAGCACCCGTACAACTTCCTGAGCTTGCTGTCCCGGCCCCACTACCGGGTGCAGGTGTTCACCGAGCAGGACGTGCCGCTGGCGTCCGTCAGCGAACGAACCGGACCTGGGCTGCAGCGGCCGTTGCGGCACACCGGCTTCAACGGGTGGACGTCGTTCGACCTCGTGGTCACGGCACCCCACGGCCAACCGCTGATGCACATCCGCAAGCCTTTCGGCCGCAAGCCGCGCATCCGGGTCACCACACCCAACGGCCAGGTCATCGGTTCGCTGCAGCGACAGACGAACAGGCTGCAGGTGCTGCACGACACAGACGGCAGGCAGTTGTGCATGCTCGGTGACGTCGTTCACATCCAGACCGGCCACCGCGCGAAGCGCAACGGCAAGCGAGTGCGCCGGGACGTGGTGCGAATCCGTCCCGGCGTCGCAGAGCCGGTGCGTTCTCTGGCCATCGCCGGAACTCTGATGTTCGACATCGTGCGTGGTGCGGGCACGAGTCGCATCAGTGGTGACTTCGACTGGAGCGCGCTGGGAGGCTGACCACCAGGCGTCCTTGTGGAAGTGGCTCAGGCCGTCGTCCTCATCAGGTGCGGCCCCTGCCGCCCGCGAACCGGGACGCCATCTTGCGCACCAGAGCCCGCGGCAGCACCTTCGTGAAGCTCACGATCGCCTTGTACTGCGCGCCGGGGATCGACAGCACCTTGCCGCGGCGCAGGTCGCGCAGGGCCTCGTGCACCAGCCGGTCGGCGTCGACGTAGAGCCAGTCCGGCGTCTTGGACATGTCGATCTTGGCCCGCTTGTGGAACTCGGTCTTCACGAAACCGGGGCACAGGGCCATGATCCGCACGCCGGAGTGTCCGACCGCCAGCGACATGCCCTCGGAGAACGACGTGACCCACGCCTTGTCGGCGCTGTAACTGGTGCCGCGGCCCGGCAGGAAGCTGGCCACGCTGGACACGTTGATCACGTCGCCCTTGCCGCGCGCCATCATGCCGGGGATCGCGGCCCTGCACAGGCGCAGGACGGTGGCGACGTTGACGTCCAGCTGGGCCTGCAGCTTCTCGACGTCCGCCGCGAAGAACTCGCCGGTGTTGGCGAAGCCCGCGTTGTTGACGAGGAGGTCGACGGGCGACTCGGCCAGGCGTGCCTCGACCTTGGCCCTGTCGCCGTGGTCGCTGAGGTCGGCGGGCAGGACGTCCACGTGTACGCCGTGGCGATCGTGCAGCTGTTGCGCGAGCTCCTCGAGTGCGGACGCGGTGCGCGCGACCAGCACGAGGTCGTATCCCTCTGCGGCGAGCCTGCGGGCGAAGGCGGCCCCGATCCCTACGGTCGATCCGGTCACCAGTGCGGTTGGCATGCCACCGAACGGTAGTCGGAATGTCGCCGCGGAGTGATGTGTGGCGTAGCTCACATCACTCCGGTCACTGCTGCTTCCGCCCGAACGACGGACGGTAGACCTCGCCACCGTCGTCTTCCTCGTCCACGGGCTCCTCGGCCTCGGAGGGGTCCGGGTCGAACGGGTCGATGACGTCCGCGAGCTCGCCGATGTCGCGCAGCAGCCGTTCCAGGCGCGCGGGCGACGAGTTCGGCGGCGCGGCGGCCAGCACCCAGTCGTTCTCCATCCAGACGACCGTGACGTCGCCACCGATCTCCTCGGCGGCGTCGATCAGGTCCGGCGTGATGATCTTCCTGGCGGCCGGGACGTCCGTGACGAACGCGTACCGCGAGCCCACCGGCCCGAGCAGGTCGGGCATCGGCATCTTGTCGTTGTCGCGCTGGAACGGCACCGTCGACAGCCACAGCTCGATCACCACGGACAACGCCCTGCGGCAGCGCACGCCGACCAGCACCGAGTTGACCTTGCCGCCGGTCTCGTGGTCGAGCACGTAGACCTGGCGCCGCCCGTCCGCGGTGAAGGTCAGCCCGCGACGACGTCACGGGCGAGCCCGGTTCCGTAGTACGCGATGGCGCCCGCTTCCCAGCGCGTCGGCAGCACGTGGTCTGTTTCCTCGAACTGCCAGCCGCGCAGGGCAGCCCAACGGCGCCGTTCACGATTACGCGCGGTTCGTTGCGCCCGGTCGGTCGCGAGCAGGGCAAACCCCGCCACGCCCGCCACCGCGGCGACGGTGAACCAGACCCACGCCGGTATACCCACAGCTGAAGCGTAGTGGGTCGGACGCGAGGAACGAAGATCACTTCCGCGCGTCGTGAACTGGGTCCGCCGATTCGACGTGGTTCAGGGCATCTCCGCCACTTTCCCGTTCACCACGCCACGGTCGGTGGACAACGAACCAGAGGCCATCGTCGACTCCCTGCTGGCCTCGTTGTCCACGCCCGCCGCCCTGACGACAAGCTGATCACCGCCCTGGTCACCGCCCACGACGAGACCAACGTCCGCGCGCTGGTCTCCTCGCCCGTGGCCTGGTGAGCTACCACGGCACGACAACGACCTGGTCCGCATCCTTGTAGATGATGCGACCGGGGTCGTCGCTGTCCAGGCGCTCCCACGGCACCGCGTGCGCGTCGAGGATCTCCAGGTACCCGGCGACCCGAGAGACCAGTTGCGGCGAGGTGAGCCGAAACCACGCCACCGCGCCGGGTTGGTCGTACACGGTCGGGTCCACGTCGGTGGGGTTGGTGAAGTTGGCGTCGTACCAGTCGTTGTTCAGCCGCCGGAACACCTGCTGCGCCGGGGTCAGCTGACCCCGGCGCGCCATCATGTTCACCAGGGCGAACACGCCGAGAAAGCGGCCCTGCCGATCAGGCAGGGCCGCTTGGAACCGAACGTAGGTCACGCGGCGCGGCCCACGATCAGGCCCGAGTTGTCGTCCAGAACGTCGACCCTGACCGTGTCGCCGTCGCGCACCTCGCCTGCCAGCAACTCCTTGGCGAGCTGGTCACCGATCGCCGACTGCACCAGCCTGCGCAACGGCCGAGCCCCGTACACCGGGTCGAAGCCGTTGAGCGCCAACCAGTCACGAGCCGACGGCGTGACGTCCAGGGTCAGCCGGCGAGCGGCCAGACGGCCGGCCAGTCGTTCGATCTGGATGTCCACAATGGACGTCAGCTCCTCGGTGGCGAGCGCGTGGAACACCACGACGTCGTCGAGCCGGTTCAGGAACTCCGGCTTGAAGTGGCGCTGCACCACCGACAACACGGCGTCCTTGCGCTCCATCTCGCTCAGTGACGGGTTCGCGATGGCGTGCGAACCCAGGTTCGAGGTGAGCACGAGGATCGTGTTGCGGAAGTCCACGGTGCGGCCCTGGCCATCGGTCAGGCGGCCGTCGTCGAGGACCTGCAGCAGCACGTCGAACACGTCGGGGTGCGCCTTCTCGACCTCGTCCAGCAGCACGACCGAGTACGGGCGGCGGCGGACCGACTCGGTCAGCTGGCCGCCCTGGTCGTATCCGACGTAGCCGGGAGGCGCGCCGACCAGGCGGGCCACCGAGTGCTTCTCGGAGTACTCGCTCATGTCGATGCGGATCATCGCCCGCTCGTCGTCGAACAGGAACGCGGCCAGCGCCTTGGCCAGCTCGGTCTTGCCGACGCCGGTGGGGCCGAGGAACAGGAACGATCCCGTCGGGCGGTCGGGGTCGGCGACGCCGGCACGCGTGCGGCGCACGGCGTCCGAGACGACCCGCACGGCCTCGGCCTGGCCGACGACTCGGCGTCCGAGCTCGTCTCCATCCTCAGCAGCTTGGCGGTCTCGCCCTCCAGCAGGCGCCCGGCGGGGATGCCGGTCCACGCGGAGACAACGTCCGCGACGTCGTCGGGGCCGACCTCCTCCTTGAGCATGGCAGCGTCCTGAGTGGACTCCGAGGCCGCTTCGAGTTCCTTCTCCAGCGCGGGAATCCGGCCGTAGCGCAGCTCCGCGGCACGACCGAGGTCACCGTCGCGCTCAGCCCGTTCCGACTCGCCGCGCAGCGACTCCAGCTGCTCCTTGAGCGTCCTGACCTTGTCGATGGAGCCCTTCTCGTTCTGCCACCTGGCCGTCAGCGCGGACAGCTCCTCGCGCTTCTCGGCCAGCTCGGCGCGCAGCGCGGAAAGCCGCTCCAGGGAAGCCGCGTCGGACTCCTTGGCCAGCGCCATCTCCTCGATCTCGAGGCGACGCACGGCACGTTCGACGGTGTCGATCTCGACGGGACGGGAGTCGATCTCCATGCGCAGCCGGGACGCGGCCTCGTCGACGAGGTCGATCGCCTTGTCCGGCAGGAAGCGCGCGGTGATGTAGCGGTCGGAGAGCGTTGCGGCGGCGACCAGAGCGGCGTCGGTGATGCGCACGCCGTGGTGCACCTCGTAGCGCTCCTTCAAGCCACGCAGGATGCCGACGGTGTCCTCCACCGACGGCTCGCCCACCAGCACCTGCTGGAAGCGACGCTCCAGAGCGGCGTCCTTCTCGATGTGCTCGCGGTACTCGTCCAGCGTCGTGGCACCGACCATGCGCAGCTCACCGCGGGCCAGCATCGGCTTGATCATGTTGCCGGCGTCCATGGCCGACTCGCCGGTCGCGCCGGCACCGACGATCGTGTGCAGCTCGTCGATGAACGTGATGACCTGGCCGGCCGAGTCGGTGATCTCCTTCAGCACGGCCTTGAGCCGCTCCTCGAACTCACCGCGGTACTTGGCGCCCGCGACCATCGAGCCGAGGTCGAGTGCCACGACCCGCTTGCCGCGCAACGACTCCGGCACGTCGCCGGCCACGACGCGCTGCGCAAGGCCCTCGACGATCGCCGTCTTGCCGACGCCGGGCTCACCGATCAGCACGGGGTTGTTCTTGGTGCGCCGCGACAGCACCTGGACGACCCGGCGGATCTCGGCGTCACGGCCGATCACCGGGTCGAGCTCGCCCTTGCGGGCGCGTTCGGTCAGGTCGACGCCGTACTTCTCCAGCGCCTTGTAGGTGCCCTCGGGATCCGGCGACGTCACCCGCGCCGACCCGCGCACCTTCGCGAAGGCCTCGGTCAACGCGTCCGGCGTCGCACCGTGCCGCCGCAGCAGGTCGGCCACCTGACCACCGTGATGCGCCAGCCCGACGAGCAGGTGCTCGGTGGAGACGTACTCGTCGCCCATCTCGGTGGCGAGCTCCTGCGCCTTGCCGAGCACCCGCACAGCGTCGCGCGAGAGCTGCGGGGCGGAAACCGTCGTGCCCGACGCGCTGGGCAGCGAGCGCGAGAGCTGCTCGAGCTCCTTGTGCACCAGCGTCGGGTCGGCTCCCACCGCCGACAGCAACGGCGAGGTCAACCCGTCCGTCTGCGCCAGCAGTGCACTGAGCAGGTGCACGGACCCCACGTCCGGGTTCCCGTTGAGCGTCGCGGCCTGAACCGCCGCGGAAACCGCCTGCTGCGTCTTGGTCGTCGGGTTGAAAGCGTCCATTCCTCCACCTCGTGGTCAGCCTCCAGCATGGACCATCACCCCGCACAACGTCAGAAAAGTTGAGTCTGTTCCGCTCAACTATGCGAACGTGACGGCCGTCCCCAAAATCCTGCGGCCGTTGGTGCGGGGTAGGCGAAGATCGACGCCATGACCTCAATCATCCACAACGTCACGGTCGACGCGCGCGACTCCTACGAGATCGCCTCGTGGTGGAGCAAGGTGCTCGGCCTGCCGCTGCATCCGGACGACAACCCCGGCGACCCCGAGTGCCTCATCGAGCTGCCGATCGGCATCCGCTACCTCTTCATCAACGTCCCCGAGGGCAAGACCGTCAAGAACCGCGTGCACATCTGCCTGCAGCCGTCCGACTGCACCCGCGACGAGGAGGTCGAGCGCCTGCTCGGCATCGGCGCGACGATCTACGACGATCAGCGCAGGCCCGACGGAACCGGCTGGGTCACGATGCACGACCCCGAGGGCAACGAGTTCTGTGTGGAACGCAGCGCAGCCGAACGCGCCGCGACCTCCTGATCACCGTCACTCGAAAGCACTAACAGCTTGTCCACAGCGATCGTCGAGTTGTCCACAATCCGCTGTTCAGTATCCACAGGTGAATCAGGTTCAGTGGCGACCGTCTGTGCACCAGAAGCCGTTGGAGTGACGTCCACCGAATCTCGCAACGGCTGCTCCTTGATCAGCAGCACCGCGATCACCGTGAAGATCGCGAGACCGGCGGCGATCAGGAACAACTCACCCATCGCATCGCCGTAGGAGTCCCGCACCACTGGGGAGAGGGAGCCGCGGTCGAGCGTCTTCGTGCTCACGTGAGCCGCCAGAACCGCTCCGAGCACCGAGACGCCGGCCGTCCCGCCCAACGACCGCAGGAACGTGGCCGTGGAGCTGGCCGCCCCGAGATCCGCCATGCCCACGCCGTTCTGCACGGCCAGCACCAGGTTCTGCATGGTCAGCCCCACCCCGACGCCGACCAGCGCCAGGTAGGCCCCCATCAGGACGAGGTTCGTGGCGTGGTCGATCGTCCCGAGCAGCGCCAGCCCGATGACCAGCGAGAACGCACCCCAGACCAGGTAGCTCTTCCACCTGCCGCTCTTGGCGATCAACTGCCCGCTGACCGTGCTCGAGATGCTCAGGCCCAGGACGAGCGGAACCGTGAGGAGCCCCGCCTTCGTGGGAGAGAACCCGCGCGCGATCTGGAAGTACTGCCCCATGAACACCGACGCGCCGAACATCGCCGTACCGACCGCGATGCCACCGAGCATCGCCAGCACCACCGTCCGGTTCTTGAACAGGTGCAGCGGAATGACCGGCGCACTGGCCCGCCGCTCGACGAAGTAGGCACCGACGATCGCCAGCAGCGCTCCACCGACGAACAGCGCGCTCTCCCTGGACAACCAGGCGAAGTCCTTGCCCGCGAACGAGACCCACATCAGCATCAGGCTCACGCCACCCGTGATCAGCGTGGCGCCGAGGTAGTCGATCTTCACACGCTGCTTCGTGACCGGCAGGTGCAACGTCTTGTGCAGCACCGCGAGGGCGACCAACGCCAGCGGCACGCAGACGAAGAAGCACCAGCGCCAGCCCAGCCACGACGAGGAACCCGCCGACCAGCGGCCCGCCCACCGTGCCGGCAGAGATCACCATGCCGGTGTAGCCGCTGTACCGGCCGCGCTCCCTGGGGCTGAGCAGCGCCCCGACCACGACCTGGCCGAGCGCCTGCACGCCACCCATGCCCAGGCCCTGGACCACCCGGAACGCGATGAGCTGCTCCATGTTCTGGCTCAGGCCTGACAGCACCGAGCCGACGACGAACAGCACGATGCTCGCCTGCAGCAGCTTCTTCTTGTCGAACAGGTCCGCGAGCTTGCCCCACACCGGCGTGCTCGCCGTGGAGGCGAGCAACATCGCCGTGATGACCCACGTGTACTGGGTCTGCGTGCCCTTGAGCTCGGCCAGGATCGTCGGGAGAGTGTTCGAGACGATGGTGGAGCTGAGGATCGCGACGAGCAGCGCCACCCAGATGCCGGACAGCGCTTCGAGGATCTCCCGATGCGACGAGGGCCGGTTCAAGCACACCTCCAGTAGTTAGTTGATGCGATACAACTATATCTGGAGATAGTTAGCTACAGCAACTTGTTCTGGGTCACGCGGGGACCATCCGCACCGTCTTCCAGTACGAACGGTCCCCGCGTGCGGTCAATCGGCGCTCTTGTCCGCCTTGACCCCGAAGTAGTCGCCGCCCTTGCGCTTCACGTCGTCGGTGCCCCAGTCCCGCACGCGGTCGACCGGGATCATCCGGGGGATGTGCTTGCGGCAGTGGATGTAGGCCTCCTGCACCTCGACCACCACCCACCGCTCCACCTTCTTGTCCTCCGTGGAGAACTCCTCTCGCGGCACGATCCGGGCTCTCCCGTTCACGTGCAGCCCGATCAGGTCGTCGGCGAAGTCCACCATCAGCATCCCGACGTGCGGGTTCTCCATGATGTTGCCCAGGGACGCCATCACGCCGTTGCCGCGGTACTCGGGGTACGCGACGGTCCGGGAGTCGATCACCTGGATGAACCCCGCAGGCCCGGCCCGCAGGGTCGAGTCGCACTCCCCGTCGGCATCGGCGGTCGAGATGAAGGCCATCTCCATGCGGCCGACGAACTCGGCCATCGCGGGGTTGAGGTGGTCCAGGACCTGGTCCGAGTAGAAGCGTGTGGCGCGATCCGTGGTCTCCAAGGCACATTGGAGGAAGTGCTCACCTCGTGAGCCAGGTTGCCCGACGCGGTCAGGTGAGGTGGTTTCAGTCAGCTCTGGCAGGGACACGCGCCACACCGTCGCACGCAAGCGCGCAACCCGGTACAGACGGACCCTCACATTCACACTGTTGCGGTAACAACTAGTTGCGTACAGTAATCAGACTTCGCTCGAAGGTGGCATCAAGGAGTCAAACCCACCAATCAGGGGTTACTGTCCACCCTGTCGGGGGACGGATGCTTGACGAGGACTACAGCGCCTTGCTGGCGCCAATGAGAACGTGGAGACTGCGCGCGGACCATGACTGCGAACGCTGTGCTGAGCCCCATCCCTACCCCGCCCCACCGAGAACCCCCGCCCGGCGTCACCGCGATGGTGCGGATGATCCGGGAGAGCTTCGCGGTGGTGGAGCCGCACGCCGAAGAAGTGGCGAAGTTCTTCTACGGCATGCTCTTCTCGCTCTCGCCTGCCACACGCGAGATGTTCCCCGCGAACATGGAGGTGCAACGCAGCCGCCTGCTGCGCGCCCTCGTGCACGTGGTGCAGATGGTCGACCGCCCGGACGACCTCATCCCGTTCCTCCGCCAGCTGGGCCGTGACCACCGCAAGTTCGGTGTCATCAACGTCCACTACGAGGCGGTCGGCACGGCACTGCTGTCGGCGGTGAAGAAGTTCGCCGGCACCGCTTGGACACCCAAGGTCGAGATGGCGTGGGCCGAGGCCTACACGCTGATGGCCAGGGCCATGCAGGAGGCCGCCGACGCCGACAACGGGCCCGCCTACTGGCACGCGACGGTGCTGGAGCACCAGCGCGTCTCGTGGGACCTGGCCGTCGTCCGGCTGCAGCCCGACCACCCGGTCAACTACCGCGCCGGGCAGTACGTCAGCGTCGAGACGCCGCAGCGCAAGCGTTTGTGGCGGTACTACTCGCCGGCGAACGCCCCGCGTGAGGACGGCATCATCGAGTTCCACATCCGGTCCGTCGACGGCGGATGGGTGTCGCGCTCGGTGGTCGGCCACACGCAGGCGGGTGACACCTGGCGCATCGGTCCGCCGATGGGACGTCTCTCGGTCGACCGCACGGCCGGGTCGGACGTCCTGATGGTCGCCGGCGGCACGGGCGTGGCGCCGATGCACGCGATCATCGACGAGATGGCGCAGTGGGGCGACAACCCCCGCGTGCACCTGTTTTACGGCGGCCGCACCCGCGAGGACCTCTACGACCTGGACAACCTGCAGCGCATCGCGACCACGAACCCGTGGCTCACGGTCGTGCCGGTGCTGGAGTCGGACCCCGGTGTCCGGGGCGTCGAGCAGGGCAGCCTGGCCGACGTGGTGACGCGCTACGGAGCGTGGGAGGACCGTGACGTCCTGGTCTGCGGCAGCCCCGCCATGATCAGGTCGACCGTGTCCCGCATGCTGGTGGCCGGAACTCCTCTCGACCGGATCAAGTACGACCCGTTCACGCTGGACTAAGCTCGGCACGTCCGCGACTGGCGTGCCGAGGGTGGAACTGACCACCGGGAAGCGACGGCCGAGCGCACCGAACGCCTGGGTGCCCGGCGTGGAGTAGCGCCGTGCTCTCTAACGTTGATCCCGAGATCTCCGCCCTGATCCAGGCCGAGGAACGCCGCCAGGCCTCCAAGCTGCGCATGATCGCGTCCGAGAACGACGTGTCGGCCGCTGTGCTCGAGGCAACAGGCTCTGTGCTGACGAACAAGTACTCCGAGGGCTACCCCGGCAAGCGGTACTACGAGGGCCAGCAGATCATCGACCAGGTCGAACAGCTCGCCATCGACCGGGCGAAAGCGCTGTTCGGCGTGGACCACGCGAACGTCCAGCCGCTCTCCGGCGCACCCGCGAACCTGGCCGTGTACCTGGCGTTCCTGTCGCCGGGAGACACCGTGATGGGCATGTCGCTCCCGATGGGCGGCCACCTCACCCACGGCTGGAACGTGTCCGCCACCGGCAAGTGGTTCCACGCGGTGCAGTACGACGTCCGCAAGGACACCGGCGTCGTGGACATGGACAAGGTCCGCGCGCTCGCACTCGCCGAACGCCCGAAGGTCATCTTCTGCGGTGGCACGGCGATTCCCCGCACCATCGACTTCCCGGCGTTCGCGCAGATCGCCCAGGAGATCGACGCGGTCCTGGTCGCCGACATCGCGCACATCGCAGGGCTCGTCGCGGGTGGCGCACACCCGTCGCCGGTCGGGCACGCGCCGGTGATCACCACGACCACGCACAAGACGTTGCGCGGCCCGCGCGGCGCCATGATCCTCTGCGACGCCGAGCACGCTCGCGCGATCGACCGCGCGGTGTTCCCCGGCCTGCAGGGCGGTCCGCACGACCACACGACCGCCGCGATCGCCGTGGCGCTGCATGAAGCCGCGCAGCCGGAGTTCCGCGAGTACGCGCACACGATCGTCGCGAACGCCAAGGCGTTGGCGGACGCGCTGCTGGAACGTGGTTTCGACCTGGTGTCCGGTGGCACCGACAACCACCTGATCCTCGTCGACCTGACGTCGAAGGCGATCGCAGGCAAGCCCGCGGCGCAGGCGCTGGACCGGGCGGGGATCGAGCTGAACTACAACGCGGTGCCGTTCGACCCGCGCAAGCCCTTCGACCCGTCGGGGATCCGGCTGGGGACGGCAGGGATCACCACGCGCGGCCTCAAGCCGGAGCAGATGCCGTTGATCGCGGACTGGATCGACCGGGCGATCACCGCGCACGAGAACGACCAGGCGCTGGACCGCATCGCCGCCGAGGTCGAGGAACTACTCAGCACCCTCTAGCGCGGCAGCCGCCACTCGAACGTCGTCGAGCGCCCGGCGGGCGACTTCAGCGAAGTCCCCGCCGGCCTCGAGCCACCGGGCGTAACCACGCCGGAGCGCCAGTACACCCAGTTCAGCGGCAACGGCCGCGTCAAGCTCCGGCACACCGCGTTGCCGCAGCCCGTCCCTCATGGCGGAGGCGAACCCCGCCATCTTCAACGCGTCCCGTTCCCGCAGCTCGTCGTTGCCGGCGATCACCGCCAGCCCGTCGCGGCCCGTTCGGCCCGGTCGCCTGCGTCCGTGAACGTGACGGCG